>JBCDDK010000028.1:0-63834 GCA_039180345.1 Cyanobacteria bacterium P01_G01_bin.39 | reverse complement strand
TAATGTTACTTTCTTTGGTAATAAAGATCCTCATCCTGCGATGGCATCTCTCAAGCAACATCAAAGACGAACGTATCAGTTAGAGTTCAAAATTATGACTTATTCCTACAATGTTTCTTGAAAGTTTTGTCAGTCAATCAGATCAACATCAGGCGTATAGCAATCCTAAATCATTCGTGAAAATAACTTCTGCCCTCTGCCCTCTGCCTTCTGCCTTGCCTCCATTCAAATTTTCATGATTCAAATAGGATTGCTATATAATCTAAACTGATTCAGGTTGATAATCAACTTCTGACCAAATCTCTTCAATTTCTTTGGCTTGTTGTTCAGCGCTAAAGTGTTCCCAAACAATACCGTTAATATCAGTATTGGCAGACATTTGGAGGGCGTTAGAATCTTCCCACCCCAGATGTCTTAAACTACCCGTGGCAGCAGATTGATCATGTCTGACTGAAATATTCAAAGTGTCAGTTCGCCACAAAGCATATTCTCCTGGTATAACTAGGCTGGGCTGGGCGTTTAAGCGATCGCTATATTCTTGAACTGTCGCTGCAATGTTATTAGTAGAAATTGCTATATGGAATTTTTTCATAATATTATCTGAACTTATAATTTTTCTAATTATATTCAATCGAAACTAAATTTAATATTACTTAAAATTGCTAATTATTAATACCATAAGCATCGTATTTTTTAACAATTCCTCACCATGATTAAAACCAAAGCTTAAGTTAAGTTTACTCGGATCATTCTGGTTTTAATAATTGCTATAAGTTATTGCATAAGGAATTAAGAGCAAGAGTAAAGATGAGTAAAATTGAGCAAAATGGTAAAATAGAACAGCCAAAAGAAAAAAATAAAAAAGCAAAACAAAAGCAGAAAAAGTTAAGCAAGAAAAAATACAACAAAGAACTAGCTAAGCTACAGATAGAGTTAGTAAAGTTGCAAAGATGGGTGCAGCACAAGGGATTAAAAGTAGTAGTGTTGTTTGAAGGGAGAGATGCCGCAGGTAAGGGAGGAGCGATCAAACGTATTAGTGAAACCCTCAATCCCAGAGTTTGCAAGGTAGTAGCTTTAGGCACACCAAGTGATCGCGAAAAAACTCAATGGTACTTTCAAAGATATGTGGCTCATCTTCCCGCAGCAGGGGAAATAGTCCTGTTTGATCGCAGTTGGTATAACCGCGCAGGTGTGGAAAAAGTGATGGGATTTTGCACCTATGACGAATATAACGAGTTTATGCGCTCCTGTCCGCAATTTGAAATGATGATTCAGCGTGCAGGTATTATCTTAATCAAATATTGGTTTTCAGTCAGCGACAAAGAACAAGAAAAACGATTTCAAGATCGCATCAACGACCCCACCAAACGCTGGAAAATTAGCCCGATGGATTTAAAAGCGAGGGAAAAATGGGTTGATTATTCCCGTGCCAAAGATGACATGTTTGCCTATACAGATATTCCCGAATCTCCTTGGCATGTAGTTGCAGCAGATGACAAGAAAAAAGCCCGCTTAAACTTCATCAATCATTTCCTAGAGACTGTTCCCTATGAAGAACTTCCTCCCAAGAAAATTGAATTGCCACCCAGACAAAAAGCGATCGACTATGAACGTCCACCTTTAGAAACTCAATCTTTTGTTCCTAGTAAATATTAGGAAATGTTAGGCAAATATTAAGCAGGGATACCGACCGCTAGCTGAGTCCTACAGACTTGCTTTGCAACCGCAATCGCAACCTGCTAAGAGAGAGAGCTTATTGTTTTTTCTCTGGCTTTAGTTCTTCTCTTAAAACTCGGCGTAATGTTTCTTCTAATGGTTCGCGTTTTGAATGAACGTGTTGTCGCAGTGCGTCATTAATCAATGTTTGATAATTGCCACCACCTCTTTCGTAAACTAAGTCACGAAACCGTGCCAAAATATATCACCATCGATACGAATGGTAATACGAGTTTTTCCTGTTGAGACTGGTTCGACAGCACCTCGTTTTCCTCGACTGAAATTATATTCAGAGTCCATCTTTCTAAGTACAGGACAAAAATTGTAAGAAGAAAAGAAATTCATCTTGTTTCAAATCGAGATCGGTAACGATGGAACGCAGATGATCGAGTCCATAACGAAAAATACTACATGCGGCAGTTGCGTTTGCGATCGCAAAGCGTACCCTGCGGGTAATCGCATTTTTGAACGCATCACAAAATTTGCCTGAATTTTGATCGGAAACAAAGGTTGTTTACTTTACAGGTGTCGGGGTGGGATCATAAACTTCCGAGCGATTGATTGAACTCAGAACATTTTCGTCTAATCTTTTCAATCGTTAAATAGTCTATTTCTGCAACTTTTCCTTCAATTACTATTTTGTATAGTGGTTTTCCTTCTTGTTTATCTTCAATAGTTGTCTTTGATTCTATGGATTGTTGAGTAGTATCTGTGATTTCTTTTGTCTTATTAATTGTTCCACCAAGTTTGGCTTGTCCTTTAATTTCACTTTCGCCAGCATTGCCAATGCCAAAATTACCACTTTGATCATTAAAAGTCAGGTTAAGGTTGATATTTTTCTCGCCCATAGTGATATTTGGGTGCAAAACTTGATTCAGAGAATATTACATTAATCAAGTTACTAGTATTCGTATTACAGTAGTCTTAATCAACAACATTTCTTAATTTCGCTAGTTGAAAAATGCGATCGCATACTCTAAAATTAAAATAGTCAAATACTAATAAAGTTCCAAGCAGTGTAAATTTGGCTCTTGCATCAATTCTTTAATAGCCTGTTCTCCAAATCGTAGTAAAGCTTCAACTTGTCTAGTTGGTGCATTGCCACAACGCAACCAAATTACTTTAGGTGGCGAACCATACAAACGACTTTTTTCGGCAAAATCAGCATCCTGAGTAACAATACAAAAGTTATTAGCCTTGGCAAATTCCCAAATCTCACTATCATCAGCTTCCGCTAATTGATGAAGTTGAATATGACTGGAATCGGGAAATAGATCTGACAGTCTGTTTACTAACTTTCGGCTTAAATTTTGGTCAAATAATAATCTCAATTGGTACTTACCGATCTAACTAAGCTATGTTCTCTATCTGCGGCAAACGCCAAACAAGCTCTAATGTCTGATTCAGTAAGTTCGGGGAAATCTTCTATAATTTCAGAGTGAGACATTCCTGCTGCCAACCAACCTAATACATCATATACAGTAATTCGCATGCGCCGAATACAGGGTTTTCCGCCTCGTTTTCCTGGCTCGATAGTTATGATGTCGCGGTAATCCATAATTGTTGTTTATTTTTTCATTTTAATAGACTCAGCGTACCCTGCGGGTAATCGCATTTTGAAACGCATTACAAAATTTGCCTGAATTTTGATGAGAAACAAAGGTTGTTTACTTTACAGGTGTCGGGGATGGAGAATAAACTTTCGAGAGATCGCCTGGAGAATCTTCAAAAATTGCACCTCTGGATTTAAGGTCACGCTTCATAATCTCGGAAATACCTTCGTTATCACCAAAGCGTGCATTCTCAACTATAGCGGCGCTTAAATCTGCATCAGTAAAGTCAGCATTAAGTAATTTAGTATTGCTCAAGTCAGCACCAATTAAATTAGCTTTAGTTAAGTTCGCGTAATTCAAATGGCTGCCATTAAGTTTAGCTCGAACTAGTCTAGCTTCGACAAAGTAGACATATCTTAAATCAGCATTACTCAAATCTTCTCTGCTTAAATCTTTATCGTTAGCATTTTGATTAACAATTTCCCAAATTACACGCCATTTGTTAGCAAGCTTGGTTTTGTCACTAATTTCTGTATTTCTTAAATTAGTACCACTGAGGTTGGCATCATTTAGGTTGGCACGAAATAGGTCGATACCATCTAGATTGGAACCACTAAGGTTGACACCATTTAGGTTAGCATCAAACAAATAGGTACGAATTAGGTTGGCACGGCTTAAATTGGCACCCTCTAGGTTAGCATTATATAGGTTGGCACGGCTTAAATTGGTACCCTCTAGGTTGGCAAAACTCAGATTAGCTTCTCCTAAATAAGCTTTTTCAAGAAATATATTTTTGAGGTCGCAAAACTTAAGCTCGACATGTTTTAACTGTCTTCCTGGAATATTTTGACTTCTAAGCTCCTGTACCAATTGATTTCTATTATTTACTTTATTTCTTAGTTTTTCTTCGGATTCTGAATCAATTAGTCTTACGTTTTCAATCTTTTTGCCTGATAGTTCAGTAAGTTCTCCTGATTGAATTAAAGCTTTAATTTGCTTTAGTTCATCTTCTGAACCTTCAAAAGTTAACTTGATACTGCCTGGTTTCGCATCAGCAATATTAAAATTAATATTTTTATTTTTGAGCTTTTATTTTTCAAGCTTTGAGATCAATTCAAAGTGAATTTGCTTAATATCTTCTAGATCTATTGCCTCAAACTCTGCGCTGATGGTTATTTCCAGAAATTTTGTAGTTTCTGTTTTCTTGTCAGAAGTATTGTTGATGCTTTCTTTTTCCTCGTTAATTATGCCACCAAGTTTAGTCTGTCCTTTAAAATTACTATCACTGACATGACCAGCACCATGATTACCGCTTTGCTCATAGTAATCTCCTTGTACAAAGATTTGTTTCTCGCTCATAGTGATATCTGGGTGCAAAACTTGATTCAGAGAATATTACATTAATCAAGTTACAAGCATTCGTATTACATAAGTCTTAATTAACAACATTTCTTAATTTCGCTAGTTAAAAAGCATGCATGTAGGGTGGGCAAAAAAACAATTAACTATTTTGTTTATAGTCATTCCAAATAAAAACCATATGAATCAAATAGATCGAAATTCAGACAAGTTGTAGGATTAATTCTTAACCAATCCCCAATCCCCAGTCCCCCGAATCAATGATACAGATTATTGTTATACATCTACAGTCTAAAATCGGGAATGGGAATGATACTACCCCCATCTAACAAGACCACAGAAGACCTTGCTTCTACCAGATAATGATTGTCGTAGATTTTCATCGCAGACGAGGTATCAGCAATATCTTCAGGTGCTGCCAAGGACGTATCTACAATACGATGCCAAAAATTATAAAGCTTGAGTGACGGTAACTCAAACTCCAGAGGTTTCCAATAAGCGTTAAAAATGATGTGTAAGCGCTCATTACTGCGGGGATGACATAGGGAAAAAGCTAAACAGTGGGAGTCTTCACTCCAGTCAGGCTTACACAGACGTTGTCCATGCCAAATGATGTGGGGTTTGGAACTGACTTTGTTTACCTGGAGAAAGTTCTCCTCCTTAAAAATAGCTAGTCCTTGGGAAAAGTGAATCAGCTTCTTGACAAAGCGCAACAGTCCATCATTTTTCTCAACCAAACTCCAGTCAAACCAACCTAGCTCATTATCTTGACAATAAGCATTATTATTACCTAATTGAGTATGCCTAATTTCATCTCCCATCAACAACATCGGTGTTCCCTGAGACATAAATAACACAGTTAGAAAATTCTTGATTTGCCGCCAGCGTAATTCATTAACCTCTTGATCTGCCGTAATCCCCTCATATCCACAGTTCCAACTAAAGTTATCATTTGCTCCATCTCGACTATCTTCTCGATTAGCCTCATTGTGTTTTTCATTGTAAGAAACTAAATCATTAAGAGTAAAACCATCATGACAGGTAACAAAATTGACGCAGCGGTTGATATCAGTATCCAGACGGACGTAAATATCTGGACTAGCTAAGACACGAGCCGCTAAATTATTTACCGCACCGCGATCGCTTTTGACAAAACGTCGGATATCATCTCTAAAAGGGCCATTCCATTCAGAAAACCAGTCGGCTTGAGCGACAAACTTACCTACATGATATAAACCCGCAGCATCCCAAGCTTCGGCAATTAATTTACTTCCCGCCAACACAGGATCGGATTCAATAATAGAAAGGATTTTCAAGGCTCCTGCATCTTCAATTGGCTCTCCATAGACATCACGGGACAAAACCGAAGCCAAGTCAAAACGAAAGCCATCCACATGCATTTCTGAAACCCAGTAGCGCAAACAATCAACAATCAACCTTCCCACCACAGGATGATTACCTTTGAAGGTATTGCCACAACCACTATAGTTTTTATACTCTGCCAGATTATCTTCGAGGATGTAATAGGTCTGGTTATCCAATCCTCTAAAGGAGAGAGTTGGTCCATGTTCATTGCCCTCTGCGGTGTGATTGAACACTACATCTAAAATCACTTCAATGCCCGCTCGATGTAAAGCTTTAACCATGTCACGGAACTCATCGACCGCCCCTAGGGGATCTCGATGAGAACTATAACCTCGGTGAGGGGCAAAGAAGCCTATAGTACTATAACCCCAATAATTTTTTAAACCAGGACGAACATCTTGGGGATCGAACTGGTGAACAGGAAGTAATTCTACTGCGGTAATACCCAATTCCTTGAGGTAAGGAATTTTTTCAATCAAGCCAGCATAAGTTCCCTGTTTTTCGGGGGCCACACCAGAATTAGGGTTACGGGTAAAACCGCCGACGTGCATTTCATAAATTACAGTGCAAGAATAAGAAGTCCTGGGGTGCTGATCTTCTTCCCAATCATAGCTACAGGGATCGACTACCACTCCTTTTAAGGCTTGGGCGCAATTACTACCGGGGCGAGATGCTGCCTGGCGATCATAAAATTCTTCCCCTACAATAGCTCTAGCATAAGGATCGAGCAATACCTTGGTTTTGTCAAAACGATTTCCTGTTTCAGGAGCAAATTCTCCATAAGCTCGATAAGCATAAATTTGTCCTGCCTTTAGATTAGGCACAAAAACATGCCAGTAATGATAAGTTCTGTTATGCTGTGGGTCGAGCTTAATCACATAAGTAGGTTTTGCGGCTTGAGCAGTATTGAATAGTAATAAATCAATCGCCGACGCAGTTTGAGAAAAGACGCTAAAGTTTACTCCGTTGGGATATACGGTTGCTCCAAGAGGAAAACTATCTCCTGGCAATACATGTGGTTTGCGAGACATATGTTGATGTTATGTTGGTAGCTATCAGCTTGAAGTAGAGGGTTAACTGTGTCGTGATTAACCATAGCACTCTTGATCTGAACATAACAGTATATATTGTCAGTCTTATGGAGAATTAAATAAACTCTCGGATATATTGATTAACTAATGCTGGCTGCTCTTGCTGCACCCAATGACTACAGCTAGGAATATATTTAATTTGCCAATCTCTAACATATGCATCGGTGCCATAGGTCAATTCTTTGCCCAATGCAGTATCGTTCTCACCCCAAATAGTTAATGTCGGTACTTCTAAACCCAACCACTGTTGCTGATCTCCTTCAAATAGTTTAGAAAAAATGCCGCGATAATAATTAATCATGGCAGTAAGCGCCCCAGGTTTGGCAGCAGCATCTCGATAAGCATTTAAGTCAGCATCGCTAAATGCCGTTTTATCAATTGCCATGCCCGAGAAAGCCTCTTTAATCGCCTGGTAATCATTTAACTCGAACAGCCATTCTGGTAGCCAAGGAATTTGAAAGGCGAATATGTACCAGCTTTTAAGTAGCTGCTGAGGAGTTTTTAATCCAGCAGTAAACTTAGCAGGATGGGGAATGTTTAACACAATCAGTTTTGACACCATCTCAGGATAAGCATAAGCAAAATTCCAGGCGATCGCACCACCCCAATCATGAGCTACTAAGATACAATCTTGATAGCCCAAACCTTTAATTACTCCCTTAACATCTTCAATAAATTCTGACATCTGATAAGCTTCTATTCCTTCGGGCTTATCGCTATCGTTATATCCCCGCAGGTCAATTGCCACTGTATGATAATCCTGGGCAAATTCCTCGATTTGATATCGCCAAGAATACCAAAACTCAGGAAAACCATGAAGCATCAACATCAACTTTCCCGTTCCCTGATCAACGTAATGCAACCTAATGCCGTTCGTCTCAATAAACTTATGTTCCCAGTTGCTAATATCAGACATAATCTAACTAATTACTGATTACTGTTAATGGTTGGCAAAATAAGTTGATTAACTCCTAGAGAATTTGAGAGTTTCAGCTTTGCCCACCCTACATGCTGTTCAATGTTCAATGTTCAATGTTTAATGCTATTGCCGTACTACACTTAAAACATCACAGCCATTAAGCGGATAAGCAAAGAAATAACCCTGCCCATATTCACAACCCAAGCCTCGCAATATATCTAATTGTGCTTCGGTTTCGATTCCTTCGGCAACAACATCTAGACCTAGACTATGAGCCAGATTAATGATTGCCTTAATAATATCGTAGTTAGTGTTATTTATTTCTGGACCAATAAAAGAACGGTCTATCTTAACCGTATCTACGGGCAAATAACGTAGGTAACTAAGAGAAGAGTATCCAGTCCCAAAATCATCCAAACACAGCTTGATTTCTCGCTCCTTGAGCTGCTCTAAAACCTTGGTGACAGCCTGGGTATTTTCCATCAAGGTACTCTCGGTAATTTCTAGCTTAAGATTCTTTCCTGGTAATTTTAATTTCTGTAATAGTTGATCTATTTGAGGAATTAATTCTGGGTGATAGATCTGAATTCGCGATAAATTGATGCTCATGGTGAGGGGAGAATCCGCTGCAAAATATCTCTGCCATGACATTAGCTGATAACATGCTTCTGAGAGTACCCATTGACCCAGAGCAATAATCTGTCCTGTTTCTTCGCAAATGGGAATAAATTTGTCTGGGGGAATTGAGCCGAGAGAATCGTGTTTCCATCTGACTAATGCTTCGACACAAGTAGTTTTTCCTGTATCTAACGAAACAATTGGCTGATAGTTTAAATATAGTTGTTGATTATCGATCGCCCGTTGTAGGTCATTTTCCAGACGTAGTTTTTCCACCGCCTTACTTTGCATTCGTTCGTCGAATAAAACTGCCGTCTTGGCAAAGTTCATCTTAGCGTATTGCATAGCAGTATCCGCCCACCGCAGAAGCTTTTCTGGTTCTTGATTACCGTCTTGGTTTAAAGCAATGCCGATGCTTACCGTAGAACAGACAGTGGCGTTATCTATTTCCAAGGGCTTGATTAATTCCCGATAGAGATGTTCGGCACGACTCATAACATCGTTGACATTTTTTAACCCTGTAATTAATAGCGCAAACTCATCTTCGCCAATTCTGGCTACCACCTGAGAATCAAGATTAGCGACATTCTGTGATAAACGTTTGGCGATCGCTACTAATAGCTGTTCACTGATTACATAGCCCAAACTATGCTTAATGCTGCGAAAACGATCAATGCTCAATAAAAGTACGGCAAAAAAGCAATTGTTAGGGTAATTGTGGTCAAATAGCCGAGAGTGGGGGTAAATTGAAGAAATTTCGGCACTTTGGGCAATTTCACGGCTTAAATGCTCTAAAAATAAAGTTCTATTGGGCAAGCCAGTTAACTTGTCGTAGTAAGCCAGATAGCGCAATCTTTTTTGAGCATCACGATATTCTTGTCTTAAGACTGCTTCTCTTAATTCTCGCTCTACTGCGGGGATGAGACGAGATAACTTGCCTTTAACCAGATAATCATGAGCGCCTGCTTTCATCGCTGCCACAGCAGTATCTTCACCAATCTTACCCGAAACGATCAAGAAAGGAAGATCAAGCTGATGTTCCTTAAGAACTTCCAAAGCAGCGATCGCGCTAAATTGGGGCATTGAATAATCGGCAATCACAATATTCCAGGGTTGAGACGACAAGAGCGCAGTTTGCATAGCAGCTTTGGTATCAACTCTTTGATAAATTATACTGTAACCACCCTGTTCTAGGGCAATAGCTAATAGTTCGGCATCATCTTCTGAATCTTCAATAATCAAGACTCGCAGAAGTTCATTCATTTAGGACTCCAAAAACAGGTGGCAGCTGATTAACCGTTAACCAATACGTACTTATTTCTCTAACAAAAATTTGTAATTGTGTAAAGTGGATCGGTTTTCTGATATAACTGTTGCAACCATTAATATAGCTTTCAATTAGGTCTTGTGGCTCATTTGAAGAGCTAATTATGACAACGGGAAGGATTCTCGTTCGCGGATTGGAGCGAATTCGACGTAAAACCTCAATGCCGTTAATTTTGGGAAGATTTAAGTCTAAGATAATTAATGCAGGCATCTTCGTCAGACTGCGAGCATTTACAATCTCTGAATTACTCTCTGTTGCTTTCTGTTCTAAATAGTTCAAAGCTTCGATTCCATCTGAAACAACGATTAAATTGTGAGGAACTTCTCCTTGAGCGAAAGCTAGCTTCATTAGTTCGCGATCATCGGGGTTATCTTCTACCAATAATATATTTTTAGTTGGCATTATACATATAGTCTATCTAGATAAGGTCAGCATCCTTGGTGCCGCCTGATATTGATAATATTTATTTAGTTTATAGGTGTTTATTTAGGGTTTATGCATAAATGTGATAATCAAATTTAGTTTTTGATATCTTATATTTTCTAATTGTTCTGTATCTTGTATCACACTAGATACAAGGTAAGCAATCAGCTAATCGCTTTATTTGCTAGAAAGCTTTTACTAAAATATCACTAAAGATTTATATCTATAAAACTTGGTTGTGTTTGACTATAAACAGTACTTAAAAGCGACTACTATAGTCTCATCGCCTATGATTTTGCTTAATACAAAATACAGCTAAGTTTATATTATAAATAGCTTAGTTATGAATATCTTAATCATAAATTTAAAGCTATTATGATTAATTAATAAACATTAATTGTAAAAGTTTAAAATGAGTGATTACCCAGACTTATCTCGCTATGGATATAGCATAGAACAAGAATTGGGACGTAATCGAGAAGGGGGTAGAATTACCTGGAAAGCCGTAAATATTGAGACACAACAGATAGTAGTGATTAAGCAGTTTTGTTTTGCTCAAGCTAATTCCAGTTGGTCTGGTTACAAGGCTCATCGGCAAGAGATTGAAGTATTACAACAACTCGATCATCCTTATATTCCTCAATATCTGGCAAGTCTTGAGACCGATAATGGCTTTTGCTTGATCCAAAAATATATTGCAGCTAGTGATTGCACCCACTATCGGCAATTAAGCTGGGACAAAGTCAAACAAATTGCCCTAAATGTCTTAGATATTTTAATTTATTTACAGCAGCAAACTCCTCCCATATTGCACCACGATATCAAACCTGAAAATATTTTACTAGACGAGGTATTGAACACTTATCTCATTGATTTCGGCTTTTCTCGTTTAGAAAATTACGAAAATGCTGCTAGTAGCTTGTTTAAAGGAACTCCTGGGTTTATCGCCCCCGAACAAATCCTGAAGCCAACTTTGGCTTCAGATATTTATAGTCTTGGGGTTACTTTGGTTTATTTGCTGACCAATAAAGACCTGACCGATATTAGTGCCACAGCATCAACAGACGATCCCTATCAGCTAAATTTGGATTTACTGTTGCCAGATATCGCACCGCAGTTTTTAGGGTGGTTAAAAAAAATGACCAACGCTAAATTAAGTCAGCGTTTTCCCGATGCTTTAGCTGCTAAACAAGCTTTGGTAGAGCTTGATTCATCTGACCAATTGTCGAAGGGAGACAATATAGATATTGCTACTCAGTTAAATTCTTTAACCGAATCAAAAGTAATTATAGGAACTCTGGGAATATCTGGCTTGAGCATAATTACAGTAGCCAGCATTAATTTTGCCTTGAGTCACATTGAATTTAGTTTGATCAATATTGCGATCGCTGTTTTGGCAGCGGCAGCCATTGGCATAACCCAATTGGGTGCAGCAACTATTGCTAGTTGGGATCGTCAGGCTAGATGGCAAGGGTTAGCTTTGAGTATCATTATTCCCGTCATTTTAGTAACTTTCGGTGGTTTGATTTGGGGCGGGTCGGAGGCGATATTAATTGCCACTGCGATCTGTGTTGCGCTAACTATTGTTTTGTCATACTGTTGGTGGCAAATACTCAACCCGAATATCGGCGGCTTAATCAAAGCTAGCTCATTGTTGGGCATAATCAGTCTGGGGATAACTTTGGGGCTGCAATTAATTTAGTAATCAGGATTCAAACTCTTAGCTATAATTCAGTAGTTAAACAATTAACATCAGACAGCTTAATTATAAGGCGATGTTGTGGAGGAGACGACATTGGATGAACTGACAGCAGGATTAGCTTTGGCGACAGTAGAGGAACTACAGCAGATAACCCAGATATTATTTCATCGCCGCTTTAATCCTTTAGATTATTGGCAGACTCCAGAGCCAATATTCGTTCAAAGCCAAGATTTAGACCTGTGGCTCGATTCACTAGACCAGAGATTTCGTTATTTAGCAGCCGATGGCATCAGCGTCTTGCGGGGACGAACTCAAGAAATTAGCTACCGAGAAATATTAATTAAAGTTTGCCATTACCTCAAGATTCCCTACTCTGGAAGGATGCCAGCTACAGATATTGAGGCAGAAATCTTTCTACATTTGGTCAGCACCGCCTGGGAGAAGCTGCCACTGCATGAGCAAAGAACACTCCAGGCTCAAGTAGGTCTTTCTTTAACCACAGTAAACCCCCCTGAACCTTTACCAGCACAGCTACAGCATAGTCCCCTAAAAATTATTATTAAAGGCAGTGGCATTGTGGCAGTGAGCACAGTACTCAAGTCCTGGCTGCTCAAACATATTGCCCGACAGTTCGCCATTCACTTCGCTACCTATCAGGCGGCAAAGACAGCGCTAGTAAAAGGCAGTACTACCGCTGTTGCTGGCTTGAGTAACCAGTTAGCCCTTCAAGCAGCAAAAAAAGGCATGGTTACCAATGCCGCCCGATATGGAACTGCTAGAGGGGTATTTAGCCTTTTGGGTCCTGTTATCTGGGGCTATTTCGTCGCAGATTTAGGCTGGAAAGCGATCGCCACTAATTATGGTCGAGTAATCCCCACTATTTTTACCCTGGCCCAGATTCGCTTGATTCGCGGAGAATATTTGGCAGTAGGTTAAGTATTGTGGAGCAACTGGAGTGATCCCCTGTAGAAAAACAGCCAACCCATAAACAATTTGTTAAGAATGCTAGGGGTAATCAAGAATACCTTGGAACATGTAAGGAAGATCGGAAATTTATGAGTATCTAATAAAAATTCTGCTTTTTCATATGACCCATTTTCCTTGGTTAACTTTCTGTATTTTATTCCCCATCGCGGCGTCTTTGTTTTTGCCGTTAATCCCCGATAAAGACGGTAAGACAGTGCGCTGGTATGCCTTGGTTATCGGCTTGATTGATTTTGCGATTTTAGTTTATGGCTTTTATCTTGATTACGACTTTAGTAATCCCGATTTACAGCTAGTTGAAAGCTATTCGTGGATACCGCAGTTAGACCTTAATTGGTCGGTGGGTGCCGATGGATTATCCATGCCCTTAATTTTGCTAACGGGATTTATTACCACTCTGGCGATGATGGCAGCTTGGCCAGTAACTTATAAGCCCAAGCTGTTCTATTTCCTGATGTTGGCAATGTATGGTGGACAGATCGCTGTCTTTGCTGTTCAGGATATGCTGTTATTCTTCTTAGTGTGGGAATTAGAGTTAGTCCCCGTATATCTGATTTTGTCGATTTGGGGGGGTAAAAAACGCCTCTACGCAGCAACCAAATTTATCCTCTACACCGCTGGAGGATCACTATTTATCTTAATTGCCGCTTTAACCATGGCATTTTATGGCGATACCGTCACTTTTGATATGAGTGCGATCGCGGCTAAGGATTATGCTTTTAATCTGCAATTATTCTTATATGGTGGCTTCCTCATTGCCTACGGCGTCAAATTACCCATCTTTCCCCTCCATACTTGGCTTCCAGACGCCCATGGCGAGGCAACGGCACCCGCTCACATGCTTCTGGCAGGAATTCTGCTGAAAATGGGTGGCTATGCCTTGCTGCGGATGAACGTCGGAATGTTGCCCGATGCTCATGCTTTTTTTGCTCCTGTCTTGGTGATACTAGGGGTAGTAAATATTGTTTATGCGGCGCTGACATCCTTTGCTCAACGTAACTTGAAACGCAAAATTGCCTACTCCTCAATTTCCCACATGGGTTTTGTTTTGATTGGGATTGCTTCTTTTACCAACTTGGGAACTAGCGGTGCGATGCTGCAAATGATTTCCCATGGTTTGATTGGGGCTAGTTTGTTCTTTATGGTTGGTGCTACCTATGATCGTAGCCACACTTTAATGTTGGACGAAATGGGAGGCGTTGGTCAAAAGATGAAAAAGATCTTTGCCATGTGGACAACCTGTTCTTTTGCTTCTTTAGCTCTTCCAGGCATGAGTGGTTTTGTGGCGGAATTGATGGTATTTGTTGGCTTTGCTACCAGTGATGCCTATAATTCTACTTTTAAGGTATGTATCGTCTTCTTAGCTGCGGTAGGAGTCATCTTAACTCCCATCTATCTGCTGTCGATGCTGCGAGAAATGCTTTATGGTCCAGAGAATAAAGAATTGGTCGATCATACTAACTTAGTTGATGCTGAACCCAGAGAAGTTTTTATCATTACCTGTCTCTTGATTCCGATTATTGGTATCGGTTTGTATCCAAAGCTGGTAACGCAGATTTATGACTCTACGATCAGCCAGCTTACAACTACCATGCGAGCTTCTGTACCTAGTTTGGTTAAACAAGCTAATGTAACCGTTAATGACTATTCTCTGATGTCTTTAACCGCACCTGAAATTGAGACTGTTATCAGTAGCAAATAAGTAACTAAATAATTTTGTCGTTATTTGATGGCAATTTATGCTTTGGGGTTTGGTATTTTTACTAAATCCTTTTTTTTATTGATTTATCTCTTGTAATCTCTATAGTCTCAACTACTTGCTGTTCTTTCAAAATGGCGATCGCTCGTTTCCTACTACAATAAATTTCTTACTAGGGCGATCTCTGTAGAGTTAGTGAATCGTGACTATTGAAGTTTCCCAGTGGTGAGAATGGCGATATTGAAGCGCGCTTTTAGATTAGCTACTGACGGAAAAAAAGATAGGCAATTTGCGATCGCTCAAATTTGGCTTAAGTTTAGCAGATAAATCAGATCAAAAAACATAAGCAAAATTTCAAGAAATGCGATCATTTAAATTGTGTAGTATGAATTTGATTAAGTTGAATTAATTTTATTCTGATTTAAAGAGTCTTTCCTTTCTCTCTAGTTTTCGTCACACTACAATTACAATTAAGTGTGTAAAGCGTAAGAATGCTATGGTTGAAACTAACTTTTTGATAGGTTGTGCTGGTGCAGCAGCTCCCGAAGTTCTTAGACTATATAATCTAAGGGCAAAAGCAACTGTTAAGTGGAATCCCAATTACATTCTTTTTTCTATCCCTTTCTTCTTGATTGGGGGTTTTATTGCATGGATAGTTGATCCACCCACAAAATTAGCAGCTTTCTATAGTGGACTTAGCGCACCATTCATCATCACAACTGCCTTGAAGGATAATGCCAAAGAAGAAAAAGAGTTATTGACGATCCAAACAGAAATTGCAAAGTTAAGATATCAACTTAATGATAGTGAAACCGAAAAATCAAAACTTGAGAAAAAAATAAATGAGCTTAATCAAAAATTAGAGCCAAATCTAGAACTAGAGACAAATTTAGAACTAGAGCCGTTACCAGATTTTTATAGTCCATGGGATGAAGAAGAGCTCTCATTTGAACTCGAAGAATCTCCTATAGAAATAATTGACAAAGAAATACTGTCGTTGAAAAACTCAAACAAGAAAATTACCATAGAGAATGGGAATTACAATGAGAGAATAACGGCAAATTATGATTCTCATATTCTTAATTATTTTTCCCTCACATTAATTACAATAATAGCTGTAGCTATTTTTTCATTTTTTCTTGCAAATCAATCTACACTTCCTGACATTTCTAAAATTCTTGAGCTGTTAATAAAACATGGATCTTATTTGGGAATAATTGTGATTTTTTGTTTACTTTTAATTTTTATATGGTCATTGCGTAAAAATAAATTATTCAAACGATTTATCAAAGGATTATAGAGCTCAGTTAAATTAGATTTCAAAACTAGACTCTAGAGAATAAAATGCATTTTTAGGGAGATTTATTTGAATATCGGGTAGTTTTCTCTCTGCTCATGTAATCGCATATTTCAAGCATATTTATATTTGATTATCAGGAAGCATAAGGCTCAATCTCAAATAAAACCTGCCCTAATTTCCGTTTAGCTTCCATCAACTCATAGGCATTCTGTAACCTGAGAAAATATCCTTCAGATAGTCCAAAGTAACGACATAATCTTAAGTCGGTGTCGGCGGTAACTCGGCGCGTACCATTAACTATGGCGTGGATTCTATTGGCAGGGACGGCGATCTCTTTTGCCAAGGCATTTTGACTCATGCCAATTTCTTCAAGGAATTCTTCTTGTAAGATCTCTCCTACTGTGGGATTATCTAATAACTGCTCATTCATCTTTATTTCTTCTTACTACGAGTTTTTTTTAGTGATAATCGACTATTTCTACATTCGTTGCATTGCCTTTGTCCCAGGTAAAGCAAAGCCGCCACTGCTGTTGAATTCTAATGCTGTATTGTCCTTGGCGATTTCCCTTTAATGCCTCTAATCTATTCCCTGGTGGATTACGAAGATCGTCGACAGTTAATGCCGCGTCTAACTGACGTAGTTTTCTCAATGCTCTGTTTTGAATATCTCCTGGTAGTTTAGATGAGCGTTGACCGTTCCAAATTTTCTTAGTTTCCTTGCAAGCAAAGGTCTTAATCAAAATTACATTACTATTATATGAGATACGTACTGCGTATAATAAAATACTAAATCAATTGCTGCTAGTTTGGGTATTGTGTTGATGTTTTAGTATTTAGCGATCGCACAACCTAACTTGAATATGCGATCGCTTAAGTATGCCAAGAAGAAGATTAAGGAAATATGAGTTTAAAACTGTCTCCTAAATCGAATGCGATACAAGACTGTCTATTCCTGGGATCAATTTGATTTAGTAGAGCAGACTTAAAACACTAGTTTTTCGTTGAGTTATGTCTGCTGATATCACTTATCAGACATAAAGAGTCTGAGAGAGAGCCTAATTTTGAAACCCATATATATCCATGCTTTGAGTTAGATATGGCACGTTTCAACACGTATCTGATACTGTTGGCGAATTCAAAAATAGACCAATCAGGCGATCGCTAATTTTTGATGAGCTATTTTTGCAAAATGAGAAATGCGAGTTTTAGCAAGGGGAATTCCTTCGAGCCAAGCATAAATTCGCTCCAAATTCATCGCAGCTGCGGTCAGAATATGTTGTAGACGAGTTTTCGCCAAAGAAAAAATTCCCAACTTTAGCTCAAGTTACTCTAATCCAACACAGCATCTTCTTCGAGCCAGATAGAAGCTGTTCTCCCCTCTGCTAGGAATTCTCCAGAGCCATTAAAATCAGTCCAAATTTCGCCAGCGCGATCGCCAAATAAACCATAAGGACCCCTGGCAACGACAAATTTATTATCAAAAAGCTTGAGCGTAGCAAAGTGATAAAACTTTCTATTTTTGCGACCTGTGTTCATCCGAATCGAATTTACAGTTCCTCCAGGAGAGTTACAAATAACAGCAGCCATTGCCCCTTTAGCACCTGGTACAAAACCATTTCTGAGCCAGCCGACAATATTGTTATCTTCAAAATACCACTCCTCTCCTAAAGCAAACTGAGAGCGCAGTTTCAGCAAGATATCAATATAGTTCTGACCAGAAGGATAAACGTTGTATTCAGAATTTGGATCTGAACCATAGTAGTCAGCAAAAAATATACAGGGATAACCTTTATCTCTAAGAAGAATATAAGTATAGGCTAAAGGCTTAAACCAGTCTTTAACGTGGGAATTTGGATCGCGTCCAAACTCGTAATCGTGATTTTCAACAAAGGTAACAGCCAAAGCAGGCTGTTCTGCCATGAAAGTTCCCCGATTTAATTCTGCTAGAGAATAGTTTTCGTTGTTATTACTTGCTGCTTTTAGCTTATTGTAAAGCGGAAAATCTAGTAAGCTAATACTTTGGGGAAAAGAGCCAGTAGCACTCACACGGGTAACATAATCATGTAGAGCAGTAGTGTTGCCATCCAAATACTCACCTACGGCAAATAAAGGTTTATCAGTTTTAGTTTTAGCTCTAATATGACCTAACCACTCACGAATATAATCGGCACTGATGTGTTTTACCGCATCAATCCGAAACCCATCTAAATCTACTTCATCTACAAACCATTGACCCCAGTACTTCATTTCTTCCCTGACATCAAATCTGTCGAAGTCTAAATCGTTACCAGTTAGATAGTCATAGTTACCTTTTTCCAAGGAAACCCAACTCTCGAAACTTTTTTCAGGGGGATTCCAACCAGGATCGTTGAAAAGCGGAAAATACAAATAAGATCTACTCTCGTTCTCTTGTTTCCACTCAGCCCCATTTTGTCTAATAGTTTTAAAACTATCAAAACCATCAAAATGCCAGACTTGCCATTTAAAGCTTGAATACTTATCCGATCTAGCAGGGAAGTTAAATGATGTATATGCTTCAACATCAATAATTCCTTCCTCAAAACCACTCCCAAATCTTAGATAGTTTCTATCCTCTGGCTCTACCCGCACAGCTTGCCAAAAAGTACCGTCAGCTTGACCACCAAACTTATGATTGATAACTATATCGGCATAAACCTGGATGTTTTGGTTGTGTAATTCATCAATTGCAGATTTAAGTTGCGCTTTGTCTCCATATTTAGTTCTTGCTGGAGTAGAACCACCAAATTCATTATTGTCAGGAAACTCACCTAGATCGAAGTGGTCGTAAACGTCATAACCTACTGTTCCAGCAACATTATTACCAGTGCCACCCCAACCTTTATATGCAGGAGGAATCCAGACTGCTGTAATACCTGCTTTACTTAAGTTTGCTGCTTGTTTTTCTAGAAAAACCCAGAGGGGGTTACTCCCTTGAATACTGGCATCAGTCGGTAAAAACCAACTGAAAAACTGAAACATCACACCATTATTTAGCATTAATCTTGCTTTATTAAACTCACCGTTAAGAGTATGGCGAGAAAGGTATGTATTACACTGTATATGAAAATACAATTTCTGCGGTTTCTAATTTTTGGGGTTTAAAGAGATTAAGAATAGATTCTCAAAACCCGATAATTATTAATCTTAGTTTATTGTTCTTGGGGTTGATTCACGATTGGCGAAGCCAACCTCCTTCGGAGGATCGCACAATCTAACTTGAATATGCGATCGCATAAGTATGCCCAGAAGAAGATTACGGAAATATGAGTTTGAAATTGTCTCCTAAATCGAATGCGAGACAAGACTGTCTATTAGTGAGATCAATTTGATTTGAATGAGGTCAGTCTATAATCTAAATTGTCCTTGATAAGCTATGACGCTTCTGTCGTATTTCTATTTTCTATGACTGACATTCGACAACTGATTGCTCAGGAGTTTTCTCTATCATCTGGTAACATCAATAATGCTCTCAATCTCTGGCTAGAAGGGGCTACCGTACCTTTTATTGCCCGTTACCGCAAAGAACAAACAGGTTCACTGGACGAAGTACAGCTACGAGACATTTTTGAACGCTATACCTATCTCAGTGAATTAGAGCAACGAAAGGAAAAGATTGTTGATGAAATTGAGTCTCAAGGCAAACTGACTCCTGAATTAGCGGCAAAAATAGCGGCTTGTTTTAATAAAACTGAACTTGAAGATTTATATCTGCCCTATAAACCAAAACGACGTACTAGGGCGACTATCGCTAAAGAAAAAGGACTGGCACCATTAGCCGAGTGGATTCAATCTCGTAATAAACTACAGGTAACTAACATCTCTTTGGATTCGGAAGCGGCAAAGTATATTAACCCTGAAAAAGGAGTTGAGAACAAGGAGCAAGCTTTAGTAGGAGCAGCCGATATTTTGGCAGAGCAGGTGGCGGATAATGCTGAAATTAGAGCTTATTTGCGAGATTATCTCTTTAAAAGAGGTGTGTTTGTCTCCAATATTAAAGGCGATCGCCCCCAAGGCAGTACTAAGTATGAAATGTATCGCAACTATAGCTATGGTGTAAGCAAGATTCCGCCCCACAATGTTTTGGCTCTATATCGTGGTGAAGCTGAGGGCATACTTAGCGTTGATCTTGCTTTTGAAGAGTCGGAGGTATTGGCTTATCTGGAAGAGCAAGTAATAGATACTAAACACCCGAGCTTAAGAGTATTTTACCAAACAATGCTCAAAGATTCCTTTAATCGACTATTAAAACCTGCTTTAATTCGAGAAGTAAGAAGCGATCGCCAGTCATATGCGGATATTGAATCAATCAAAACCTTTGAAGCTAATCTCCGTAATCTTTTGTTAGCTTCCCCTGCGGGTAGGAAATCGACTCTAGCAATTGATCCTGGCTTTCGTACTGGTTGTAAAGTGGTGGTGTTATCAGACACAGGGCAATATCTTAAATATCAGGCTATATTTCCCCATTCAGGAGAGAATAAACGTCAACAAGCAGCCCAGGTTGTCAAAGATCTGATAGAGCAATATCAAATTGAGTTAATTGCTATTGGCAATGGTACGGCATCGCGAGAAACGGATCAATTTGTAGCTCAAGTACTTCAGGAAATTAAGCTTCAGCCGATCAAGGTTATGGTCAATGAATCTGGTGCATCAATTTATTCCGCTAGCGATGTGGCGCGTGAGGAATTTCCCGATCTAGATCTGACTGTGCGGGGGGCAATTAGCATTGGCAGAAGATTACAAGATCCCTTAGCCGAATTAGTCAAAATAGATCCTAAATCCATTGGGGTAGGGCAATATCAACACGATGTTAATCAAAAGCTGCTTAAGCAAAAGCTAGAAGAAACCGTATCAAGCTGCGTAAATTATGTCGGAGTAGACTTAAATACCGCTTCCAAAGAATTACTAACCTTTGTCTCAGGAATTTCTCCTTCAATTGCTAACAATATTGTGGCTTACCGCAATCAAACAGGAGGTTTTAGTAATCGCCAAGAGTTATTAAAAGTAGCCAAGTTGGGTAAAAAAACTTATCAACAAGCAGCAGGATTTCTGCGGATTCGAGGTGGTAAAAATTCCCTGGACAACACGGCGGTACATCCAGAAAGTTACGGTTTAGTCAAACAAATTGCCCAAAGTTTAAATGTACCTTTGGCACAAATTACCCAGGCTAAAGAGCGAATCAAAAGTTTAAATTTAAACCAGTTTGTTACAGAAGATATTGGTTTACCAACTCTCAAAGATATAGTTGCCGAATTAGAAAAGCCAGGACGAGATCCCAGAGATGAATTTCAGTACGCTACTTTTAAAGAAGGAGTGGCAGAAATTAATGATTTGACCGAGGGCATGATTCTCGAAGGAGTAGTCACCAACGTAGTTAACTTTGGTGCTTTTGTCGATGTTGGAGTACATCAAGACGGCTTAGTCCATATATCTCAATTATGCGATCGCTTTGTCTCAGACCCCAATGAGATTGTCAAAGTAGGACAGGTGGTTAAAGTCAGAGTATTAGAAGTAAATGAAAAACTAAAGCGCATTGGTCTGTCAATCAAACAGGCTTGAATAGATCAAATATTCAATGCCCAATGTTTAATGATCAATGTTTAATGATCAATGTTTAATGATCAATGTTTAATGATCAATGTTTAATGATCAATGTTCAATGAAACAACTCCGTAAACATTTAATAAAATCTATTCAGTATATTTACCCAATGAATTTAAAATAATTAAGATTCATATAATTAGTAATAGTCTCGATGGATAATCAACTGCTGTGGCATAACTTTTACCAAGAACTCAATCAACCAGATGAACAGATTGATCTTGCTAAAGCTTCTTTATACTTTGCTCAGGCAGAATATCCTGACTTAGATGTTGAACAGTATCTCAACTTTTTAGCAACAACTGCGGTCGAAATAAAAACACTGTTACCTTCAGAAGGCTATCCTCTAAAGGTTGTTCAAGCAATAAATAACTATTTATTTAAGCAGCTTAAGTTCCAGGGTAATAAGCTTGATTACTACAATCCCGATAATAGTTTTTTACACCATGTAATTGAGCGTAAATTAGGGATTCCCATCAGTCTCTCGGTGATTTATTTAGCGATCGCCAAACGAATTAATTTCCCGATGGTGGGAATTGGTATGCCAGGACATTTCTTAATTCGTCCTGAATTTGAAGATGTTGGTATCTTTGTCGATCCTTTTAACCAAGGGGAGATTTTATTTATTGACGATTGTCAAGCAAGATTAGACGAAACCTATCAGCAGCAGCTCAAGTTAGATCCTAGCTGGTTGGCACCTATTAGTAACAAGCAGATCCTAACCAGAATGCTCAACAATCTCAAATATATTTATCTACACCGTCGTCAATTGGATAAAGCCTTATCAACCATGAGCGGTATTATTAAGATTGTGCCTGATAACTTTTCCGAAATTCGCGATCGCGGTCTGCTTTACTACCAAATTAACCGCTGGTCAGAAGCCATTATTGATTTAGAATACTTCCTTAAAGTATCGCCAGATAGTAACGATGCCCCCATGATTGAGATTTTGTTAGCTAAGATGAATCGAGTATCCTAACAATCGTCGCTAAATTTTTTGGTTAAGCAGCATGAATTTAGAGCAACAGTTGTCAGTAATCATTAACGATGCCGAAAATCATGGTGTTCCCGCACTCGTAATTGAAAAAGCGATCGCGCCAGTCTTAAAATCATTTGCCCAACAACTACAGCGCCTAGAATATTATGTTCTGCAAAATCTTGAAGAGGACTGGATCTTAACCACCATTACTAACCCGCAATTAAATCAGGACAAAAAGGTTATTTATGCCTTTGTTAACGTACAGGATGCCGCCTCTTCTCAAGGGAAAACCAATCCCGATCTAATTGCTATGCCGATTGATGTAATTCAGCTTTTATTTAGGCTTTTTTCACTACAGCAGGTAGACAGCATAATTTTTCTTGAAGACAGTCAAAATCTCAACCGTGGAGTTGAAATTCAGCGTTCGCAGTTAACACAGCTAATCCAGCAGCAACTTCAACTGTTAAAAAATCCCCCTACTGATATTGCTTAGTTTCACTTTAAGCCAAAACTCTATCTAATTGACGTTATCTAGAGTGATGTTTAATCCAATGATGAGCAATATCTATACGACGGCAAATCCAAACTTGGTCATGATTTTTTACATAGTCAATAAATCTAGATAAAGCAGCAATTCGCCCTGGTTTTCCCGCTAACCTGGCATGAAGTCCTACAGACATCATTTTTGGACTAGTTTCCCCTTCGGCATATAAAACATCAAAAGCATCTTTAAGATAGGTATAAAAGTCATTACCGTTATTAAAGCCAGGGGCAACGCAATATTTCATATCATTATTATCTAAGGTATAGGGAATTACTAAATGGTCTTTTCCTTCAACCTCCACCCAATAGGGCAAGTCGTCATTGTAGGCATCAGAATCGTACAGAAATCCTCCCTCTTCAACAATTAAACGACGAGTATTCAGACTAGGTGCATAACGACAGTACCACCCTAAAGGGCGATCGCCTGTAAGTTTCTTTAAAGATGCAACCGCTTTTTGAATATGTTCTCTTTCTTCTGCTTCATCTAATAGATGATAGCCAATCCAGCGCCAACCATGACAGCAAATATCGTATCCTGCATCGACTATGGCTTCTACTGCTGCGGGATTTCTTTCTAATGCTAAGGCTGCGCCAAAGATTGTCACGGGGATATCTTTAGCTTTAAACAATCTCATTAATCGCCAAAAACCCGCCCGACTGCCATATTCATAAACAGATTCAACCTGTAAGTCTCGCATTCGGTGACCCATAGAAGCCCCAGGTACTTCCCTAAGATAAATCTCTGAAATATCGTCCCCGTCGGGAATCGAATATTCAGAACCTTCTTCGTAGTTGAGAACTATCTGTAAAGCGATTTTGGCATTACCTTGCCATTGGGGATGGGGTGGATTTGCACCATAACCGACTAAATCTCTAGGATAAGACATTGAACATTAAGCATTGTGAGGGCGTAATTTTGAGGCTTCCTCAAAATGTTGACCGCCTGAAGTTGAACATTTATCATTTAAGCTAATCATTGATCGCTCTTTTTTTTAGAGTAGCTGTATACAGTATTCAGATACATCTGAAATTATAAAATCTTGTAAGCTCTGTATATTGATAATCTCAGGGCTTAACAATCTTTGGTACGGATGATACTATCTTTGCTTTTGCTAAAATTCGAGATAGCATAAATATATAAACAAACAGTATAATTAGCTACGAAATGGAGTTGGATATGTCTGTCAACAATAATAGTCAAAGCTGGAACAGTAAAAAGTTCATCAAGCTTAGCGAAAATCTTGGTGAAGGTTACAATCTTGGATTAAATAATGCTAAATCGGATAAAAAAGCTGACTCTTGGAATGCTAGCAAGTTTATTGAAATGAGTAGAAGTTTGAGTTCTGCCTATGGTGTGGATTTTTAACTTAGCCACAATGACACTACACACATTAGTTTTCTATTGGAAGAGGAGATTAGCAACTATGACTAGTAGCAAAAAAGCAGATAGCAAAAATCAAAGTTGGAATAGCCAAGATTTGGTTAAGTTGAGCCAAAATCTGGGAGAAGCTTATCTTCCTGGATTAGATTATGGTAAATCTGAGGAAAAAACCGCTAGCTTGACTGTGAATAAACTAATTGAAATGAATAAAAATAGAGGTTCTGAAGAAGGCTAAATTGGCTCGAATTAAACTCAGCTAAGAATTTGCAGTATTTTAATATTTTGACAAATGAATGTTGATCGAGAAAGCAATGGATTTAGATATTCATTGCTTTGCTATTTATGAGCTATTCTATTTTAGGAATTTCTAAATTACTTTGTTTGGCTGAAATTGCTAGGTAAATTCCGCTTAGAACAATAGCAAATGCTAACCAGTTAAATAAACTTAACTGTTCGGAGAAAATTATGAGAGCTAAAATAGCTGCTATTACTGGAATTGCTAACATCGATACCGCTACAAAACTAGAAGAAAATTTTGCCAGACTGTAAGTTAAAAGTCCTTATATAGAATACCAAGCTAGCAATTAATAAGCGATTGTAAGTAATCGCATTAGCAGTAAGTTCTGTAGAAGCAATAGCGATTCCCAATAAGCTATACATAAAGCGATCGCTTATTGAAATACTTTACGATAAATAAAAAACAACATCTAAGAAAAGTCAACAGCCTTACCCGCGACATAAGTAGCTGTAACTGCACGTTCATCGCCCAAAATCATCATTGCAAAGGCTTTTTCTGCTAATTCGGCTAAATTTTCTGATTTAGGGTCGGGGTTTCGCAGTTTCATCAAAGGCGTAGCTTGTAAATCCCAAACTACAAGATCGGCTTCTTTTCCTGGTTCAAAACTACCAATTTTATCTTCTAAAGAAAGAGCTTTGGCGGCACCCAGAGTTGCCAAATAAAAAGCCTGAAATACTGAGAGACTTTGGTTTTGTAGCTGAAGCACTTTATAAGCGTCGCTCATGGTTTGCAGTTGGGATAAGCTAGTTCCCGCACCAACATCAGTAGCCAAACCAACTTTAATTGGAGTGTCTGTTGATTTTGCTTGATCGAGTTTAAACAATCCACTGCCTAAAAACAGATTGGATGTAGGACAAAAAGCGATCGCTGCCCCAGATTGGGAAAGTCGTTCAAAAGCAGAATCATCTAGTTGAATACAGTGAGCGAAAATAGTGCGATCGCCAACTAAGCCGAACTGTTCGTATACGTTCAAATAATCCTTACTTTCAGGAAAAAGTTCGGCAGTAAACTGCACTTCCTGAACGTTCTCGGCTAAATGAGTATGGACGTAGACATTGGGAAATTCTTCTTTTAGCTTACCTGCCAGGGATAATTCTTCAGGAGTGGAAGTAATTGCAAAGCGAGGGGTAATGGCATAAAGCAAGCGATCTAACCCATGCCACTGTTTAATTTGTTCGCGAGTTTGGGTATAGGCGGTTTGAGCATCGTTGAGCAAAAAATCTGGTGCATTGCGGGTCATTAACATTTGCCCTGCAATAATCCGCATCTGACGTTTCTGCGCTTCGCTAAATAAAGCTTCCACTGACTGAGGAAAAATTGTCGTCAGCACCACTGCGGTAGTTGTACCATTGCGCAATAGTTCGTCGAGGAAAAAAGCAGCGATAGTATGAGCATATTCTCGGTCTTTAAATTTGGCTTCAGTAGGGAAAGTATATTTATCTAACCACTGCAACAGTTGTTCGCCGTATGCCGCAATCATCTCGGTTTGAGGATAGTGAACGTGGAGATCGATTAAGCCTGGAGTAATTAGTTTACCTGGATAACTAACAATTCCTTCCTGGGCATATTGTTCTTTTAAATCCTCATAATTTCCCAAGGCTTCGATCTTGCCATTTTTGACTACTAATAATCCATCTGCCAGATAACGAACGCTGTCTGCTTCGGTTTGATAAAAAGGATCGTCAACAAAGTCTAAAAATGAACCACGGATTATTGTAGTAGATGATGACATGGTAAAAGAAGTCAGAAGTCAAAAGTCAGAAGTCAGAAGTCAAAAGTTAATACAGCACATTTTAATTGAATTTTAGACAATAAATATTTGTCCACAGATAAACACAGATGAACGCAGATAGATTGATTGCCTCCGCTATAAATCCAATAGATATTTATTTGATGATGATGCAATACGCTGTAATTATGTTTGCCAATTGGATTTATTGTGTCCTATTTATTGATTTCGTTGATCGCTTTGAGCTTTACCTAAAGCCGACTTTCTCGAATCTGGTTGAGGATAAATTTTAATCGGGCGATCTCTACTAGGTACAGTTAAGATAGCAGGTTGATTGAGTTCTTGATTGCTCTGATAATTGCTATATTTATCAGCAGCTAATGCACTAGTAGACGTGAGCGTAAATCGAGTAACCATTTATTTCAGTTGAAATCCTGACTGTATATAACTTTCTACTTCCTACTTCCTACTTAAGCGAAGCGGTACTAGAAAGACTGCTAAAGAAAAAAGCGAATAGCTATCAAAACTAAAAATCCGCGACTAATTTGCTGGAAATTCATTATTTTTTTTACTTCAAAATAAATTACTAAGTATGGTTCTGTCGGACTTGTGATGTGCGGCATAAAACGCAGGAAAAAGCCTAATATTCACCGTTCTCTGCTCCTCTTTTACAAATAACGTCTGATGTGAATTTAAATGACTAAGGCAATTGACTTGAAATAAAGGAATTGAGTCGCTTTGAGTTTAAATACCTAGAGCAAAATCAAGTCTGAAAGACTATAAAAAAGCTAATGGCTTATAGCTTATAGCTAATAGCTACGAGCTAATAACCTTTAAACGAAGCTAATTCACATCAAGCGTAAATAGTTTCTTTTAACCAAAACGCAGTGTCATAAAAACAAATCTAAATACGAAAATAGCAGCCAAAATCCAGGTAATAAAAGGTACTTCGCGAGCCTGTCCTTTAAAAGTTTTTAATACGGGATAGGCGATTAAACCAACAGATAAACCTGCTGCGATCGAAAACCCCATAGGAATAAAGAAAATAGTTAAAAAAGCAGGTATCGCCTCAGTCAGATCGTCCCATTTAATATTGACAATGCTCATCATCATCAACACCCCCACAATGGTTAAGGCGGGTGCTGTAGCAAAAGCAGGAATTGCTTCTAATATTGGGGTAAATATTAAAGAGATAAAAAATAAAGCAGCTACAATTACCGAAGTAAAACCTGTTCTTCCTCCTTCAGCTACCCCCGAAGCAGATTCAACAAAGGTGGTAACACTAGATGTACCCAAAATTGCTCCCGCCGTAGTAGCTACTGCATCAGCAGAAAGAGCTTGATTGGCTTTGGGTAATTCGCCGTTTTCATCAATATAACCTGCCTGTGTCCCTACTCCCGCAAGAGTGCCAATGGTGTCAAACATATCTACGAAGAGAAATACCAGCAGCACGGCAATAAAATCGATAATATTACTCCCATTAATTCCAGCCAAACCTGTAATAGCGACACCAAAAATATTTTCAGGAAAAGCAGGAATTGTAGCAATACCTTGAGGCGCAGCAGCTATGCCAAATGTCCAACCTAACAAGGCTGTGCCTAAAATTCCCCATAGTAACGCTCCTTTGATCCGTCGTACCATAAAGAAAGCGGTGAGAAAAATCCCAAATATCGCCATAATTGTCTGGGGTTGGCGAAAACTCCCAAAGGCAGTTTTGGTAACTTCATCAGCAATTACTAATCCCGCACCGCCTGTTTCTGTCGCTCCTCCCAAACCAATGTATGCCAGAAACAAACCTATCCCCACGGTAGTAGCTACTTTGATTGTATTGGGTACGGCAGTAATTAGATGGCGACGAATATCAGTAATCGTCATGGCGATAAACACCAAACCTTCAACAAATACACAGGATAGAGCCAATCGCCAATCAATATTTAATCCCAAGACTACAGAATAGGCAAAAAAAGCATTGATTCCCATGCCAGGGGCTAGAGCAAAAGGATATTTCGCTACTAATGCCATAATCAGCGTGCCAATACCTGCCGAAACTGCTGTAGCAACTACCAGTTCGGTAAATAAATCTTGAGGTTCGCTTAAGAAAATAGCGTCAGATAAAATCAAGGGGTTGACCACCAAGACATATGCCATGGTCATGAAGGTAGTAACTCCAGCTAATATCTCCGTGCGAAAATTAGTGCCATAGTAATCAAACTGGAAATAATTGGCAATGCCTTCGGCTAGCTTTGCAATCGCAGCTTGCCAGCCACTTCTTGAAGGTGCAGCCTTTTCTTGTCTCCTCTCCAGGACATCTTTTTCCGAACTCATGATTGTCAGCAGATTTTGTGTATACGGTATACATTACTGATATTGCTTAGATGAGTTTGTACTGAGATATACATTTTTTCTGAATGAAATGTATACAGTATTCATTAATGATGCTTATTAACCAAGATGCAATGACTTTAGAAAATAATCCATCTAATAAGTTCGCCCAATCGCCCATATTTTTGATTGCACCCTTCTTTTTTCTAGGTACAGCAATGGTAGCAATGAAAGCTATCATCAACGATACTACACCTCTATTTATGGCTGGATTTCGTTTAGTTCCTGCTGGAATTATAGTTCTGTTATTAGCAGTTTGGTGGAAATTGCCCCAACCTAAAACCTGGCAAGCTTAGTCGTGGATAGTCTTATTTTCTCTGGTTGATGGAGCAATGTTTCAAGCTTTCCTGACAGAAGGATTAGTTAATACAGGAGCAGGTATCGGTGCGGTATTAATTGACGCCCAACCTTTGGTGGTGGCAGTTCTCTCCAGACTTCTGTTCGCAGAATTAATTGGTTTGTGGGGATGGTTGGGTTTGACTTTGGGACTGATTGGGATTTGTTGTTGTGGATTGCCAAATCAATGGATTACTAGCCTAGTTTCAGGGAATTTTAATTTTTTACAAAGTCTATTTACTTCTCTTAGTTGGCAAAGCGTAATGCAAAGCGGTGAATTACTGATGCTTTTGGCTGCTCTTTCGATGTCTTTTGGCACCATTATGATTCGCTATGTTCGTCAACACGTAGATGTAGCGGTGGCTACGGGATGGCATATGCTCTTTGGTGGAATTCCTCTATTTGTCATGTCTGTTTTCACAGAATCCAATCAGTGGAACAATTTAGATAGCACTGGTTGGTCGGCTCTAGCTTATGCAACTTTATTTGGTACAGCCTTAACTTACGGAATCTTTTTCTATCTAGCTTCTGTTGGCAACCTCACTAGCGTTAGCTCACTGATATTTCTGACACCTATCTTTGCTATGTTGTTCGGCTACATGTTTTTGTCAGAAACTCTTACTTCTATTCAATGGATAGGTGTTATTTTGACTTTAATTGGTGTTTTATTCGTTATTCAACGAGAAACAATTACCGAAAAGCTAGCTTCTTTTGCAAACAAGTCGGATAGCGTTACTAATCCAAATTAATAGTCAGTTCTCTTGTCTTTGATGTCAAATTGAACCGTACTTGCTATATTCGTGACCACACTTCATTCAATGCTGCAAGATCGTTTATTTCTCAAACGTCAAAGACTCATACTAAATCCGATTGACAAAAGATACTATAGATTAAAAGCGTGAAATAAACTTAAACCATACTACCTACGTGCGTGCAAGCGCGAAAGTGCGGTCTTGGGGGTCACATGCGGGCAAGCCCTTTGTCCCATGAGCAACTTTCGTAAGAAGCCCTTTGCACCTTCTACCTCCTCCCCAAACTTAGCCTTTAAGTTGTGTATGTGAACAGGATTTAGTACTAGCTATGCGCTTTGCCTTGGTTTATCACTGCTTTGGATACAGCCATTTGGAGAATAATTTAGTCATCCTTGGCATTGCTACATATGTCATGATTAATACAAGAATTGCTGTAATAATCAAGCTTCGCAGCATTATTGGTAATGGTAATAATGTTAAAAGTGGCGCGAGGGTAATATTTGCCAGTTGAATTAAAGGAAACAGAGTAAGTAAAGTAACTGCTGCCATTTTGTAGCGGGGTGGAGGTGAAATTCGTTTAGGGGCAGACAAGGTAAACCATGTTTCCAAACCTGTAATGACCTTAATTCTAGCTGGTTCTAAGCGCAAACTTTCAGCCCTAGCTAACCACTGTCGGCGACATTCTGATTCTTCCCAAATCTTGAGATTGCTGGCGCGATCAAATTTAAAGATAATGCGGTATTCGTTGTCTGCGGGACTACTGGGGCGAAAAACATTAGTACCCAAATGTCCTTCAAAAGTCATGGCTGCTGCGGTAATACCTGAGATGAACTTCTCAAATGCAGCTTTACATCTCGGTTTGACTTGACGAGTGATGACAACAGTAACGGGCGGATCTCGTAAATCTTTATCTCTCATTAATTTTGCACAATTGCTGATTAAGTACTGTTTTTATATTTTCGATTTCTTGCTTCAAAAGCACAAATTTATAGTTTTGTGACAAACCGCTACTTAGTAACTATGAATACTTTTTTGCCGAGAAAATATGTATACAGTATCCAGTATAAGTAAGTAATTTCATCGACTAGAACTAAATCTTTATGCTAGTCACCAAAGAAGAAATATTCAAAAGGTTTTGGTATCCTGTGATGCCAATCTCTCAAATGTCAGAACAACCACAAAGCTTTGAATTATTGGGGCAAAAGCTGGTTTTATGGTTGGATGATTCTGGTGAAGCAGTAGTAGCGAGCGATCGCTGTTGTCATCGTTCGGCGCAACTATCAAAAGGGAAGGTTATCGATGGCAATATAGTTTGTCCTTATCATGGTTGGCAGTATAACAGTGAAGGAACTTGTGTTAAAGTACCGCAACTTGAAGCACATAACCAAATACCTAAAACCTATCAAATAAAAATCTATCCCAGCCAAAAACGTTATGGATACATCTGGGTATGTTTGGGCGAACCTTTAAATGAAATACCTGAAATAGCAGAAGCAAGCGATCGCAATTTTCGCTTAATTCCTGAATTTTATGAAACTTGGCACTGTGCGGGATTGAGAGTTATGGAAAATGAGTTTGATCTAGCTCATCCTACTTTTGTTCATACTACAACCTTTGGCAGCGACGATCACCCCATTCCCGATGTGGTTGAAGTTGAAGAGACTGAATACGGTATTACTGGCAAAGCTATTTTAGGCGTAGTTAATCCCCAACAGCAGCAGCAAAACCTCAAAATGGACGAGGGCATAACTACCAGAAATTTAGATTTAGATTGGTATTTACCTTTTACCTGCAAGCTGAGAATTAATTATCCTAATGGCTTGGTTCACATCATCGTTAATACCGCTACCCCAATCAATGATTCCTCTTCTCAGATTGTGCAGTTTTGTCTGCGAAACGATACCGAAGCTGACACCAAAGCAGAAGATGTAGTGAAATTTGATCGCGCTGTGACTTTAGAAGATAAAGCAGTATTAGAAACTACTGACTATGATGTGCCGTTGGATTTAAAACAGGAACAACACATGATGACAGATAAGCCAGGAATTTTAATGCGGAAAAAGTTAAAAGCGATGTTGTCTAATTAAGATTAGGTAAACTATAGCCCTTATTAAATTAATGAGATACGCTTCAATTAGCCATTAGCCATTAGCCATTAGCCATTAGCCAAAGCGCAAAAACTAGTTTTCAGGATTGTATCTCACGTAAATGAGAACCGCTATAAAAGAGAATCAACGAAGTATAGATTTTGATATAGATTGGATACTCAAAAATACAATCTATCAAGAACATAATCTACCTAACCTTTATGGTGAAACTGACAAATTTACAATTGTAGATGCAAAGGGAAGCTATGTAACCAATTTATACACTATTGAAAGCAAATTACCACAAGATTGGAAAGAAGAATTTGATAGAACACACAAAGAAGAGTTCTCTAATTCGTTTTTAAAATCGCCACAGGGTGAATTATTCAAAATCAACGCAATTTCATATACTTATGACGTAATGTCTGCAACTGAAGAAGTTGTATCTGAGGGAGAGGCGATCGCTAAAGCAATTCTCAAAGATGTCACTTCAGGAAATACAAAATTTTACGATAAGTATGGCTTCGTGAGGGATACAGGACGTGTAGAGTAAAATGTTGCACTGAGAAACAATTATAGGCGTTGCTAATTTAACGTATGACGTACAGAGTGCTTCTGTTCGTAGCTTTAGGCTATAAGCTCTAAGCTTTTTAAATTTGTTCAATATCCGATAAATTTAAAAAATCATCTCTCGATTGTGCAACGCCCAATTATAAACTTGTTTTCGGCATTGCATAGCTGCGGGATGATATTTCATGATCGCGCTGTGGGAATCAAAAAATCTGAAATACCTCTGCTCCCTCTGCTCACACCTCATCATCCCATGAATATGCAACTCATTGTTTTCTTATCCATAAAATATTTTTAAATGTTGTCAATGGGTAAAAATACATAGTCAATAAAAATTAGAAAATTTCTTGAAGCTGAGTCAGTTCATAAAATGATGCGATCACTTTAAATATTGATATACTTAACGTTCTCTATTTCTGAAAACAGCAGTTTTTAGAAATAGGCACTATTTTTCAAAATATCATCTAATTTCAGTTTAATTTTACAGCAGTCTGTAGGACAAAGTAAACTCGTAGCAGAATTCTCAATAAGACAGCTTAATATTTTGTAACTTATTAAGTATTAACATTTTTTTAAAGAGTAAATTGCGATTGGGTCGCAAGTCCTCAGACTCAGCTAGCGGTCGGCATCGCTACCATAACTCAAATCTCACTTTTCAAAGTTTTCTGACAAGCAGCCATGTCGTAACTCTAGATACAGTTTTTCAAGTTTTTGTTGTATACAGTATCCAATAAATACCTTTGCCAAGAGAGTATCAACGTGAAGTGAATGTAGCCGAGTCAAATAGAGAAAATCAACCGAGAGGTCAACCGCCTCAGAGTGAAAAAAATGCGATCGCGGTTGCGTTTGCGATCTTCAGTCGTCAGACTCAGCAAGTCCTGCGGACTCAGCTAGCGTACGGTAAGTATCGGCTTATTTTTAGCAGGTATCGGTTACCGAAGCCATACCAGCCTTTTTAACTATCTTTTTTATTCCCTTTGCCTTTTCCATCGCCGCAGGATTATCTATTGGCTTGATTGCCTATCCTTTATTAAAAACTTTCAAGGGCAAAGCTAGTGATGTTTCTTTAGTCACCTGGATTTTAGCAGCTATATTTATTGCTCGCTTTATTTTTATGACCTTACGCTTTGGCTGAACTTGTTGTTGGTTATTTGTATCGAGACTAACAACTGTACAGACAAGGCATGCCTTGTCTCTAATGACTTACGACCCTAAACCAATAACATGACTAATCAAGAAATCACTATAGAAACCGAAAATATTAATACAGAAACATCTACTTCGATTGAATCAGATTTGATTTATGGCTTAGAAGCCCGTCCACCATTTGTTGAAGCAGTATTTGTGGCATTGCAGCACGTCTTTGCCTGTTTTGTCGGAATTATTACCCCAGGACTAATTATCTGCGGGGCATTAGAGGTACCCCCAGCCGATACCACTTTTATCCTTAGTATGTCTCTGGTGGTGTCGGGAATTGCTACCTTTATTCAAGCTAAGAGATTTGGTCCTGTGGGTTCGGGATTATTAAGCGTCCAGGGAACGAGTTTTGCTTTTTTAGGTCCAATTATCGCTGCTGGATTAGGGGTAAAAGAGTCTGGAGGTACAGTACAGGATGCTTTAGGTTTAATTTTTGGCTTATGCTTTTTTGGGGCATTCGTAGAAATTTTTATCAGTCGCTTTTTGCATTTAGCTAACAAAGTGATCACGCCTTTAGTAACGGGAGTGGTAGTAACTTTAATTGGTTTAACACTAATAAAAGTTGGCATTACCTCAATGGGTGGTGGAGTACCAGCCCAGAACAACGGCGATTTTGGCAGTCCTGTTTATTTGGGAGTATCGTTTTTAGTTCTAGCGGTCATCATTGCCCTCAACAATACTACTAACAACTATTTGCGGATGTCATCGATTGTAATTGGGTTAATTATTGGCTATCTCGTTTCTATACCTCTGGGACTGGTAGACTTTAGTAATCTAGCTGGCTTACCCCCTGTAGCCTTACCGATACCCTTCCGTTATGGCTTTAACTTTAACTTTGCGGCATTTATTCCCTTTGCCTTCTTGTATTTAATTACGGCGATTGAAACTATTGGCGATTTAACGGCTACTTCTGCTATCTCTGGGGAACCAATTGAAGGGGGAAAATACTTTAGGCGAATCAAGGGTGGAGTTTTAGGAGATGGTATCAACTCGATTATTGCTGCCTGTTTTAATACTTTTCCCAACACCAGCTTTAGCCAAAACAACGGCGTAATTCAGCTTACGGGAGTTGGGAGTCGCTATGTGGGATATTTCATCTCGGTAATTTTTATAATTTTAGGCTTGTTCCCAATTATCGCAGGGACTTTTCAAGCTTTACCCCAGCCAGTTTTAGGTGGTGCCACTATCGTTATGTTTGGGACGGTAGCCGTAGCGGGAATTAAGATACTTTCTTGCGTCGATTTAACTAAGCGTAATTCAATTATTCTAGCGGTTGCTTTAGGTTTGGGTTTGGGCGTTACTTTTGTTCCTGAGATCTTAGAAGTTTCTCCCCCTTTGATTAAAAGTCTTTTTGCCTCTGGGATTTCTACAGGAGGCATTACCGCCTTGGTGTTGAATATTATTTTGCCAGGCAGAGAGTAACTTCATTTAGCATTGAACATTGAGCATTTATCAATATATGTCTTTGTAGTCTTTTCTTTGAAAGCTATTAGCTTAAAACCAATAATTAATAAGTATCAGCCAAAAACTATGTACAACCTAAAAGCAATTGTAATTGGCGCGGGAATGGCAGGGCTGACAACAGGAATAGCTTTACGCCAGGCGGGATACGAAGTAGAGATTTACGAAAAGACTCGCAAACTGCGTCCTGCGGGGGCGGGTATTTCTTTATGGTCAAACGGTATCAAGGTTCTGAATAAGTTGGGACTGGGTCAGGAAGTTGCAGCCATCGGCGGACAGATGAACCGCATGGAATACCGCGATCTCAAGGGAGAGGTTTTGACCGACGTTAATCTTATTCCCTTGATGGAACAGGTGGGACAAAGACCTTATCCTGTATCTCGTACCGATTTACAGCAGATGATGCTGAATGCCTTTGGCGAGTCTGACGTAAAGATGGGGATGCGTTGCGTAGAAGTTAAGCAGGATGCGGAAAGTGCCACGGCAATATTTGAGGATGGTTCTACCGCTACAGGAGATGTAGTTATCGGTGCCGATGGAGTGCATTCAGTAGTGCGTACTCATCTAGCTGGCGGAAAAATCACGCCCCGCTATGCGGGTTATGTTAACTGGAATGGCATCGTAGAAGCTAGTCCCGATTTATCTGAAAGTGATGTTTGGGTAATATATGTTGGGGATGGTAAACGGGCATCAATGATGCCTATTGGGGACAATCGCTTTTACTATTTTATGGGCTGTCCCAAACCCCAAGGTACGACTGCACCCAACGGCGATATTCGCAGTGAGTTAAAAGAAATATTTGCAGGATGGGCGCAACCAGTACAAAACCTAATCGACAAATTAGACCCCGAACAGACAAACCGCTTAGAAATAGGCGATATCGATCCCTTGCCCAGTTTAGTTGACGGTAGAATTGCTTTAGTAGGCGACTCGGCACACGCTACTACTCCCACTTTAGGACAGGGAGGCTGTCAAGCAATGGAAGATGCAGAAGTGTTATGTCGCTACTTGGTAACAACTAATATCAGTGTTGAAGATGCCCTAAAACGTTATGAAGCCGAACGCAAGGAAAGAGTGGCAAAGCTAGTATTAAAAGCCCGCAAACGCACTGATACTATCTATAACAAAGAACCCGATCTTACTCAACAATGGTACGAACAATTAAAACAAGAAAAGCCTGAAGATGTTACAGGTGCGATCGCAAAAATTATTTTAGGCGGCCCTTTACATTGAACATTTATCAATGATTAATTTATGTTGGGAAAATTAACTACTCATGTGTTGGATACGGCTAATGGTTGTCCAGGAACAGAAATTGCGATCGCTCTTTGGAAATTAGATCCTGATTCGGAAATAGACTCGAAAATTTTAATAAAAACTTGCAAAACAAACCATGATGGACGTACCGACGAACCATTGTTGGCAGGGTCAGAATTGGAAACAGGAGTTTACGAATTAGTTTTTACTGTAGGCAATTATTTTACTCACTATGGAGAATATCCCGATCCACTCTTTTTAGACCAAATTCCGATCCGTTTTGGTATTAGTGATACTTCCGCACACTATCACGTCCCTTTATTAGTTTCTCCTTGGTCTTATAGTACCTATCGCGGAAGCTAGTATCGGAATGAAAGATAAGAAATATGCAATCATTATTGACTAGTTGATTTTATAATCAATAAACTTATGATAATATAAATCTACTTATTTAATGAAGTAGGTCTTTTAAAGTAAATATGAATAAAGTTAGCGTACAAATTAAGCGTTCTCTTCAGGAGCAAATGCTGCAATTTAACATCGATTGGTCGCTAGTTTGTAATCAAGCAATTGAAAAAGAATTAAAACGTCTGAGTAACAAAATAGACGGCAACAATTTAGAAAGTCTAATTGATATTGATATTACGCATAATAATTCTGAAATAGCTAATTTCAATTCACCAGAATTTCCTCGAAAAGTGTATCAGGTGTTCAAGAATGTTTGGCATGATTGCTTTAGTTCTACCTTCTCCCAAAAGAAACCACCAACATCCCAACAAATAAAACAGTTATGGAAATCTTGGTATAGTCCTTTTTTTGATGAAGCCGAATGGTGGGAAAGCTGGGATAATAGCAAAAGAAGAGAAATAGAACAATCTGCATCTAATGCTTATACCAAAAGTTATCAATACACAACTTTAGATGAACAAAATGAATTTTTACTTGATTTTGATGTAGAAAGTTTAAATTACGATTTAGATCCGATATATACTGCATTTATAGAATTTGCCAGTAAATTTATTTTTGATGGAGAACTAGTTGAAATTAATAATTTGACTCCTTTCCATTTTAAATCAGTAGATCTAAAAGATAAAGACAGTTTGCCAGAAGAACCAGGAATCTATTTCGTAATTGATAAATCTAATGTTTATTACATAGGAATGACTACTAATCTTCAGAAGCGATGGTATTCTCATCACAAGCAATCAGAAATCGATTCTTTGTCTGAAATTAAAATTTCTTATTTAAATTGTCTTCCTAAGCATTATTTAAAAAATCTTGAATCTACTTTAATCAATCATTTCAAACCTAGTCTTAACATTCTAGAAAACCCTTTGTACAAGAAAATTGAAAATTCACTTTGATAGATGAATAATCAATACACAATCGCACAATTAAATCAAATGTCTCAAGAGGAGTTTACTGCTGCCTTGGGCGAAATTTGGGAAGAAACTCCAGACATCGCTAGTAGAGCTTGGCACAGTAAACCTTTTAAAGATTTAGAGGCTTTATATCAAGCGATGGTCGCTGTAGTAAATAGGATGAGCGACCATGAACAATTAGCTTTAATTAAAGCTCATCCCGACCTTGGTAGTAAAGCGAAGATGGCGGAAGCTTCAGTACAAGAACAAGTAGGAATAGGCTTGGATCGACTATCGAAATCTGAATACCAGCGTTTTCAAAATTTCAATCAAGCATATAAAGATAAGTTTGGATTTCCCTTTATAGTGGCGGTAAAATATCACACTAAAGAAAGTATTTTAGAAGCTTTTGAAACTCGCTTAAATAATACTCAAGTTCAAGAAAAACAACAGGCTCTATCAGAAATTAGTAAAATTGCCAAGCTGCGTTTAGAATCTTTAATAAATAATTAGCGTTGGTAAATGACGTCTGATGTGAATTAAAAAAGCCGAATAGATACGTTGAAACGAATGTTTTGCGTAACCCTAGATTTACAATAGCTAATCTTGGAAAGATTGAAAAGTTAATAGCTAATGGCTAATGGCTAATGGCTACGAAGTAATAAGCTTTCAACGAAGCTAATGCACATCAAGCGTGAATATGTAATGCTATTACTACTCTAGTTACTTCTAGATATTGGTTTAATTTCGGTTTTTACTCCGTACAATTTTCAGGAATTAAGAAATTTAAGTCATTTGGATTCAGGCGATCGCCCTGGCTTTTTATTTTGCATCCACATACGCATGTTTCAATCATCGGCATTAGTTCTAGCTCACATTGAGGACATTTATCCTCTATTTGCCATAAATTCGCTGCTGTTAGTTGCTGATTAACCATTGTTGCCAATCGTTGAATACTTGTGCCAAAACTACAATTTAATTCTTCTTTAGTTAGATTAATATCTCCTCTTTCTGCCATTTTTTGGAGCTTTTTTTTAAGCTGTAACAAGCTCGATAAAAACATCTCATTAATAATTTCTTGATCGTCTTTTTGCTCAATCCTGACTCTTACGACGCGAGTATCTCTAGTTAACATGGTTACACCTCAAAATATTATGTTGTTGTAATAAATCGCCTTCGTTGCCACAATGTATTGGCAAAGTGGGTTTAGTTTTAAGGTGAATTAAATGCCCCGTAGCTTCTCAAATAGCGAAGTTATAGAAAATAGATTTTATATATAATAGTATGATGCTATTTTCTTGAAAAGAATGATGTTTATTCCGAACAAAGTAAGGATAATTATCTGGAAGTTATAACAATTACGTGTAAGGATAAATTTGATAATTCTAGTTTAGAGAATCTTGGGATTGCAGAAAATCATCAAGTCTTTTAGTAGAGATTGCCCGATGTAGCAATTTATCTAGATATTCTAATTCATCAATAGAATAAATACGATCAGAAATTTCTTGAGGAACTACACCAAAACGATCCTGTAAAACTTTAACTATTAAATGATGCAGTTGATCACAGGAGCGCTGTAATTTTTTTTCTACCTGGTTTAACTCTTGTTTCTGACTATTAATTGTCAAGGCAATTTCTTGTAAAACCCGTGCCAAAATTCCCAATTCATCAGAACGAGAAGCAAAACTATCAAAATCAGCTGAGGAAAACTTGCTATTTTCAACGGCAGCCATAATCGTAGCGGTTACAGCATATAGCTCTTCTAAAGATTCAGTAGACTGTCGATGATTTTTTTCCAACGCATCCATCATCTGATTATAGCGAGTGGCAATATGCCCGTTTTCGGTGAAAGATTCAACGGGAACGCGCAAACTTAAATCGTGAGTTCTAGCTTGCAAATCCATAACTTGAAATAACTCGTAGGTATCGGTTTTTGCCTGATGTTCTGAAACATTCAAACCCAATTCTTCCGCTTCGGCTGATACTCGCAGTTCAAAAAATGAATTGAGGAGTTTGAGTAAGACCCAAGAAAAACCAAATGCCCAGATACACACAACCATAATGCCCAATAACTGAACGCCCACCTGACTAAGGCGATTTAAGCCAGTGTCAATTTGCTCTAGCTGACCAAATAAAGCCACACAAAGCGTTCCCCAAATTCCCGCACCACCATGAATTGCAACAGCATCCACCGCATCATCAATCTTACAGCGTTTTAAACCTTGGGAAACTAGCTGCGCTACAATTGCGCCCGTCGCGCCGACAATTATCGCTAAAGGCGTAACCATTAAATTGCAGGAGGCGGTAATTGCTACTAGACCAGCAATTGAACCATTAATCAATTCTTCAACTTCTATGCGACTGTATCGCCACTGACTATAGATAATGGCAGCGATCATTCCTGCTACACCAGCTATGACTGTATTGAGAATAATTCCAGGGACTTGGTTATTGAAAGCAAAGGTACTTCCCCCATTAAAACCAAGCCAACCAAGCCAAAGTAATAATGCACCCAAGACAGCAAAGGGTAAGTTTGTCCCCTGTATCTTATTTACTTTTCCTGATGAATCGAACCGACCTTGACGAGAGCCAATAATAATCAAGGTCGCTAAACTAACGGATGCACCGAGAGCATGAACCACCGTGCTTCCAGCAAAATCAACAAAGCCTAATTGTTTTAGCCACCCGACATCATTCCAAGCCCAGTGACCAAATAAAGGGTAAATTATGCCTGAAACTAAAATAATGATAATTACATAAGCATTAAACTTGAGGCGTTCGGCAACAGCACCAGAAATTATAGTTGTGGCAGTGCCACAAAACATTGCTTGATAGAGAAAAAAAGCGATGGTTTTAGATAAAGACTCATTTGCCAAAGCCGAACTGGTTTGGGCTGAAAGAAAGAAATCACTGGTACCAAACCAGCCAAATTGGGAAATGCCAAACATTATTCCATAGCCAAATGTCCAAAATAAAGCCACAGAAATACCAAAATCGGCAATATTTTTAACTGCGACATTGATACTATTTTTTGCCCGAGTTAAACCCGATTCCAGGCACATAAATCCCGCCTGCATCAGAAATACTAAACCCGCACAGAGCAATATCCAAAGTTGATCGATCATTTTAGTATTCTTTCTCTTCTTCCTTTTGGGTTTAGGGAATGATTTAGTTGATAGTAACGAGCAAATTTGGGTAACTCTGTTTGATGTCCCAAAACAATCAGAGTATCATCGCAATTTAAGATTAAAGACGAACCTGGATGAGCCAGAAGCAACCCATCCCGACGACGTAGTGCCACAACAATAAATGCTCCTTTGCCCCTAATTTCCAATTCTCGGATAGTTCTTCCTACTAGAGGAGAATGAGCAGAAAGGGTTAATTCATCAATTTGAACTTCAATCTGTGCTAGTAAATCATTTAAAGAATGTTGTTGGTCTTTTTGTTCTAGAAAGCCAGTACTGCTAGGACGAGTAATTAAATTTACCATTCTGATTCCACTAACTGCTGCGGGGGAAATGACATGATTAGCTCCAGCTAGTCTTAGTTTTTTCTCAGTACTGGGTAGTTCGCCCCTAGCCAAAATCAATAACTCTGGATTTAATTCACGGGCAGTCAGTGCGATGTAGACGTTAATCGCATCGTTGGGCAATACAGTTGCTAAAACTCGAGCATATTCGATCCCAACCGATTGCAGAAGATTTTCATCAGTCGCGTCTCCTTCCTGAGTTAGATAACCAAGACTTTCGGCGATCGCAATTTGTTCTTTATCATTGTCAATAATTATAAATTTTTGTTCTGTTTCGGCTAAATGTATTGCCATCACTTGAGCAATCCTGCCAAAGCCACAGATGATTACATGATTTTTTAAACCAGCAATCGTGTTTTGTTTGCGCTGGGCATCAAAAGCACGGTTAATTTCTCCTCCTGCAACCATTTGTACAAAACCCCCCACTATATATAACGCCGATGAAGTACCTGCAAGAATTAAGGCGATTGTAAAAATTCTTTCTGAGTTGCTCTCTATTGGTTTGACTTCTCCATAGCCAACACCAAAAATAGTTATAACCACCATATATACGGCTTCCATCAACGACCAACCGTAAAGAAGATAACCAATCACCGCAACTATAATCGTCAACACAAAAAATGCTGTTCCGATCGCAATTCTTTTGAACGAACTTTGCATTTGGTTAATACATTCCGCCTAAAAATCAATGGTCATAGTTGATATAGGCTATCTAATCCTAGTACTGGGGTAAATTTTGTATTTAAATATACGATATTAAAAATTAAGCTCAGTTCCCCTAATAGCCAATAATTACAAACCAGTAAATTTAAAACTACTGAAAAAGATAAACAACATTACATTACCTTAGTTAAACTATTAATATTGTTTCATAGTAAAAATCTGCTTGTGACTTTTTATGAGCATCGCCACAGCACGATTAACTCTCGAAGAATATTTAAATCGCGGTGATGAAAGTGAAAAACACTGTGAATTAGTGGCGGGATGTTTGTTTGAAATGCCTCCAGAAAGCCCTCAGAATGCGGAGATAGCAATTCAATTACTATTGATTTTTGCTCAATTTGTAGTAACTCCTCGCCTACTTCGTTGTAAGGATACAGAAATTGTAGTTAGTGGTAGTCGTACAACTGTTCGTTTACCCGATCTAATGGTTTTGACAGAAGAATTGGCCGACATTTTATACGATAGTGGACGCAGCACTATTCTATCTGATATGCCTCCACCTGCTTTGGTAGTAGAAGTAGTTTCTCCTGGGAAAGTAAATCAAGATCGAGATTACCGATACAAGCGATCAGAGTATGCAGCTAGAGGAATTGCTGAATATTGGATTGTTGATCCGCAAATTAGCAAAGTGACTGTTTTGACTCTTAATGAGGGACTTTACGAAGAGAGTGTTTTTGCAGGAGATCAAGCGATCGTATCTTTAGTTTTTTCTCAACTGCAATTAACTGCCAATCAAGTATTTGATAATCAAATTAATGGTTAACGCTATTATTTTTATGAGCACTAAATTGATGTTGCTTTGTCATATCTTTATTTCAAGACTGTATTCATCTGTTGAGCTAAGAATGACGATCCATAAAATTTTCGATTTCATATTTTAGATCTTGTTTAGCATCAATTTTTAACTTTACAGCTTCTCTTATCGCTTTTCTATTTTTTATTTCAAAAGATGCTTTTTCCTTTTTTATTTCCTGATCTTTTAATTTGTCTATTGTTTTTTTTACAAAAGGAAAACTAATAAACAACACTATAATAGCGTATCCACCAATAACAGCAGCAATCATAACAAACAGTGTTAAATAGATACCAAACCCAAACAAATACCAAATTGCTGCATAGAGAAAAAATGTTGCTGGATATGTAGCTAACTCATCTTTGCTTTTTTTAATAACGAACCTTTCATTTTTCTCTGCTTTTGAAATTTTCTCTATGTAAGGATTAATTTCATTGATAAAGTCATTGATAAAATTTCTATCTTCTTCATAAGCTAAATCTAGCTTTGTATCTGTTATATTTTCTATAATTTGAAGAGTTTTGTACAAATCTGCTGCTCTCCAAGATGTTCCACAGTCTAGACAAGCATTTGCGTTTCTATCTTCACCAGTAACTGCGCCAGCTACACCTCCTACAACTCCAAACAAAGCCCAACCTGCAACAGCTCGTCCCCAATCTACATTTGTATCCTGTCTTAGCTGAATATGTTCCGATCCACAAATTAGGGCAATTAGCCATCACTATCTGACAAAAGTTACTAAATTTGCATAATCTATATTTCCCGCTTCAATCCTAATAATCAATATGACTTATTTCCTAAATCTTAGGTGTAAAATTTATCTGTATGCTCGCTTTTTTTCAAGCTTATGTAATCTGAACTACTTTTTTAGTTTCAGCACTTGAATACTGTATACAATAATTATCAGTACTCCTCATTTTCAAATAAATGTCTACTTTACTTGTTAAAAACATCCACACTCTCGTAACAATGGACAATGATCGACAAGAAATTAAACGGGGTGCATTATTAGTTAGAGACAATGTAATTGAGCAAGTAGGAACAACAGAAGAATTGCCTGATACAGCAGATGAAGTTTTAGACTTACAAGACAGACATATAGTATTACCTGGGTTAGTTAATACCCATCATCATTTCTTTCAAAACCTAACCCGTGTCACTCCCGCAGGGCAAAATGGGGATTTGTTTCAATGGCTAACAGCACACTATCCCTTATGGTCTAATCTTACTGCGTCAGGAATGTATTATAGCTCCCAGTTAGCAGCAGCAGAATTAATTTTATCTGGCTGTACCACCGCCAGCGATCATCATTATTTGTTTCCCAATGATTGCGTTTTGGACGAACAAATTCGGGCTGTAGATGATATTGGTTTGCGGTTTCATGCTAGCAGAGGCAGCATGAGTGTCGGGAAAAGCAATGGCGGTTTACCTCCAGATTTCTTAGTTGAGCCAGAAGCTGACATTTTAAAAGATTCTCAAAGATTAATCGAGCAATATCACGATAATTCTCGCTATTCTATGTTACGCATAGTTCTCGCCCCCTGTTCGCCGTTTTCTGTCTCTACAGATTTAATGAAAGAGTCGGCTGCGATGGCGCGGAGTTATTCTGGGGTAAGGTTGCATACTCATTTGGCAGAGAATAAAGGAGATGTAGAATATAGCCTAGAGAAGTTTAATCTCATTCCTGGAGACTATGCCGAATCTGTTGGTTGGTTGGGAAATGATGTCTGGCACGCTCATTGTGTAAAGTTAAGCGATCGCGCGATCAATAAATTTGGGCAAACTGGTACTGGCGTGGCGCACTGTCCCTGTAGTAATATGCGATTGGCAAGTGGTATTGCACCTATCAGAAAAATGCTCGATAACAATGTGCCTGTAGGCTTGGGCGTAGACGGTGCAGCTTCTAATGATGCCACCAATTTGTTCCACGAAGCCCGTCAAGCTTTCCTCCTGGCCCGTGTTAGAGATGAAAATGCTTCTGTAATGACAGCCCGCGATGCACTAGAAATTGCTACCAGAGGTGGGGCAAAGGTATTAGGTAGAGACGATATTGGTTATCTAGCTGAAGGCATGGCAGCAGATTTTGTGGCAATTAATTTAGATAAGCCTGGGTATGTGGGAACACAATCCGACCCTGTATCGGCATTAATTTACTGTCAGACTGATTCTATTGACTATAGTTTTATCAACGGTAAAAAAGTAGTAGATCAAGGACATTTAATCACTGTTGAATTTGACAGTTTAATTGAGAACGCAAATCAAATGGCAATAAGTTTGTTAGAACAATAACCAACAAAAACACGTCAGATTGATCCCATTGATAACCAGATACTTACCAATCGCCATCAGAAACTTGGTTGGGATTATCGATGAAATACTGAATCTTTTCGCTATGAGAAAGATCGACATAATCATCATCCTGTTGAGCGGTAAAACCTTTTTCTGCATCCATTTCCTTAATACTTTTAACCTGACTTAATTCGGGAGATGGAGCAATATCTGACATGGCTTCATCGTAGACATCGAACCAAGGCAAGTTATGTTTGGCATAAGTTTTGGCTGTTACAGGAGTAGCAGGGGGTTCTAAACCAGTAATTTCGCGATACATCATACTATTAACAATATGGACATAAACGCGACCATAATCATTTTCGTCCCAAGTATCAACACCATGAGGATCGGGATAAATTTTTTGTTTCATCTTTCCTCCCGCTGCTATGCCCATTTCCGCAGATCTGCTTCTCCTTCTATTTCGTTTTGAAGCCGATCTTATAGGTGCTGCACTTGCTGCCATTGGCATAGAAAACGACTCACAAATACCAATTTCGCAATCTGATTCATAATAAGATTGCTCTGGAAACTTCCCTAATTTGGGTTCACAGACAATAATTTGGATACCGCCAAATTCTTCTTTGCCCGTAATTTGACCTTCTACTGTGTATCCCATACCTAAAGGCATAGCCACAAACTGTTTTATGTAGCCTTTACCTGTATTAATCCCGTCTAACCAAGGTTGAGGCGGAACTACCAAATAATCAGCTTCGTGCTTCAAAAGTTTTTGTTGCCAGGGTTTACCTGAAACTGCATTGATTTTTCCGATCGCAATTTTAACTGCATTGGGTTTGTGGTGATGACCATTAAATCTAATCCATAGTGCTTCTCGCTGGTACATGGGAATAAATACCCCCCCATGTTCTAACCAAGATGCGGGAACAGCATCACGATAATCTTCTACTCGACATACGGGAAATGTACCTAACCCTGGAGGTAAAGGATATGTTTTGCCGTCATCGGGAATACGTAAGGTTCGTTGAAAATCAAGAGAAAAACCATCACCAAAAGCAATTCTATTGTTTTTTACGATTACACTAAGCATGACTTTCAATTTCAGATTTTCTATTGTTATCCGATTTTAGCAACTCCAAATTTTTTTTAGATTGACCAAGATTGAGAGCAAATTCTCCATCAAGATTCGCTATGATAAATAGCATCAAGATAAGACTACTAATTCGTTCATCTTTTCAGGATTAAATCGCTGAAAAGACGGAAGTAAGGAATAAATTATAAATTTAATATCCTGAAGGAACGCACCTCACAACGACACATTAATAGAGGTGAAGCTCGTGAAATTAACTTATAGAGGAGTTCAATACAACGAAGAAAACCAGCCATTGTTATCTTCAAGTTTAGAAACTGTAGACAAAGAGATTATTTATCGCGGTAATTCTCGTCTGGGGAGAATCAATCCCAATTTCCCCTGGTTAGGATATATAAAACAGCTATTTAATGGCTCGGAGTCTAGACTAATTTTTGACCCGATCACATTTTGGTATAACCATAAAAGAGAATTTATTGAAGACTGTTGGCATTTAGATAATAGGGAAAAAATAGCTCTAGCTTGGAATTTAACTATCAGCATCGAAAGAGCTAAAGCATTAAAATCAAAGCAGAAAATAAAATTAAAATATCGTGGTATTACTTATTATAAATAACCACAACACTAATTGCGATCGCGCGACCCGTAGCCTTCGGATCGCGCGGCAAAGTACTACACAAAGATATTTCTAAATGACTAGGAAAGATCGTAATTACTTTATAGTCGATAAAAAGTGCTTAAAATTAGGCTAACCTAAATAATTTTAAGATGCAGTTGTGAATAAAACAGAGGCGATCCTATTACTTAACCATGAAGGTTGGACTAAAGCTGATGCCCAAAGAGCTTTAGCGGTGATTAGTTTTAAGGTCGATCATGATGTTGATGAATTGACTGTTCTTCGTACGGCATCAAAATTTGCAGGTGTAGAATTACTCAATCGCCAACGCCTCCAAGCTGCCCAAAAAGGCATGGTTACTAAGCGTAATAAGGAAATTCAACAATATATTGTTGAGGTAGAAGAACTTACTCGAAAAATAGGCAGTTCTAGCAATAATAACCCAAAAGAAATAGAAAAAGGAGTTCAAAGGTTAAAAGATAAGATTAGTAATCTTGTCCTAGAAAAAAATGATCTCGAACAAGAAAAAAGCCACCTTGAAAATGTAAAAAGAGATCTAGAAAAAGATAATAAATATTTAACAAATATAGTTCATTAGATTAAATTTAAACTAACAGTACAAATCAAAGATATTCTGAAGTTAAAAAATATATTGGCAATCAAAAAAAGTTTAACTAAATTACTTGGAAGTATTTTGGGATAATTTATTATGCGTAACAGAACAAAATTGCCAAAAACTTTTCAAGGTATGAACTATCGTAAAGTTCAAAGAAAAAATACTCGCAATCGAAAACAATTAACTAAAGAAAACCAAGTTTGGCTCAAACAAAACAAATACCGTAACGTTGGTTGGAATAATGTGATCAAGCTATTTGAAAAAATAGTAGAACTTCAACAAAAAGAAACTGTTAAAGATCTAAGTTTAGAAGAACTATTTCTAGAAGCAGATCGTATCGGCAACAAATATATAGACGATCGCGAAATAAACCACCGTAATCAAAGAATTGCTAAAGAGTTAAATAAAATTGCTGAGATTATCGACAGTCAATATCCCGACGATCGCTTGGAAGTAATTGATTATAGTAAACAATTCTAATTATTAAAAAATGAGTTTAGAAGATAAACAATTATCGCAGTTATAGCAATTCTCATAACCGTGAGGTACATTTCTTACTGCCTCCTGCCCCCTGCCCTCTGCCTCAAAACGATTAACTTTGTACCTCATAAAAGTGAGAACCGCTATATTTAAACTAGCAGATAAAATTGGCAAAAAAAGATATAATAGGACAACCGAGAAAAATTTACAAGACTATCTTAAATACGATCGCTGGCGGTTTATTAATGGTGATCGAGAATGTGGTACTACTCCCGAAAGTAAGGCTTGGGTAAAAGAACATTCTGACTGGTACTGTCCAATTTGTAGCGAACCATATCACGATCGCGGAGGCAAAACTATCGACCATAAATTACCGCGATCGCAATATCCTTGGTTATCGTTAGAATGGTCGAATCTCTGGGTGATTTGCCGTATTTGTAATAGAGAGAAAGGAGAAAAGCACTGGTATCAATACGAACAATATATCTATCACAACTATCCCCAAGATTATCCTGTGATTAGGGCTGCTCGTCCAGTCAAGCTTCTAAATTCTCTAAAGTTAGAATCTTAATTCTAATTTTATCTGCGATCTAACTGCGCTTCTCTTACTTTAGGATTTACATACTCTCGTGTAGCCTTATTTTTACCTGTGATCATCGAGATAACAATAAATGCAGCTAAGCCAATTAAAGGACTAATTAAAGTAGGAAAACCATCAAAATCAGCAGTAAGAATATTATTAGGAATATAGAGCAAAGTATTATCAATGCCAAAAGCGGTAGGCATTAGCACAAAGAAAATCAATCGTGTTAGAGAACCTAAAATAATGCAGGCTAATGCACCTTGCCAAGTCGCTTTCCGCCAATAAAGACCTCCCGCTAAAGGTACAACCAAACCCGCAAAACTAAGATCGAAGGCTAGTAATAACAAAACACCAGTTGCAGGAACTTTTAAAGCAAAAAAGACTCCCATAATCGTAATTACGAAAGCCATCACGCGGGTAATTAATAGTAATCTGTCTCCTGCTGCATTGTGGTCATCGCTGCGAATACCGATAATATTATGAGCAATAACCGAAGAAGTACCTAAAATTGCCCCATCAGCAGTGGAAAGAGAAGCTGAAAGAATTGCCACGATAACTAATAATCCTAACAAAGGTGGTGCAACATCACTTAGCAAAGCATAAAGAACTGGTCCTTCAGGGGTAATTCCCTGATCAGCTAGAATCTGTGGTGCAGATAGAGCGATTAAAGAAAAAGGAACGCCAATAATCAAAGTGCCAACAGCACCTATCAAACAAGCTCTCCTAGCAGTTTCAGGAGTCTTAGCTGCGAAGATGCGTGCCATAAAATCGATCGCCACCAGGTTGCCTAAACCTAAAGCTAATAAAGTTGCCCAGTTAATTACAGCCCCCGCACTAGGATCGCTCAATTGTGTCATAGCTAATGGTCCGGTGTCAGAAGCAAGATCGATGCCAAAATTGCTCGCCACAAAAGCAAATAAACCTAAAGAACCAATAAAAGCAATGCCGACTTGGATGGCATCGGTATAGGCTACAGCAAATAGTCCCCCACTAGCCGTGTAGATAAAAACCACAATTGCCAATAACATTACCCCTGCTGTGTAAGTTGTGCCAAGAAAAGTTTCAAACATATACCCTCCTGCCACTAAGTTACCAGCTAGCAAAAAGGAAAAGCTCAACACCATTAATAGAGATGCCACTACTTCGGTCAAGCGATTATATTTAAGGCGATAAAAGTCTGGGATGGTAATTAATCCCATACGATTCATCGGTTTAGCGAAAAATAGTCCTGCTAAGAACAAACATAGTGCCAATCCAATAGGTAGAGATGCTCCAGCCCAGAAACCAAACTCGGCAACTAAATCTGTATTGCCCAAGGTCGCGTTGGAGTCTACCGACTGTGCCATCAAGGTTGCTGCTGCTAATGGTAATATCAATCCTCGTCCAGCAACTAGATAGTTTTCGCTATCTCCCTTAACTTGTTTAGCTGCCCACATACCAATGGCTAAAGTAGCAACTAAAAATATAATAATTCCCCAGAAAAGAAGCTTTTCTGTCATAATAACTCCCGATCTATTCTGACCGTATTACATTTAATTTTTGCGGGGTCAAAATTCCAATTTGCCCTCACTTTTCTAAACTCAAACTATATTCCTCGGTAAATTCATCTCAAATACAAAAAGCCCAGGAAGATAGACACTATATTTCGGTCAAATCCTCCCGGGCTTTTGTCCCGCCGTGAAGCTACTTAAACAATCATTATTCATAAGTAGCCTGCTTCTCTCGGACCAGCACTCATAGAAATTTCTATCAATCGGAACCCTAGAAGCTATTTTTTAAATTTTTATATGATTAAAGTTATCTATTTTTGATTCAGAAAAAAGTGTAAATTGCTACTTTTGTCTTGGCTTATATTGTCAAACAATAATATTAAACCTACTGTTTAGTTGCATTTTGTATACTGTATACAATAATACTGTTGCACTGAGTCAATAATGATAATTTTGCTTATTATCAGTAGGTGTGAGCATCAAGATGAACGTTTTAAAGACTCAGAGACATCATTCGAGTTTTAATTTAAGTAGAAGTCCGTTTCTATGGTTTTTGCCCTTCACTTTATTACCAATTTCAATTGATCAAGCCTTAGCATCTGAATCTGAGGCAATGTCACAAATTAATAATGTTCGACAGTTAAAATCGCGCCAAAGTCCGAACATTCTTGAACCAAGTAATAAAATATCTCAGATAACTAACGTACAACAGTTAAGAGATATTTCTCCCACGGACTGGGCTTATGAGGCATTACGTAGCTTGGTAGATCGCTATAGTTGCATTTCAGGTTTCGGAGATCAAACCTATCGCGGAAGTCAGCCTTTGTCCCGTTATGAATTTGCTGCGGGTTTAAATTCCTGTCTCAATCAAATTGAACGATTAATTGCCTCTTCTAAGGGTGTTTCTCAAGCAGATCTAAAAACCGCACAACGTTTAAGTCAAGAATTTGAAGCAGAATTAGCAACTATTGGTGGCAGAGTAGAGGGGATTGAAAGCAGAACTGCAATCATAGAAGACAATCAATTTTCGACCACAACCAAGCTGTTGGGAAATTTATTTGTAAATATCACAGGGGCTACTGCTGATGGTGATATTGATGTAGAGACAAATAATTTAGAGGCACCCTTAACCATTCGCCCTGCGGCGCGAGATGACAACAACGATTCTATCATTAGTACTGTTGAGGACGACCCTGAAATAACCTATAGCTACTATACTTGGCTCAACTTTAACTCTTCGTTCTCAGGAAGAGATAACCTAGCGGTTCAATTAGTAGCAGGTAACGCTACTTCTCCTGCTAACACCTATATCTCAGCAGGGCTATTTAATACCTTTGGGACTCCTTTTACCGACCAAACAGGCGCACCTGAGGCAGATGATGTTGCTATCCGCGAACTATTCTATGATTTTCCCATTGGTGACAGGTTGCGGGTTGTAGTGGGACCGAGAATCAACTGGTACCGATATTTCGATAACAATGCCTATTCCTTTTTTCTTACAGGGGCTGGTAGCTTTAACTCTAGTGGTGGAACCTTAGTCAATCCTATAGACCGTGGTTCAGGGGCGGTAATTACTTATGCTGTCAACGACTCAATCGACCTCAAAGTTGGTTATTTAGGAGAAAACACTGAATTTTTACCTGCGGCATTTTTTAATACCTCTTCTGATCCTGAAGAGGGGTTGTTTAGCGCTACTCAGACCCTTACTGCCGAAATAGATTTTGCGATCGCAAATCAGGCTAATATACGTTTAATGTACACCCGTTCAACTGTTGATAATAACGTACCTATCTTTGATGCCGATGGTAATATAACTGGATTTGGGATCGGTGGTGCTACAGGGGAACCGATATACGGAGTGGCTGATGATGGTTTTGGTGGAACAATAGGGGATGCCCCTGGAGATACTGTTTCAGTTAATTTTGATTGGAGAATTTTAGATGAATTTGGAATATTCGGACGCTACAATTTTGGCAGCACCAGCATTAGACCAACAACTCCAGGTATCGAAGATGGTAACGTAGATGCTCAAGCGTTTCAGTTTGGAGTAGCTTTTCCTGATTTAGCTAAAGAAGGTGCATTAGGAACTCTATCTTTTGTAGTTCCTTTTGATGTGATTGATGGTGAAGAATTTCTAGTCTCTGGTGGGGGTGATGGAGGGACACAATTTGAGTTTGAAGCAACTTATTATTTTCCGTTAAATTTTAATCTGGCAGCTGTTCCTGCTTTCTACTTGATTGCTAACCCAAACAATTTTGAGGATAATCCCAATATTTATGTTGGTAATTTACGGATGCAGTTTACTTTTTAAGGCGTTGCTGATTTAAGGCATGAAAGCGATAGTAATATTGCTCGTAGCCATTAGCCATTAGCTTTTAATAGACTTTACTTTTTTGAAATATTAAAGTAATTATTCTACTGTCATACTCCGATTCAGCAACGCCCTTTTTAAAAATTGACTATACTTCTAATTATTATGAGCATTTTCATTAAATATTTGTCTGGCAAAAAGGTATCAGTTCTGATAGGTGCAGCACTAGTTACTGTTCTCACTGCTATAACGGGACAAGCACAAGTTGAAATAGAAGATACTTTGCTCTCCCAGAGAGTTATCACTGAAACAGAGATGATTGAGGGCAACAAGCCACCATCAATTGCTCAAGCTGGTATTCTCAACTCAGCCCAGGATCACTTCTTTGATGTCAATGTAAATGCCGAACCCCTAAATCGCTTAGAGGTTCGTTGCGTTACTTTCCATGAATTAGATGAAGTTAAAGTTATCAATCCAGATACTAACGAAGAAATTGACCACGAGATCAACTATGGTTTTGAAGAGTTTGTCGTTACCTTTGATGAGCCAGTACCTGTAGGACAGCAAGTTAGGATCGTTATGGAAGGATCTACCGTTCGTGGATTAACTACAGGAATAATAGTTCCTTATCGCGTGTTTGGCGTTAGTGATGTTTTGGGTACAATTCCTTTGGGAACAGCTTTGGTGAGAGGTCCTAGTAGCAATAACTAATATTGCGATTGCGCTACGCGCTAATATTCACTTACTATAGGCAAATTCTCAAAGTAATTGATGTATGATGTAAAACTTGTATATGTAGGATATTTGGAATAAGAACTATAATACATATTGCTAAAAACTATAAACGATAATTAACAAATTATTTTTTAAATAACTTTTTGGTTTCTTATCAACGAAAACAGAAAATATTCATTAATAAGGAGTCAATTGAGTAGCAACAAGTATCTTCTGCTACTTTTTAAACTCAATATAATCAATCATCCAAAAGTAGTATATAAGTTATCAATCCATGTAAAACAATATGCTAAGTGGTTGCGATTGCCCAAGCAAGTCCTGCGATAGGCTTGGCTAGCCGAAGGCTATCGCCTAAATCAGAGCATTGCTAGTTTAACGAGTATCGCTCAACTACTTCATGGTGAAAGCGAGAAATTTAGTTCAACTTAGTCAGTTTTGTCCAATTAATAACCATGCAGACAAGTTTCGACGAACCACGATGTCTACCTCCTACAACAATATTGCTATACCCGTCACCCCACCTTGGTGCAGAACAATAAACTTTTGTATGAGGTGCAAAGTGTTTTGTTCCTTTTCTTATTTCGCCCTTGTGACCATAGGGTATGTTTTCTTTGACATTAGCGACTAGATACCATCCCGCAATATCTTCAAATTTTTGGTTCATCAGTCTATTGTAATGCGATGCTAGTCTAAATGTTACAATATTATTTCTCTTTCCAATTCTAACTTGAGAATACAAGCTAGCATCTTACATTTGTTCTTGTTTTATAACTAGGCTTCTACTGTTATTATCAATATCATTAATAAAAAGCGATCGCCAGAATTATATTAATGCAAAACGCTGTTTAGCGTTAATAAGAATATTGCGATAAATCCTTTGAAAAACAGTCTTGTTTCTTGTTAGACATAGCTTAGGACTTATTATCGATATCATTAATAAGAAACCGTTAACAGAGTTATATTAATGCAAAATGCCGTTTAGCATTAATAAGGAAATTAAAGGTTGAAAATTATCGAGCGATCGCCTGTTCTACCGACTAACTTTCACTCTTATTTAATAACTCGACAAGGATTACCAGCAGCAACAACATTATTGGGAAGATCTTTGGTGACGACACTACCAGCACCAATAGTTACGTTATTGCCTATGGTCACTCCAGGACAAACAATTACCCCACCACCAAGCCAAACATTATCACCAATAATTACGGGAGAAGCTAATTCTTTTCCCGTCAGTCTCGTCTGAGGATCTGTTGGATGATGTGCTGTATAAATCTGCACTTTGGGAGCAAGTAAAACATTATTGCCCAAATATACGTAATTGCAATCAAGAATCGTACAATCGTAGTTGATATATAGATTATTCCCTGCAAAAATATGACAGCCATAATCGCAGTAAAATGGCGGTTTAAGGGTAAAATTAGCACCAATTCTGCCAAATAGACTTGAGAGAATTGAACTGCGATCGCTGTTTTTGCTGTAATCTGAAAAATTGAATTGATGAATCAGCTTTCTGGCGTGAAAGTGCATCCCAGTTAATTCTGCATCAGTAGCTAAATATAGTTCGCCATCGAGCATTTTTTCTCTTTCACTTTTTTGTTTCATTTTTAAGTAGCAAACAATTGCTTTACAGAGATAGCAACCTGCGGAAAATTTAACGGATTAACTGTTCCCGTAGTTAATTCCGATTTAGTTAAATACCTACTATCTTGCGGTTGAGTAAAAACGATTAGCTTCTTATTTTTAATATCTACAACCCAATATTCGGGGATACCTGCTGCTGCATAAATCTCTTGTTTTTTGCTCAAGTCATAAGTTAACGTTGTGTCAGAAATTTCCACCAGCCAGTAAATATCAGAAGGAATAGGATGGCTTTGGAAGTATTTGCTTTTAGGTAACTGGACGATCGCGATATCTGGTTCTGGTTCAGAGTTACTCAAAGTAATCGGGTGTGCTTCGCGAATCCAGGCATGTCCATTCATAACTTGCCGTAAATAATCGACAATACTGCCACCATAGGCTGCATGAGCGACACCTTCGGGACTCATTTCGATTAATTCTCCATCAATTAACTGAATACGGCGATCGCATAATATTCCTGCGGCAATCATTTTGTGATAATCAGCGATCGACCACTTTGCTACTGTCGCCATCTTGCTTTTGGTCAATAAAATCTATAGGCACATTGTAATTTATTTTTCTGATTTCCTTAATAGCAGCAAGCGGTATAGGAGGCATCAACTCCCCGCAAAATAATATGCTAGGTTGAAGCAGTTGTATACAGTATACTTTTTCTCTTCTGCTGCTTAATCTATGAAATCTATAACTACTAATGATCTTTTAGTAAACGGCGATCGCCTAAATCAAAGTATTGCTAGCTTGGCGAGTATCGGACAATTGCCTAATGGTGGTGTGAAGCGTATTGCCTATAGTAAGGAAGACATAGAAGCCAGAAATCTGATTCAGCAGTGGATGAGAGAACTCCAGATGGAAATCAAGATAGATGCAGCAGGTAATATCATTGGGAGGTATTCTGGGACAAATTCCGATGCAGCAACTTTAGCTACAGGTTCGCATATCGATACTGTTCCCTGTGGTGGACATTATGATGGTGCTTATGGCGTTTTGGCAGGATTGGAGGCTGTAAGAGTCCTTAAAGAAAATCGAATTAGGCTAAAGCGATCGCTAGAAGTTATTGTCTTTACCGATGAAGAAGGCAGTATGATTGGTTCCAAAGCAATTTCAGGTAGAGTTGTTCGAGATCCCGAATACTATCGTCGTCCTGATGGCACTGATATCCAAACTTGTTTAAATAGAGTTGGTGGTAACTGGAATAATATTACTCAGGCACATCGTCATCCTCAAGATTTAGCCGCATTTGTCGAACTTCACGTAGAACAAGGACCCGTACTAGAATCAATGACCAAACAAATTGGCGTAATTGAAGGCATAGTCGGGCAAAGAAGATTCAACATTACTGTTAAAGGTAGTGCCAATCACGCAGGAACTACACCAATGTCTATGAGAAAAGATGCTTTAGTAGCTGCTTCTCAATTAGTCTTGGCAGTAAATCAAATTGGCAATATTCCAGGTCAACAAGTAGCTACAGTGGGCAAGATGGAAGTAAAACCCAATGCGGCTAACGTTGTTCCTGGCTGGGTTGAGATGAGCTTGGATATTCGCGATCTTTCCAGTCTGCACATCGATAGCTTACTAACTCAGCTACACACACATTTAGAAGAGATTGCCGTGGCTACTAATACTCAAATCCGTTTGAATCCTTGCTTGTATAACGAACCAGCTTTAGCCGAGGAGTATATTCAAAAAGCGATCGCCCTATCCTGCGAACAACTCGATCTTAGTTATACTTACTTGCCTAGTCGTGCCAGCCATGATGCTCAAGAAATGGCACAAATTACCGATATGGGGATGATTTTTGTTCCCAGTAAAATGGGAGTTTCTCACGATGCTAATGAATACACTTCACCAGAACAATGCACCCAAGGAGCAAATATACTACTACAGACATTAATTAAATTAGGAAAGATTTGATTGTTAATTTGGTGGGCATTACTTAAAAAATCTTCGCTCGTTGTTATCAATAGACAGGGATGCCTACCCCACTTCCCATAATCTGCTGTTCAATGTTCAATGTTCAATGATTTATACGCTGCCCAACCGCCTAAATCGGAAATGTCTTGCCAATGGTATTTTTCTACTAACTCTTGAGGATACAACATCGCGATCGCCGTTTCATCTCCTTCCAGATTTACTTTCTCTGGATACATATGAGGCGGTTCATTAGCTAAGAGATATTCATACTGTTCTGTGGTCATCTCGTAGATTTCTCCAGGAATACTAATACCGCCAGTGGCAACCGCATAAATCGCAGGATGCCAGCCATTTTCTGCTGCGTGGAGACGATACTCTGGTTTAGTTGTGGTATCTTTGATAAACTTAGCTTCTGTAAGATTTTTATGGTCTGGTTGTCCTTTTAAAGCCGAACCGCAGATAAAAACTCGTTTTGTACCTGATGTAGTTGTCATAGTTTACTTAGCTGTATTTTGAATCATTTCCAATTCCTTAACTACTCTGGCTTTGCTGGACATTAAATGTAGCTTAACTGTTGCTTTGGCTAGTTCTGAGTCTCTTAATGCGATCGCATTATAAATTTCTCGATGTTCGAGGCGAATTTCCAACACTTGAGGGTTGTGTTTGGTAGTCTGAACTCTTAACAATGCCATTTTGTCAAAGACTTGTTCGAGTAAAGTCAGTAGCCATTGATTGCCCGAACTTGCGGCGATTAGATGGTGAAATTGATAATCAACTTCTAAAAGTTTTAAGATATCGGGTTTATTAGATTGCGACTTTACTAGTTTTTCTGCCAATACAACGTATTTTTCTAACTGTTTTAGCTGTTTAGAAGTAATTTTTTGGCAAGCACTTTCAACAGAAAGTTGTTCCAAAGCTATACGACAATCGTAAAGTTGAGCTGCATCTTTAATAGAAAGAGTAGCTACCATAAAACCACCATTGGGTTTAGACACGATTAATTTTTCTCTGTTTAGCTGACCAATCGCTTCTCGAATAGGAGTACGACTAACTTCCAGTTGTTTGGCTAATTTGGTTTCGACAACTCTTTCACCTGAAGCTAAATCCCCTTGCAGGATAATTAGTTTTAAGGCTTCATAAACTTGTTGCCTCAAAGACTGACTTCTTTGAATAGAAATCATAGTTTGAGTTTTTACTCATTACATTGGATTGATATATGGGAATCAATAAATTAATTTCCTTGTATAGTATACAGTATACGATATAAACATTTAAGCTGAGTCAAAGATGATTTGAAGGGAGAGTTTTCCAGAGGAAAGTAACCTGCCTATTTGTTAACAAACGATACACTACAGTAGCTTTCAGAAATTGAGTGTACTCTTATACATCTTTGATGATATCGTTGACGAATTTGTAAAATACAGCTTTAGACTAATGTTTGTCTCAGTCTCTTATTTGATAAAAATCAAGCTGGATCATGAAAAGCAAGAAAGCGAAAAAAGTTGAGTAAAACGTCCGTATGATTGAACTTTGTATTGTTATTTGCAATACAAAATATTTTAAATCTGTCATTCGCGTCGCTTTGGGCTGCAAGCCCTGTCCTTTAGGCTTATCTCATCTCACATTTCTAATCTTTGAATTGGGATAACATCAACATAGCCATCAGCTTGTAGTTTATCAAAAAGCTTGAAGCTCTAGGCTAATAGCTTACGGCTTATAGCTATGGCGAAGCCATTTATTTGGACCAAATCTATCTCCCAAACAGCAGAAATTTTCAACAGTATTAGAGTTGCATAACCTAGTGTAGCTTTAAGATTAAGTTAAAAAAAATATTTTTTACAAACTAATATTGACATTTATATCAAATGTACCAAGAGTCGGTAATCAGCTATACCAGGCTCGTTATAATTACGGTTTAAATTGACGAGCGACCCCCTAAAGGATTCGCTAGTTGCTCATGGGGGAAACCCCGCAGAGCCAGAGGCTCAAGTCGCGTCAGCGACGCTTGCACGCTCCGCGTGCTGCACCGCACTAGCTCACCGCGTCGCCAGAAAGGCTTTAGCCGCATCTAGGCGCAAGACAAAGGCGATTCGGTTCGCCGCATGTACGCGCGAGTTTGACGATTATTACAGTTGGGTAAAGCTTATTTTAGCGACAAAGCAATTAGCTCCTCAGCTTTGTGATCGTCCTTAGCTAGATCGTTTTCTTATCTCTCAGTACCTGAAAAGTATCACGGCATTTGAAGCACATGTCCAACGCTCAAAATTTTCATAATTCTCTTAAAAACTCACGATCTAACCTCTTACATCAAGATTGGGTTGACTATAATCGTTTTGATCATCAAGGAGAATATCCTTGTCCCGTATGCCGTCATGGCAAGGTAGCAGAAATGCCCTTAATGGAGACATTTTCCTGTAACTTTTGCCAACACATCTTTACTACCAACTTCGACAAACAGCTAATGAAGATGGCAGACAGTCAACTTCCTCTTACCTGGTATTGGAATGGCAAAGTATGGAAAGGTATTCATCGAGAAGGTGCCGAAGTTGGCTGGACATATATAATATTTGCGATCGCTTTTATAGCAATGCCGACGGCGGTTATCAGTATTGGGGTCTATTTATTTCCCCCAGATAGCGGCAGCTTTCTGTCTTGGTTGCCTCTAGCTTGGGCAGTTTTAACCTTCGCCGCACACTTATCCTGTGTCATCTGGCTAATTATTGAATATTACCAGTTCCCCATTTTTCTTTACATCAGAGCCTTGAAAAGAAAGTTATCTAGTGGAGCAAGCTATTAACATTTGTCATTGACCATTGATCATTTATTTGAACGAGTTAATGTTCAATGTTCAATGATTTCGACTATGGATTAATTAGGAGCAATTGGCAGAGTTCGGCCCTCAACACGGTCAAGGTAAGGCTGCACCTCTTCTGTGTAGTCAATCGGTAATACGGCACAGACGTTTTCGTGAGGACGGGGAATAATTACCCAAGATTCCAAAGTAGCGCCCTCTGCCTTTTTGACTGCATCAATTCCCGCAGCCATAGCAGTTTTGACTTCTGAGACATCACCACGAATATTGACATTAAACCTTGCACTACCAACACGAATGTAACCAACTAGAGTGACTCTTCCTGCTTTTACCATAGCATCGGCTGCTGCTAGGATACCAGGAAATCCTTTGGTTTCAATTGATCCCACGGCAGATTGAGATGGCATAGATTTACTCCTTAGATTATCAATTATTAATATGAATTCAGGAATCTGAGATTGAATTCTGAGATTACATTTACGAATACTAATTTTAGCCGACGGAGGCTAGTTTTCAAACATAATCTGTTATCAACTAAGTTCAAAAATAACGATACTGTTCTACTTCTTCTGTATAGTCAATAGGTAGAACGGCTACTACGTTATCTGGAGGATTGGGAACAGTATAGTGAGTATTCACTTTACCCCCAAAAGTATCTTCCGCTGCTTTTAATCCTGCTGTCATTGAAGGTCTAACTTCAGATATAGGACCACGAATAGCAATCACAAAAGTGCCGCTTTCTCCTTTATCAAAATAAACTAGGGTGACACGTCCCGCTTTTAACATAGCATCAGCAGCGGCTAAAACAGCAGGAAACCCCAAGGTTTGAATTACCCCCACGGCGTGTTGTTGAGACATAAATCCAATGTAAAAAGTTAACTTTCAAGGCGTACCTGTATAAACCACTATATCTTGATGGCGCTCGGTTCGGATACTGTAGCAATAATGCGATCGCAACCTGATTTTGGTTTCGCCCACTGATAGCGATAGTCTTGAGGATCGCCCCAACACAAACCCAAGTATATTTCAGTGCGGGCAGCATCAATTTCTGCCCATTCGGTTTGAGTAATTAATTTATCAAGATATTCTGAAGAAATGAGTTGATGATGATTGCCTTGGGAATCGAGCCGAGGATTAACCAACCAATAATTCATCTGGCGTGTTGCTTGATGCCAGAAATCTAAAATCTTAGAGCGAGCTTCAATCAGAGTTTCTTTGTCTCCTGGGACAGGAATCAACTGATTGTGGATTTCAGGATAGGTAATACTTTGATCATTGAAGCTACAGGTACGCCAGATAATTCCTGAGACACCATGCTGCTGCTGATACTCATGAATTTGACTGCGAAAGTCACGATAGGCAAAGACTTTGTTTACCTGATCCATATTGAGTGCTTTTGCTACCACAGGATCATTAAGTCTACTGGCAGAAGATAAGACTACACGCTTTCCTTTCCAATTCTCTTTTAGCTCACAGTCTAGTATTTTGATTAATTCGTTAGTGGTATATGTCATTAATCCAGTGCGACTATAGTGGCTCTAGTTGAATTGTATCTCTGATATGAGACCAGGGATAGAATTAAACAGATCGACTTTATTTTTGATTAAGATCTGACTTTTTAAAAGTAACATCAGTCACAAAAACACTGACAATCGGTAAAACATTTCCCCTTTGGTGTAATGGATGATGGCTGGGTGCTGATTGCTAAAGATATAGCATTTATCGTATCACTCAGATTTTTAGTTTAATTGAACCTTTTCGACATGAAGCTAAGTTAAAAGATGCAAGCTTGATCGCCAAGGTTCATGTTGACTGTTGGCAAACTACTTATCAAGGCTTATTGCCAAAGGAATATATCCAGAAAAGATCCTACGAAAAACGCCTCAGAAACTGGCAAAAAAAACTTGACATTGATGCCCGCGCCAAAGCAAACTACTTTATTTATGTAGCAGAAGTTGCAGGGGAAGTTGTCGGTTTTATTAATGGTGGTTTAACAAGAGGTGATTCGGAAATTTATACGGGAGAAATTTACGCCTTGTATATTTTGCAATCATATCAACGCAGAGGCATTAGCATATCTTCTTCATTAGCTGCTATCAGCCACAAAGATTTTGCTCAACCGCTTCTAATTTTATAAGAATTTGCGATTGCGGAGCTAGCGGTCGGCATCGCATTGCCTCAACCGTTTTCTTCAATTTTCTTTGCCAAGCCATGTTCGGAATCCATATTGTTCGATAATTGTTTTAGAATTTTTGTTTCTGTCAACAGTACCCCGTCCTTTTAGGGCAGGGTACTTGCGTTGACTTCATGAATAGTAAGCGATTAATTCCTCTTATTCCTTATCCTTTAAAACATGTCTGATTCACAAGCGATCAACGAAGCCGTAGCTAATTTATACAATACCTATCCTTTTCCTCCCGACCCGCTTTCAGATCTAGAACCTCCTGGCTATAACTGGCGCTGGAGTTGGACGGCGGCATATAGTTTCTGTACAGGAATGAAGCCTAACACTCAAGATATTCGGATTTTGGATGCGGGTTGTGGTACAGGTTCGGGTACAGATTATTTGATTAACCTTAATCCTCAAGCAGCAGTAACGGCGATCGATTTGAGTGAGAAAGCTTTAGCGGTGGCAGAGGAACGTTGCAATCGTTCAGGGGTAATTGCCAAACACGATAAACCAGTTCAGTTTTTCAACCTCAAGCTGGAAGAAGCAACTACCTTGGAAGGGGAGTTTGATTTTATAAACTGTGTCGGGGTGCTGCATCATTTACCTGAACCCGAGAAAGGTATACAGGCATTAGCTAAGAAATTAAAGCCTGGTGGTATTCTGCATATTTTTGTCTATGCGGAATTGGGACGTTGGGAAATAAGTCTGATGCAAAAAGCGATCGCTCTTCTTCAAGGAGACAAACAGGGTGACTATCGGGATGGGGTAAAGGTTGGCAGGGAAATCTTTGCTAATTTGCCTGAAAATAATCGTATTTTGCAACAGGATCAGAAGTTATGGTCGCTAGAAAATCATCGGGATGAATCTTTTGCCGATATGTATGTCCATCCCCAGGAAATTGACTATAACGTAGAGACTCTGTTTGATTTGATTGATGCATCAGGTTTAGAGTTTGTCGGCTTTTCTAACCCCAAATACTGGCAGCTAGAGAGACTTGTAGGAGAATCTCCTGAATTAATGGAACGAGCTAAGAGATTGAGCGATCGCGCCAGATATCGTTTAATTGAATTATTAGATCCTAGTCTGACTCATTATGAATTTTTCTTGGCTAAACCGCCTTTAAATCAAGAAGATTGGTCAAATGAGGAGGTATTAAATAAAGCCATACCTGAATGTCATCCCTGTATGCAGGGTTTCCCTAGTCAGAACTTTCTTAACTTTGAATATCAGATGGAAAAGCTATCTGATGCAGAGTATGAATTTATGCTGGCTTGTAATGAGAATAGCAAACAAAAAACGGTTCAAGAAATATTAGCTAATTGTCAGTTAGATTTAGCTGGGGTGCGATCGCTTTTTGAGCGACAGTTAATTGTTTTGAGTCGAGATTAAATATCAATAAGTTTGTAGCTACGAGTGAAGGCGAACAAAATCAATATTTGTTAAGTAACAAAATGTTAAATAAATTATTGACAATGGGTTACGAGTTTCTTGGTATTTCAGAATCATGATAGATTGTTGATCAACTAGACAATAAATTTCATTATATTGGGGAATTGCTGGCATTTTTCTTAATCCATTTTCTTGTCGATCTCTGTAACCCAGTATTGATAAGATGATTAGCAGTCGCTACAATATTTAAATATCTTCAATGCGAACAACTCTCTTTTTTTCTTGTTGACTAAGTAATCTTACTCATTGACAAATTTGAGCGACAGTTAATTATTTTAAGTAGTTAGAAATCCTCAAAGCTAATAACGACGGGCTAGGTTATCAAATGCGATCGCTTTTTTTGTATTTAATAGAAGACGCTGGTCACCTGACACGTTTAATAGAATGAGATTAAGAAACTTTCGGTATATTCTTAACATTAAATTTTTGGTCTAAGGCGATCGCTTTTTGCCAGACAGTTGATTATTTTGAGTCGAGATTAAAATTTGGCGATTTCATTACTTTCAATGAGATCGCTTTTGATATCTTTCAAAACACTATTAATTTATTAGACTCATAGTTGTGGTGATATTTAATTTATCTAAATAAAAT
>JBCDDK010000027.1:0-66066 GCA_039180345.1 Cyanobacteria bacterium P01_G01_bin.39 | reverse complement strand
GCAGATTAGGGTGATTGGATTTGATGATGCTCCATTTGAGCGAGGTCAAACAGAGAAGGTAAATCTAGCAGGAATTGTTTGTGCCAACACTCGTTTTGAAGGGATGGTATGGGGCGCTGTGGATGTTGATGGTCATGATGCCACTGAAACTATTTGTCAGTTACTTATCGGCAAAAAGTTTTTGCCGCAGCTACATTTAGTTCTCTTGGATGGCATTGGTTTTGGTGGATTTAACTTGGTTAACCTATCTTTGTTGGCTCAAAGACTGCAACTTCCTTGTGTAGCAATGATGAGAAAGCTACCTAATATGCAGAAAATGATAGCGGCAATGTCTCGCTTGCCGAATTATGAACAAAGATTAGCAATATTGCATCAAGCGGGAGAAATTTATGCTTACCCACCTTTTTTTTTCCAGGTACAAGGAGAACAACCAGAAATTATTGCTCAAGCTTTAGCGCAATTGACAGATCGTGGTAAAGTCCCTGAAGCTCTTAGACTAGCTCATTTAGTAGGCGCAGCGGTGTTAAGGGGCGAAAGTAGTTCCCAAGCTTAAATTGAGATAAATAAACCTCCCATAAGCAGTTATTATAAGCAATAAGGCTGAATTTTACGCTAATATCAGCCAATATACAGATGAATGATAGCTTAGTAACAATAGATAATTCTTTTTGAATAGCTCAGATTTTTTCTTTTTTAATAGCAATTTTATAAACTAACTTAAGTTTCATGAATGTTAGAACCAACACAAATCAAGTAGCTCAATTTCTTTGTCAGCACAAAGGAGGAAGGACTTATTTGCTCAATGCTTTAAATTCAAAATCAGAAAAAAAATTTATCGAAGCCTTACACAAGATCATTGATGCTATCAGCCAAGATATTGCCCCCAAGTCTTTCTAGCTCTGGAAAATAGATTGTAAATCATCACCTGACTCTTCTAGACTAAAATAAATACTTGTGGCTTTATATTTCTTAACATGGCAAGAGATTTACGTAGGTTTATTGAAATTTTGGAGGCGAAAGGTCGGCTAAAACGAATAGCAGCTTTGGTCGATCCTGAATTAGAAATTGCAGAAATTTCCAATCGCATGTTGCAAGCAGGGGGACCTGGGTTGCTGTTTGAAAATGTCAAAGGTTCCCCGTTCCCCGTGGCGGTAAACTTGATGGGAACGGTGGAGAGGATTTGCTGGTCGATGAACATGGATGCTCCAGAGGAATTGGAAACTCTGGGGTCAAAGTTAGCAATGTTGCAGCAGCCAAAACCACCAAAAAAAATCAAACAAGCAATTGACTTTGGCAAGGTGCTGTTTGATGTTTTGAAAGCGAAGCCAGGCAAAGATTTTTTCCCTCCTTGTCAGCAAGTTATCATTGAGAGAGAGGATTTAGACCTTAAGCAAATACCGATGATTCGTCCCTATTCTGGGGATGCAGGGAAAATTATTACCTTAGGTCTTGTAATTACCAAAGATGTAGAAACTGGCACTCCCAATGTTGGAGTATATCGCCTCCAGCTACAGTCAAAAAATACCATGACGGTTCACTGGCTCTCAGTGCGGGGTGGCGCTAGACATCTGCGCAAGGCAGCAGAAGCAGGTAAGAAACTGGAAATTGCGATCGCTCTGGGAGTCGATCCGATGATTATTATGGCGGCAGCAACGCCGATTCCCGTCGACCTGTCTGAGTGGTTGTTTGCGGGCTTGTATGGTGGTAGTGGAGTCAAGCTAGCAAAATGCAAAACCGTTGATTTAGAAGTTCCCGCCGATTCTGAATTTGTGCTAGAAGGAACTATTACCCCAGGAGAAATGCTGCCTGATGGTCCATTTGGGGATCACATGGGCTATTACGGTGGTGTAGAAGATTCACCTTTAGTTCGTTTTCACTGTGTAACCCATCGTAAAAACCCCATATACCTAACTACCTTTAGCGGTCGCCCGCCCAAAGAAGAAGCGATGATGGCGATCGCACTAAACCGCATTTATACGCCGATTTTACGCCAACAGGTTTCAGAAATCGTTGATTTTTTCTTACCGATGGAAGCATTAAGCTATAAGGCAGCAATTATTTCCATTGATAAAGCCTATCCAGGACAGGCAAGAAGAGCGGCTCTAGCTTTTTGGAGTGCTTTACCCCAATTTACTTATACCAAATTTGTAATTGTGGTTGATAAAGACATAAATATCCGCGATCCCCGTCAAGTAGTTTGGGCAATTAGCTCCAAAGTAGATCCGACACGAGATGTCTTTATTTTGCCTGATACTCCCTTTGACACGTTAGACTTTGCCAGTGAAAAAATTGGTTTAGGTGGCAGGATGGGAATCGATGCCACAACTAAAATCGCTCCCGAAACTGACCATGAGTGGGGAGAACCCCTTGAATCCGATGATGACACTGCGGCAATGGTTACTAGACGTTGGCAAGAATATGGCTTAGGAGATATTGACTTGGAGGAAGTCAACGCTAATTTATTTGGCTATGACATCAAATAAGGGATCTTTATTCATAGCTTGGAGTTAGAAAAGAACCTGCATCCGCAACAATTTTGCGTGTATTTACGTCCGTGTATTTACGTCTAAGATTTTTAGCATAATTACTTGATTCTGCCCATGTTTTGTTAAAAAAAAGACAATGGTAATACCAAAGTGAGCTATAGATGATAGATTTTAGATAGATATTTCTCTTGAAAATCTGCCTTATTAAATACTAGACAACTACTCATTTATCAAAAACTTACACTCGTGACATGGTATTCAATAAAATAATGTGCGTTAGATAGTCAAACATAATCACAGCTTTCAATTCATAGCTTTAATATCTCATTACCAAACAGCAACAATGAATAAGAAATACTTATACACCGTTTTGGTCGGTTGTGCGATCGCTTTAAACACAGTGCCTCTCAATGCAGAAGAAGATAATGATGCTAAGGCTTTAGAATCAGCATTTGTATGTGGAGTAAGAGAGGGAACACCAACCATGTTTGCTTACACTCCTGGAGAAATAGAGCTAACCTCTCTTATGACTTGGCATACAGAATATTTGCTTCCAGAACAGTCAGGAACAGAAATCTGTCAACAAACTGCCGCCAAATTGCAAAACTTCTATGAACAGGATCAAGCAAGATACCTTAAGGCAGCAACAAGTGAAGAGCAGAATTTGGTCTGTTTGGTGAGAGAAGAAGAGCAAAACTGTATTACTGATGATAGCCAAAAACTATTTAGCGTTAATCCCAAATACAACGCTGGATGCGTTTTAGAAAATAAAAACCCAATTGAGTGCAAGGCATTACAAGTTAGGGGAATATATAGCTTTGAAGATAAACCATATCAGCCTCTTTGGTGGCCCTGGTAAAAAACTCGTTTTGATAATTTTAAGCTGTTTCAAGGCAAAATCTCTCTTTCAATAAAAAAAATTATTTAGCGGATCAAGTTTAGTAATCAAACTAATAGTTTATGCCGTTCTAAGTTTTGATTGCTATAGATTTTAGGCAATTAAGTTTTCAGTTACTTCTCACCACATCTAGATCTAAAATACTCTTTACTTCGTATCTAAGTTCCAAATCAATTTTAAAAAACAGAATAGTAATCCATTAAATCAATGTTTTAACTTATTAGAATTAAAACAGCTATTTTAAACACAACGCAAGTCAAAGATTTAACCAAAGATTAATTCAAATATTTAGTATTTGATATTAATTTTTTAAAATGCAAATTACGAAAAAACCTTAAAATACAGCGCTTAAATGCTACTGATTAGTAAGTCCCACCTACTTAGTTTGCAATTCGTTTTTATTCAGATTATTTTGCTGTTCAGTGCAGCTAGTTCCAATGCTGAAGCAGTTCAAAGCAAACAATCTAAGTCGTCAACAATAAATCATCAGAGGAAAACTACATCAGATCAAGATCAATCATCATTAGATTCTGCAACCATTTCTAACTCCAAAATTACGCAGAATATAGCTACTGAATCTTTAGACAATGGCTCTCCTGCTCTGCGTCGTCAACCAATAGAAGGAGAAAGATTTGAACCCAAACGAATTCCCCTAACTCTCCCCTTTCCCAAAGAACCATATCGCGCATCTCCTAGCGTTACCATCATTAATCCCTCAGCATATGGAGCTGCCTGGGGAAATGCTGGTATTGGGGTGGGGTTTCAAGAGCGCGCCCGTTTTACGGATCAATCAGATGGGGTCATTGGTATTGGCTTTGGTTTAGGAAATCCTCGCAAAAACGTTGGTGCTCAAGTTGGGATTAGCTTAGTAGACGTAAGCGCTCCCTTTAGAGATGGAGCCATCAACCTCAAATTACATCGTCGATTACCAGAAGATTTTGCGATCGCTTTAGGGGTACAAGGTTTAGTAAAATGGGGTGAGACCGATGGAGGGTCTTCAGTATTTGGAGTAGCTACTAAAAGAATAAAATTACGTCAGGATAGAACTAAAGCATTTAGTGAGATCTATACTACTCTAGGTGTTGGAGGTGGGCAATTTCGTTTGGAGTCCGATATCAATGAGGGAAATGAAACTATAGGTGTTTTTGGTAGTATCGCAATTAAACTAATTCAGCCAGTTGGGTTTGTGGCTGAGTGGACAGGTCAAGACTTAACAATTGGTATTCCTTTAGTTCCATTTAGAAAAATACCAATTGTAATTGTTCCTGCTGTTACTGATATTACGGGATCTGCGGGTGATGGAACCAGATTTGTTATTGGTCTTGGATACACTTTTTCGTTTTAATAAACTTTATTAATTAGGATTGTCAGCATGAAATTGTCCCAATTATCGATCAAAGTATTTCTTGCCGTTACTTGGATAGTCGTAGCCAGTGAATCAGTATTTTCTCAATCAGGAAATATGTCCGACATCACCCTTCCTAGTCCAGATGCAATAGTGTCTGAACCACCTGTAGACAATGGTAATGATGGCGGTAGTCAACCTCCTGCGGCTGATGATGTGGAGCCAGAAGTAGTTGAAAATCAAACTCCTGCTGTCGATGATGTAGAACCAGATGTTGTTGAAAATCAGACTCCTGTTGCTGATGATATCGAACCAGAAGTAGTCGAAAATCAGACTCCTGCGGCTGATGATGTAGAACCAGAAGTAGTCGAAAATCAGACTCCTGCGGCTGATGATGTGGAGCCAGAAGTAGTTGAAAATCAAACTCCTGCTGTCGATGATGTAGAACCAGAGGTAGTCGAAAATCAGACTCCTGCTGTCGATGATGTAGAACCAGAAGTAGTCGAAAATCAAACTCCTGTTGCTGATGATATCGAACCAGAAGTAGTCGAAAATCAGACTCCTGTTGCTGATGATGTAGAGTCAGAAGTAGTCGAAAATCAAACTCCTGCTGCTGATGATGTAGAACCAGATGTTGTTGAGGGACAAACCCCTGTCGCCGATGATGTAGAACCAGATGTGGCTGAGGGACAAACCCCTGTCGCTGATGATATCGAACCAGATGTGGCTGAGGAACAAATCCCTGTCGCCGATGATGTAGAACCAGATGTTGTTGAAAATCAGACTCCTGCTGTTGATGATATCGAACCAGATGTGGCTGAGGAACAAACTCCCAGTACTGATGATATTGAACCAGATGTTGCAGAAGGACAAACTCCAACTAATGATGATATTGAACCAGATGTTGCAGAAGGACAAACTCCAACTAATGATGATATTGAACCAGAGATAGTCGAAAATCAGACTCCTGTCGCCGATGATGTAGAACCAGATGTTGTTGAAAATCAGACTCCTGCTGTTGATGATATCGAACCAAATGTGGCTGAGGGACAAACTCCAACTAATGATGATATTGAACCAGATGTTGCAGAAGGACAAACTCCAACTAATGGTGATATTGAACCAGAGATAGTCGAAAATCAGATTCCTGTTGCTGATGATGTAGAGCCAGAGGTTGTTGAGGGACAAACTCCTGTTGCTGATGATATCGAACCAGAAGTAGTCGAAAATCAGACTCCTGCTGCTGATGATGTAGAACCAGATGTGGCTGAGGGGCAAACTCCTACTGTCGATGATGTGGAGCCAGAAGTAGTCGAAAATCAAACTCCTGCTGTCGATGATGTAGAACCAGATGTGGCTGAGGAACAAATCCCTGTCGCCGATGATGTAGAACCAGAGGTTGTTGAAAATCAGACTCCTGCTGTTGATGATGTAGAGTCAGATGTGGCTGAGGAACAAACCCCTGTCGCCGATGATGTAGAACCAGAGGTTGTTGAAAATCAGACTCCTGCTGTCGATGATATTGTAGATGCTTTAGGAGAACAGATTCCAACTGTTGATGATATTACGGATGCTATAGAGGGACAGACTCCGACTGTTGATGATATTACAGATGCTATAGAAGAGCAGACTCCAACTGTTGATGATATTGCAGATGCTATAGAGGGACAGACTCCGACTGTCGATGATGTCGATGTAGTAGAGGGACAGACTCCGACTGTCGATGATGTTGTAGATGCTTTAGAAGAACAAATTCCGACTGTCGATGATGTTGTAAATGCTTTAGAAGGACAAATTCCAACTGTTGATAATGTCGATGCAGTAGAGGGACAGAATCCTGCTGATAATGTAGAACCAGAGATTGTTGAAAATCAGCCTACAAATACTGATGATGTAGAACCAGAGGTTGTTGAAAATCAAACTCCTGTTGATGATTTAGAACCAGAGATTGTCGATAATCAAACTCCTGTCGTCGATGATGTCAAGCCAGATGTTGTTGAGGGACAAGCTACTGTCGCTGGTGATGTAGAACCAGATGTGGACTTAGCTGAAGGTTCTACAGCTCAAGATTTAGACTTGAGCAAAAACCCTACTAATAATACTAATCCGATAAATTCGGAAGATAGCTTTACTTCGGAAATTTCCGAACTATTAGACTCCAACCCAAGTACAGAGATCGAATCTAATGATAGTTTGGATTCCCAACCAGTAAACATCGAATCAGATGTTGCTGAAGGACAAATAGAAACACCAACGCAAGATGAAGTCTCTACAGAAATCGAATCTACTGATGTTATAGATTCTGACCCTCAAGATATTGAATCAGATGTTGTTGAAAGCGATGTAGCAGATCAATCGCAAGAGGAAATTGCTGTCGAAACGAATTCTCAAACTACTTTAGAATCTCAAGATATCAAAGAATCAACTGAATCAGAAGAAATTATTGAAGAGTTGGTTGAAGACGTAGAACTTAGAGATAAACTAAGTGCTAACCAAACAGAAGAAGAAGTCGCTGTAGAAGAAGTTGCAGAAGATTCAGAAATAGAAGAATCTACTACAGATGAATCATCACAGGAAGAGGAAGAAGTCGCAGAGGAAAAAATTTCTGAGCCAGATTTAGGACAGTTAGATCGAGTAGCTTATGAAACTCAGTTTCAAGAGGCTCCAAATGATCTAGCAATTTTAATGCAGGAAGAATTCCAGCTAACTCAACTTATGGATTCTTCTGGACTTGAACTTTATGGAACTGTCCCTTCAGTTGGAGATATATCTCGTAGATTGGCTCAATTGGCAGAGCAAACAGGGAAAAAACCTGCATTTATCAATATTTCTCTCCAGTCCAACCAGTTGGAATCATTTGTAGTTCTACCAGAACAAACTCAAGCTAATTTATCAAATTCTGTAGTAGCATCATCAAATCTCAATGTCGTTGAGCCAACTCAGTCAAAAACTTCAACAATCCGCAGAACTGTTAATGATACATCACGTAAAAATGTCTTAGCTACGGTGACTCAATTCCGAGAAGAAGTAAGCGATGTCAATAAACTTCGTCAGGCTAGCTATATGGAATCGGCACAGGAACTTTACAGAGTTCTAATTGAACCAATAGAAGCTGAGTTAGAAGCAAACGACATAGATATTTTGGTTTTCTCGATGGATTCGGGGCTACGTTTATTGCCTTTAGCAGCACTTCATGATGGTGATCAATTTTTAGTCGAAAAGTACGCTATGGGGATGGTTCCTAGCTTTGGCTTGACTGATACTCGCTATGTCAGTCCAGAGCAAAGTTCTATTCTGGCAATGGGAGCTTCAGAATTCTCGGAGCAAGCTGCTTTACCAACAATGCCGATTGAATTAAATACTATCGTTCGTAATCCTCGCCAAGGAGAATTATTTATTAATGAGCAATTTACTATTTCTAACTTCGTGGCTCAGAATAGTCGAGAAACGCCATTTTCAATTATTCATTTAGGAACTCACGCTGAATTTAAGGCAGGAAACTTAAATGACTCCTATATTCAGTTTTATGATGATAAGCTCAAGATTCCTCAGCTACGAAAATTATCTGACCAACTAGGCTGGAATACTAGTGATACGCCAATTGAGCTACTAGTATTGAGTGCCTGTGAAACTGCTCTGGGAGATAAGGAAGCGGAGTTGGGTTTTGCTGGGCTAGCGGTACAAGCAGGAGTTAAATCTGCTTTGGCAAGTCTTTGGTATGTGAGTGATTTGGGAACATTGGCATTGATGGGCGAGTTTTATGATCAATTAGACAATACTTTAATCAAGGCAGAAGCTTTGCGCCAAACTCAATTGGAAATGATTCGAGGCAATGTCAAGGTGGACGACCAGCAGGTTAAGCTATCTAATGGTGCCGACTTACCTTTGCCAGAAGATTTTCCTAAGGGAACTTTATCTTTAGCTCATCCCTATTTCTGGTCATCTTTCACTCTAATTGGCAACTGGAATTAATCTATATCAATAATTTCAATAAGTTCAATTTCCTTGATGTCATTTTATTTTTCTAAACGAACAACATACCATTGGAGATATTTGTCTTCACCAATGTCCAATTCAAAGTAGTTGTCAATGAGATGCTGCACCTGTAGTTCACGGGAATCAAACTTTTCCAGTTCTCTTGGAATTATTACTTCATCTGACAGCAACAAATCGACCAGCTTGGCTTTTAATTCGGCTGAATTCATGAATTTTTCAGGCTGGTCTGATTCGAGGACAACATAGCCATCCTCTTGATACATAATGGGGTCTGGCATAAAAATAGGTTCGTATGTTACAAAATTAAGTTTAGAGGGAATTAAACTCCTATGCCAGCATAAAACTTTTGTAGTTTTAAATAATAGTTTGCTATAAAGAAACTAAAATGACTACAAAGTAACATTAAAGATTATGGATTTGTAATATCACTTTGTAGTTCTTAAGTCTATCTATATACAATGTGATCACACAAGAGCGAATGTCAATTTTCTAATTTTTATATCCAGTATTACAATATGGATGAGTTATCTGTCCATTATCTAGAGTTGCCAATCCACCATCCTGTTTGCGTTGTATATGGTCAATTGAAATTGAGTTTTTGTGAATAAGTCCCTGGCAAATTTTACAACGAGGTGCATTTGGTAATGTATCTTTTATATAGATTTCACTCTTATTATTTGTATTAAAGTCTTTTTTAGATGAATTAATAGGTTGACTTGTATTACGAATAATTAAATAGCTAAAATCTTCAGTAGATACAACTGCATTAACAGCCTCCTCAATTGTCTTTTCAGCTTTTAAGCTACTGACAATTTTCTGATAAAGTTTGGATATATATTTGTAGCTTCTTTGGTTATTTCTGTACTTTTCGTAAATCTGTTTTATCCAACTATCATACTCAAGAACAAAGCTTTCAAATTTTTGCCGAACTTCAATAAAATTATCAAGTTTGTTTTTATTATTTAATTCAATAATAAAGTCAACAATTGCCCAAAAAGATACTGTTCTATATCTTCCATCTTTAGAGTAAAAATATACAATTGGATGTAATCCTAAAGATGAAGAGTGATTACTATTTAATTTATAAGCAATTTTCCTGGTTCTTTTCAGGAATAGTATTGTTTCCTCCCCTGTTATATCATCATTAAGCTTTTGATTACTTAAGTCGATATTATTAGAGATGTTAACAAAATCTAAAATTAGCTGTAAAGTTTGAGGATAAAGTAGCTTTCCTACCACTGGTACATCCAAAGTTTTTATTGGAGTCTGTAATTTAGGTTTGAAAAGAATTCTATTTATCTCTTCTGCTATTTCTTGTATTTGATTTTGCGTTTCTTCTGAAAAAGATGACCAATATTTATGTCCCTTCCCACTTCTAATGATTGCTCGTGCAGCGATACTATTAGGTTTATTTCTAGATCTTAAAAGTTTGAGTTCAGTTTTGTTGATTGGGACAGCTTTTTGATTTATCTTAAAAAATGAGCTTTCTGCTTTGCTAGCATCACCTTCTACCCACTGAAGCTGAATTGCCAATGCTCCTAGATTTCTAGCATACTGAGCAATTTCTGGTTTAACTTTATCAGGATGTGAAAGAGCCAATTTAAAATCATCGTAAGATCCAACTGTCTTATTAACTGTATTTCGCGTTTTTTGAGCAATCTTTAGCTGTTCATCAGGAATTATTCCATCATAAAAAAGCTTTGATATTCTTCCATCACCATAATCATCGTTTATCCAAGCAGACAAAGAACTTAACCTGTGACTACCATCAATTACAAACAAGTAACCGCTTGTGCTTCTCCACAAAATAACTGCTGGTATTAAATCGCCCTCGATAAAACTTTTTATTAATTCACAAATTTTTTGAGCATCCCATTCATTAGTTTCTCTCTGAAAATCTGGTTTTCTGATATTAGAAAAGAAAAATGAGTCTGCTTTGATATCTTCAATAGAAATTGTTTCTTTCTTTTTGCCTGGATTACTATTTTCTTTTACTTCAAAATCTTCCCGCGAAATCAAAGCGTCTAGAGTGACTTTAGCCATAGTATTTTCATGTTGATTGATAGGCTTTTTAGCATTGCCTAATCGAACAAATATAATCGACTCAATCTTTATTGACAAGAACAATCGATACCATGAGCGATCGCATTTTCGGTGGAGAAGAAAGCGATCTTTCTCCTCAATTTTAAAAGATGATCGACTGTCTCTACTTCAGAACTTGTTCCGCAAATAATCTTGAATTAGATTATAACCTTGTTGATAAATAAAATCTGAATTGAGTACTATAGCTAAATTCCAGATTCTTATAGTTTTGTCATCGCTGCTAGGTATTAAAAATTTACCATCTGAACCAAAAATTACACTTCAGAAGCTAGATTTAAGATTACTTGAATACGTTAGCGATTTTGCGATCCCATTTTTGCTGATTTTTTTCCGCATCACGAATAAACGGCGACCAGCGAATTAAAGTAATTAGTAGCTGATTGAGTAATGATGCAGGAAAGCTCATCGGACGAACAATATCTAGAAATAGTACCACTCTAACCTCGTCAGTTTTGTTCCAAGCCTCATGGGGATAGGAATCATCAAAAACGATCGCTTTACCCTCTTGCCAATGGCGTACCTCCTGCTCTACTCGAATACCACATTGATCTTTATCCTGAGGAACTTTAAGGGCTAAATGACAGCGTAAAACCCCTTTGTAAGGACCGCGATGTTCAGGAATGTGTTTTCCAGGCAACAAAATCGAAAAGAACGCCGTTTTTAATCCTGGAACCTGTTCAATAATTCGGGTCGTCTCGGGACAGTAGTCGCAATTCTGTTGCATTTTTGCTCCATAGCCATAGAGAAAAAACGTTTTCCACAGATTATCCTTACTGATACTAGCAGCCTGGTCTGGGGAAATGTCTTGAAAACGGGGCAGTTGGTCAGTATATTCCAAAATGACATCTAATTCGTGTCGAATTAACTGCCAATTTTGTTCTAAGTTTGTCACCCAGTCAAATTGTGACGATGATAAGAAAGGAGTATTAGCTACTAAAGAATAGCGAGCAACAACTTTCTCCAACTCCCATAAAATATTTTTACCAATTTTTTTGACTATTATTTCCCTAATCTGAGGGGGAGAAACTCTAATCATCTTCATAAGCTAGAAACCTCACTTCACCGAGATACTTTTTTCGAGAAAGACGATTCTATCAGATTATTTTTGCAGTATGCTAATTGCTCTTACCATCAGAGAGTATTTGACAGAAATAGCCCCCACGCTTACGGGCTGTAAATATACATTAAAGCCCTAGCTCAATGGCTTTTTCTGCATGTACTCTAGCTAATTGTGCATAATTGTGAGCATGTTCAATTAATTCTCTTACCTGTTGGACACTAACGTCTCTAACTTTGCGTGCAGGTACTCCCATAACTAGCGATCGCTTAGTGACATCTTTGGTGACAACACTCCCTGCACCGATAATACTATTGGCACCCACTCTAACTCCATCTAAAATGATGGCTCCAATACCAATTAAACATCCTGTTTCTATGTGAGCCGAATGAATTACCGCCCGATGACCCACGGTAACATAGTCTTCTATAATCGTTGGTTTGCCAGGATCGCCATGTAAAACTGCCCCATCTTGGATATTACTGTACTTGCCAATAGCAATGCGTTCCACATCCCCCCTAACCACTGCCCCGTACCAAATGCTCGCTGCTTCTCCCACCGCAACATTACCAATTACGGTGGCGTTAGCTGCAATAAATGCTGGGTTAGAAAACTCTGGTTTTGACCAAGAAGAATTAAATGATGCACTCATGAATTAGAATAAGCTATCTAACGATATTGAAGACAAAAGAGGCTAACAAGATTTAGCCGTGTTATAAGAAGAAGGAAATAACCCTATAGTATATGGACTTAGCTTTACAATACCCCGTTTTTGGTCCAGAAATTATTTGTCCCCATTGCCGACAATCAATTCCTGCCCTCACCCTGACTGATACGTATCTCTGTAGTCGTCATGGTGCGTTTGAAGCAGATCCCAAAATTGAGGAATTAGTTCATCTACCCTCTGGTAGACGTTGGCGGAGATGGGAGAATCAATGGTATCGTCAGCATACCCATCCTGACGGTATTCGTTTTGAAATTCATGAAGCTTTAGATGCTTTGTATACCGAAGGTTATCGTGCTACGAAAGTAATTATTGCCCATCGTTATCGAGATTTGGTGAGCTCTTATCTTGGGCGGAGTCATCCGTGGAGAGAAAGTCCAGAATTCAAATCTCCTAAGCTTTACGGATTACCGATTAGTTTTAGTCCTGAAGATAGCGTTGAACCCTATTGGGATATTATTAATTTTACTTTAGAAAAAGAGCCTGGAGTCCCTCGTCATTATCCTTACCGCTTTTTGTTTGAGTAACTGATGTCATATACCCTATGATTAATAACTGATAACCAACATGCATCATGTTTCCATTCGCACAGCTAATATTCATCAGGCGATCGCTTTTTATGAACAGTTGGGGTTTACTGTACATGAGCGTTTTACCACAGGATATACCCTAGCTTGCTGGATGATGGGGTTGGGAGGCAGAATTGAATTGATTCAAATTCCTGAACCGAAGCCTGCCGCTGACTGTTTCTATGATGAACACTACGTTGGTTATTATCACTTATCTTTTGATCTGACTGATTTAACAACGGATTTAACCACCTGGTTAACTCAGTTAGAACAAAATATTAATGCGGTTAGAGTCAACGAATCAGATGCTCTACCGCCTTTGAAAGTCTTGCTGAAGCCCGAACAGCAAATGATTGGCGATCTCGTTTACGAAGTTGCTTTCATTGCCGATATTGATGGCTTACCTCTAGAGTTTATTCGGGTTCTCAGTTAATTAAAGTGCAGCTTGCTCTAGCAAAATTATCCCGCAGCTTAAGACAACTAGAGGATTTTTCCTTGATCTTGATCCCAATGTTTAGACTTGTGAACGATGAATAAATCGTTTTAACTAGATAAATTAAACATCATGAGAGTCATAGATTATTCCGCAGTGAACAGTACCCTGCCCTAAAAATAAAGAGCTGTCCCGCAGTCGGGGCTTGGCGTTCACTTCGTTAAACAGCAAAGTAATCTATGACTGTTGGTTAATCTGATAATAAGGAGTATTAATGCTAGAACTATATCAATTTGAGCTGTCTCAGTATTCAGAAAAAGTTCGTCTGATTTTAGACTATAAACAGCTTGAGTATCGCAAAATTGAAGTAACCCCTGGTGTAGGGCAAATCGAATTAATGCAAAAATCTGGTAGCCGCCAGGTGCCAGTCCTCAAAGATGGCAGCACCTATATTGCTGACTCCACCGAAATTGCCTTGTATCTTGAGCGTAAGTATCCAGAACGTCCGATCATACCGACAGATTCTTTGGCAAAGGGACAGTGCTTATTAATCGAAGAATGGGCAGATGCCTCAATTGGGTTGAAGGGACGTAAAGCCTTCATCGGCGCTTTAAACCAGAACCAAAATTTTCGGACTTCCCTCTTGCCTGCTAATACTCCTGATTTAGTCAAAACAGCAGTTGGGGCAATTCCAGGTGAAGTTTTAGACATATTAGGCACAGGAGTTGGCTTTGGTGGTGATGCTGTCAAAGAGGCTAAAAAAAGTCTGACTCAAGATTTGGAAGCTCTTTGTCTAATTTTGCAAAATCAGCCTTATTTAACAGGAGACACTCCCACCATGGCAGATTTAGCTGTAGCAGGTTTGAGCGTGTTGCTGAAGTTTCCTGCTGGTTCATATCTGGATATTCCCGATCCTCTAAAAGGAAAAGGCATTCCTGGATTAGCGGACAATATCACCTTTGAACCTTTCTTTGCCTGGCGCGATCGCCTTTATGCTGATTTTCGTCAGGGTTCAAGCTATCCCCCTACAGGTGGTGCCACAGCACCCACTTCTATTAGCATCGATTAATTTGCGCTCATTAATTTAGCTATTAAAGGGGTTCTTATAACCCCTTTTCCACGATAAAAAATAGTTAAATTAATTTGTATTGCCTGACTAACAGAATATAACTAACGGCTATGATTGATATTGAAAGTAAACCCATGAATTAAATCGAACCAAGATCATCAAGTAGTAAATTCTATATTTTTGCCAGTTATTATGAGAGTTGGTCTACAGTCTTACTTAAGTGATGTTAATCTTGATGCCAATCTTAAAAGTAGTCAGCGACAGTTATCTTTGGCAATCTCCGCTATTGGCGATCATCAAGACAGTACAGTACCCTTGAATTTGTGCTTAGTTTTAGATCGCAGTGGTTCCATGTCAGATAAGCCGCTAGAAATGGTCAAGTCAGCCGCAATTAATATTATTGAGAAGCTAAAGGGTGGCGATCGCTTGAGTATAGTGGCTTTCGATCATCGAGCAAAAGTAGTTGTGACCAATCAGGCAGTAAGTGATTTAGAACCAATCAAACAAAAAATCAGGCTAATGGTTGCTGATGGTGGTACTGCCATCGATGAGGGTTTACGCTTGGGACTCAAAGAAGTTGCCGCATACAATCAGCACTGCGTTTCTCGTATTTTTCTGTTAACTGATGGGGAAAATGAACACGGAGATAATAATCGTTGTCTGCGTTTGGCTGAACTAGCAGCGGAATATCATGTCACCATCGATACATTAGGCTTTGGAGAACATTGGAATCAGGATGTATTGGAACAGATATCCGATACTGCCCAAGGCACCTTAGCTTATATTGAACAGCCAGCTAGAGCCTTATTTGAATTTGAGCGGCTGTTTGCCCGCGCTCAATCGGTGGGATTAACCAATAGTTATCTGACAGTGGAGTTAATGCCCAAAGTTCGTTTGGCAGAGTTAAAGCCTGTAGCGCAGGTAGCACCAGAAACTATTGAATTATCGATTCAACTAGAGGGTAATTACTTTACCGTCCGTCTGGGAGATTTGATGATGGAGTGTCCACGAATAATTCTGCTCAATCTCTACATCAATCAATTATCTCCAGGTACCCAGAAAATTGCTGCGGTTCAACTGCGATATGACGACCCTGGCACAAATCAGCAAAATTTGCATTCTGAAGTTTTAAACATCGAATTAGAATCTCAGGAACTTTACCAAGCTCAACCGAGTAGAGTGGTTAGAGATCACATCCTAACCTTGGCAAAATATCGTCAAACTCAAATTGCTGAGACTAAGCTGCAAAATGGCGATCGCACTGGCGCTGCTACTATGTTACAAACTGCTGCCAAAACCGCTCTCCAACTGGGAGATAAACAAGGAGCAACCGTCTTGCAAACTAATGCTACTCGCTTACAGATTGGCAAAGATTTATCTCAAGGCGATCGAAAAAAGACTCGCTTAGTCTCAAAAACTATTCTGCATCATCAGTAATTTCATTGAATATAACTAACTGACCCGTTATCAATCGGATTTGGTATGGTTGGTAATTATCGCCCTGCAAACCCTGGAGAAAGAGGTTTTATGCGCCAAATTTCGTAAGGTGCGTGAGAGTCATCTTTGCCACCGTTGAGAGGTGCCGAAAGGTGTAGCTGATCGCAGTTGAAATACAGATAACCGTCGTTACCGAAGCTAAAGGAATCAATCCAAGATAGTTTTTTGTTGGTTTCTAGGGTTTGATAAGTGCGATCTGGTTTAATAATGCCTAGTTTATTAGTAGCCAAATCTCCAAGATAGAGATTATGATCTTGGTCAATGGAAATCCCGTCACAGATTGGCTTATCGCTGTATCGTTCAACTCGATTAGCAAGTTCGCTTGGGCTTAAAGCAGGATTGGCTAGGTCAGCACTTTTGACACGATACATACTGGTGCCGTGCATGGGACAATAATATAGCCATTCGTTTTGCGGATCGAGAACAAGACCATTAACTCCTAAATGGGGACGAAACGTATTACCGTCTGGTTGCTTGATTTGTACTGGCTGATCATCAATAATCAAGTCTAAGTCTTCGGGAATTACGCTGACATGACCCTGAAGAATACGAGTAGCTAATCCAGTTTTGAGATCGACTCGAATTAAGGCTGACTCAACTCCTGTAATAGGGTCAGAAATATAGATTACATCACGACTCAGATCGATCGCTAAATCGTTTATGAAGGAGTTGTTTAAGGTGATTGGTGGTGGCAGATAAATTACTCGTGCTAGTTGCTCGCTGTTAGTATCCCATGCGACTAGTTTGGGTAGTGATTGACTTTGATTGCCGTTATCTAAAATCCACAAGAAGCCATTTGCATCTGCTTGGATCCCCAGAACACTCTCAAAGCTAATTCCTAATGATTCAGTATCAGTAGCTAAAGGTTTAACAAGTCCGTTAATCAACTCAGCTACAGGGATTTCTGGGTTATAAAACTGATGCAGACTAAAGAAAATACGATTATCTGGAGTTAAGGTAATGTTACCTGGAGATACGGGTAAAGATGCCACTAAGGTTAAAGTTGGGGAATCAGTCAAAGTTAGCATATTAGGTCTAGTCTAAATTAATAATTAATCTATTTGAAATTGGGAAATTAAAATCAGCTAAAAAGTCCTGATAATTATGTTGAATCAAATTGCCATAAGCAATAGCAAAGCTTAATTTTTATTTGTCATAAAATTTATTTATGTGGTCTTTTTAATTGACCAGTTTTTTTAGCATGTTAAATCAAAATAGTGGTTATATATAATCGTTCTAATTAATTTTTGAGTGTATGAGTTATTCTTTCGAGGGATTGGGGATTGGGGATTGGGGATTGGGGATTGGGGATTGGGGATTGAAATCTATCATCCTCAATTTTTATTTAAAACAACTATAAAAAGAGATATCGTACTAATTAATTAGCCGATCATGGCATTAAATACGTGAGTAAAATTTAACGGACTATTAAATTCAGAAAGAAAAACCTCACTGCTGGATAATTAATAAGATTAACTTTATCCACGTTAAACACCATTATTAGCATTATTCCCAAAATAAAAGGAATAACTTCGATCTTTCTTTAATAAATTTCCGAAACGTATTACATTAAATAGCCAAACTAATCTTTAACAACTTATTCTAAATAGTAAACCTCTACCTTGGTTGCTATTAATTAAGATTTTGAGCTTTGTTAGATATAAAAAATTTTTCAAAAACTAAATCTAATTATTCTTAATAATGCTAACAACCAATTACAAGGTATGCTCATACCAAATTAATAAATGTTTGCGACACAATAAATAATTTAAAGTAATACCAGGCATACTCTACCCTATAAATTATCTGTTGTATCCTTTTTTCTAATTAATATTATATTTCTTGAGTTCCTGAGATTCATTACATTTCTATTAAAAAAGAGCTAATAGCCAAAAGCTATTAACTCTAAAAAATGCAAAATATAAAAATATAAAGACTGTTGTAGCAATTCTCATAATCGTGAGGTGCAGTTCTTACTGCCTCCTGCCTCCTGCCTCAAAACGATTGACTTTGTACCTCATAAAAGAGAGAACCGCTATATTATTACTTAGCTGCGGTTAAATCATCTCCGCCACAATAATCATTAACTTCAGTTACCGAAGCAACTTCCATACCACCTCCTTTGACCAAGACAAATTCACTTAAGCCAATGTGATTGCTCGATTCTCCCCAATCGTAGGTATATCCTAATCTTGTCCAAGGGGCGGGCATTTTTGCTGGATTCTTTTCCTTGAATCGCCGCTCAAACTCTGCTACTCTGCTGTTATACCAGTCTTTATATTGATCTGAGACAGTCAGAAAAGTATAAGCTTGGGGGAAGTCTAATTGTGCTTCGTGATCGGTAATTTCGGGGTCGGGAGTTGGTCGAAATAAATCATTAGGGTGTACCCAAAATTCGACCACATTACGAGTTTTTTTATGACTTAAAGGTAAGCCTAAAAGTTGCTCAACACGAGGGATTAATTCAATGCCTGCTTGAGAATATTTCGTACAAGAATTTTGCAGTTCTGGGACTACAGTTACCCATAGTTCTCTTGACTGAGGTTCGGTTGAACCTATCTCATATTTATGATTAGTAAAGGTGGCAACTTTCAGGCGATCGCCTTGCCATTGGATCATCGGATTATCTTTGACAATGGCCGTTAATCCCGTCGATATTTTGTCCGATTTTACCTGTTCGGCATCAACTAAAGCATTATAATAAGTTTCAAAAGCTATTTTACGTTTTTGGGATTGAGGAACGAAAATAAAAAAAGCAATACTAATACTTATAGTTAATAAAATCGCTGTTATCAATACCCAAAAATTACTTTTATTTTTGATAAAATTCATTTTCATGAGCTTGTTGTTTGATTAATTTGATTAGTTTGACTTGCTTGACTTGCTTGGCTTACTTGGCTTACTTGATTAGTTTGACTTGATTTAATATTGACCAGTTTTTTTAGCACGTTAAACCAAAATGGCGCACCCATAGAAACGGCGATCGCGCTAATGAACCAGCCGAGAAGGGCATTGAATACGTGAGCAAAATTTAACGGACTAAATTGTTTTTTGAAAGGAGCTGATAAATTCCAGCCAATGGGTAGGTTATCGATATTATCCAAAGCAATATTTAGTTGCTCTTGAAGACTGTTAATGCAGGTTCTAACATCACTACTATTATCAGCTTGAGAACAAGAGCTTACCTCTGGATTTGATTCGATTACTTGCATTGCTAGAGTATTAAATTCCGAAGTCAAAACATCACTTTTGGATAATTGATCAACAATATTTACCGTATCCACGTTAAACGCCAATACTAGGATTATGCCCAAAACAAAAGAAATAACTTTAACTTTTCTCTGATAAATCTCTGAAGCATATTGCATTGAATAATCAAACCAATCTTGAACTTCTTGTTCGAGGTGATTGATTTCTGCTTCGGTTGTGGTTAATCGAGATTTGGATCTTTGTAAGATATAAAATAAATCTGTTTTTAGTTTCTCAGGTAGTCGAGAATTTTCAACTTTCTTAAACACAATTTCTAATTGCTTTTCCCGTGATAGCTCAGGATCAAGAGTAAGCTGTTTCTGGTCATCTTCTGAGATTATTTCTCTGACAGTTGCGATTAAGCCACTAGCAAACTGTTTCGATTGGATATTACCAATTGCTTTCGGCTTGGAAGTTTGCCCTTCTTTTATGCTTAATGCTGGAGTTAAATACTTTTGATAAAGTCGGTTAGTAATCGGATATTTTGATTCATCTTCCTCATCCTTATTATTGCCGATAATATCATTAAACAAGGTAGTGAATAAATTGCGATCGCCCTGCTGTTCTCCTAGTAAATTAATAATTGATTGTTTTAAATTTTTGCCTCTTAAATTTAAAACTGTAGCTGTTATTTCCAGAATTTCCGAGGTGGCTATGCTCAGTAATAAATAAACAAAAGTTAGAGTAATAGCGATAGAAATGATAATCGATAAGCTCATAATTTTATCTTGGTTGATAATAAATCGATGTTTGTTAATTGTTAATTGTTGATTGGATATACTTCGCTAATAGAGGAAGACTATATAAAAACAAAGATGATCATTGGAGAAAAAATTTAGCCAGCAATTATTATTAGCTACTGACTAAATAAATTATGCAGATTGCTGACACTAGCTCAAATTGTTATGCTGTTAATCAATGATATAGTCGTTTTAATTAATTTTTGAGTTCATAAGTTATTCTTTCGAGGGACTGGGGACTAGGGACTAGGGACTAGGGACTAGGGACTGAAATCTATCATCCTCAATTTTTATTTAAAACAACTATATTAAGCAGCCTGGGGATTAAGCAGCCTGGGGTCATGAAGTAGGGAGTAAGGAGTATAGGAGATGGTGGAGAAATAGAAACTTCACCACCCCAATGACCCCACTACCTAGTCTTCACAGATCAATAAACGCGTAACATTAGTTGATCATCTAAATTGGGCATGATTGAAAAGCGCAAAAAAACTATCAAACCCTCTCCTCGTCAAAGAGGAATGTCTGGTCTTACTACTCATTACTCATTACTCCTAGTACAGATCAACCTACGGTAATTAATTAGAATGACTATAAATTAAATACCTGACAGCTTACTTGGGAGATTTATTGCAAGCAGTATACTTGCCATACTGCTGGATTAACTTTGCCACAACTCCTGTCCAGCCTGTTTGGTGTGCCGCACCCACTCCTGCACCGATATCCCCATGAAAATACTCATAGAACAAAATGTATTGATTCCAGTGAGGATCGTTTTGGAACTTGTCCATGCCACCGTAAACAGGGCGATGACCTTGATTAGTACCATTTGCTTGGGTCACAAAAATACTAATTAGCCGTTCAGAAATTTCCTGGGCTACTGACCACAGAGTCATCATGTTGCCTGATCCCGTAGGACATTCCACCTGAAAATCATCTCCTAGATAGCGGTGGAACTTTTGCAGAGACTCAATCAACAAAAAGTTAACGGGCATCCAGACAGGACCACGCCAGTTGGAATTACCGCCAAACAAGCCAAAGCGCGATTCAGCGGGTTCGTATTCAACCCGAGGACTGATGAAGTTGCCATCTTCGGTTCTAATGGCAAAAGGTAATTGATAGGGTTGACTGTCTTGGGCATGAACCCTCGACATTGCTCTAATGCCATAGGGACCAAAAAATTCCGACTCATCTAACATTTTTTCGAGAATTAACTTTAGCTTGGTAGGGTTAACCAAGGATAGTGAGATACCACCTGCCATCAGGTTGCTTTCGGTATTCTCAATAAAAATGTTTTCATGTTTTGTTAAATCCTGACGGTTATTGATAAACCACTTAAAGCGATCGCGAAAATCAAGTTTTAAATACTTATCCAATGTCTCCTGATCAATCGCTTCCACGGCAAACAAAGGAATCAAGCCTACCATCGACCGTAACTTCATCCTAAATACAAAAGGATCATTACCGTCAGGTAAAGCATTTTCAGGAACTCTCAAGATGTCGTAGTAAAAATTGTCCTCTTCATCCCAGATATTGACATCATCTCCCCCAATTTTATTCAGGGCTTCGGCAATCAGTAGAAAATGCTGGAAAAACTTCGATGCCATGTCACCATAAACCTTAGCATCTGAATCTTCTTGGGCTAATTCCGTTGCCATCTTTAAAAGATTGAGACAGAACATACCCATCCAGCTAGTGCCGTCAGACTGCTCAATACTGGCACCTGCAATACGAAGATTACTGCGGTCAAACACGCCAATATTATCTAGCCCCAGGAAGCCACCGCCAAATAAATTGTTGCCCTCCTCATCTTTACGATTTACCCACCAGGTAAAGTAAAGCGATAACTTTTGGAAGATCTGCTCCAAGAAAACGCGATCAGTATCACCATACATCGATTGTTCGATTTTATATACTCGCCAGGCTGCCCAAGCATGAACAGGTGGGTTAACATCACCGAAGTTCCACTCGTATGCTGGCATTTGACCATTGGGATGCATGTACCATTCTCGGGTAAACAGATAGAGCTGTTGTTTAGCAAATTCAGGATCGATCAGGCAGAGGGGAATTGTATGGAACGCTAAATCCCATGCCGCATACCAAGGATACTCCCACTTATCGGGCATAGAGATAATATCTTCATTAAACAAGTGAGTCCACTCGCTGTTTCTATTGTGACCTGGAGGAGGGGTCGGGCTATTGGGGTCCCCCTTAAGCCAATCCTGCACCACATAATAATAGAACTGCTTACTCCACAACATTCCTGCAAATGCCTGTCTTTGCACCTGACGCATTTCATCAGGTATCTCAGCATAGGGAGTTACTGCTTGATAAAATTCGTCTGCTTCGGCTTTACGAGTGGTAAAAATAGTCTCAAATTCTGCTCCTAATGGGTCAGCAAGATTAGAAGAGTCAGCTAATCGCAAACGAATGGTTTTTGTTTCCCCCGCTGCTAGATTGAGCCTGTAGTAAGGTGCTGCTTTAGTGCCAACCTGTTGTGGATTTACCGCGTCGGTTTGTTGATGAACAATGTAATCATTAAAAGCATCTTTAGCGTAACCAGACTTTTCTCCCCAGCCCAACGCGGCAGGGTTGCTTTCATTTTCCGTATAGAGAATTTCGTCGGTTTGTTGGCAATATAGCCATTTTTTACCTAGACCTCTCTTGGCTAATTTCTCACTGGCAAAATCAGCCTCAATAACACTAAAGTTCCCTGTAGCAGAAACCCCCTTAACCGAAGGCTTACCTGAATCCTCATGCCCCCAAGACCAAGTATTACGAAACCACAGTGTCGGTGTCAGGTGTAACTCTGCGGCATCTGCACCCCTATTTGCTACAGTGATTTCAATCAGAATATCTTCAGGAGAATTTTTAGCGTACTCCACAAAGACATCAAAATATTTATTCTCATCAAATACCCCTGTATCCATTAGCTCGTATTCTAAAGCTCTGGAATCTTCCCTCTTACGACGGGCATTTTCATCAATCAACTGCTCATAGGGAAATGCGGCATGGGGATACTTATATAGTCCCTTCATATAAGAATGACTGGGAGTATTATCCAAATAAAAATAATACTCCTTAACATCCTCCCCATGATTACCTTGATCATTAGTTAAACCGTACAAACGCTCTTTGAGGATCGGATCGGTGCCATTCCACAGAGCGATCGCAAAACAAAGTCGCTGATGGTTATCAGAAATACCCATAAGACCATCTTCACCCCAGCGGTATGCCCTAGAGCGAGCCTGATCGTGGGGAAAATCATTCCAGGCATTACCATCATTACTGTAATCTTCCCTGACCGTTCCCCACTGGCGATCGCTTAAATAAGGACCCCATCTTTTCCAATACTCTTTGCGATCGCGATTTGCAATTAGTCTAATTCTTTCTTTGGTTTTATTGAGGGCTGCCATAGTTTCTCCAAATTTAAAACGATTTGATCAAGTATGTTTGAGATATCTAGCAATAGGTCTTTTGTCTTTACTACTTCCTACTTCCTACTTCCTACTCACTACTTATCTTGTAGGTCTAAGTTCGTCAGGAAGCTAATGCTGGGGGCAAAGAAATATTCCCCACCTTTCATAAATGCCCACAGTTTAAACATGTATTCTTCAGTTTCAGGCTCTCCCCATTTTTTTTGCCATTGCTGCACCCCTTCTGGTTGACCAATGACAGGATCAGGTCCGGTTCCAACCTTGACAAAGTGATTGGCATTAGCCCATCTTGTCTGCATAAAATTAAACTGGTTCTCAATATTGGCTTGAAAACACAAGAATAATAGTCCTGCATCCTTTTCTGGCTCTTGAGTAATGTCGTTTTCACCATAGCTGATTGCCCGACGAGCAATACGATGGCTTCTTTCTACCTCCAAGGCTTCGGCAAAACCTGGTGAAGATTCGACTCTACCCGTATCGCCACGGGGATTAGTTTTACGAATATGGGCATGAAAAGGACACTTAGTAGCCTCAATATCGGCATCGTAGTTAAAGTTATTGGGTGGGGTTTGAGGATGAGTCGCAACATTGGATTCGGTGACAGGGGTGCCATCAGGGAAACGACCCATAACCATCGCTCCTGCTAGCTCTTCGTCGATTTGCAGCTTCTTTGCTAAATCTCTTTGATCTTCACGAAATAGCTTTACGTTTTGCTCCAGCTTACGATAAACTAAAAAGCTACCGTAACTATCTTCGGTTGTGCCGTTGCGATCCTTAACTAAAATATTCCCCAACGAATCTCTAGGGTCCCATTTACTAAAATCATCATTGTTACTTTTCGCCCGTTCAATATCCCGTTTGAGATATAAAGGCTGGCTGACACCATCCACAAAGCCAAAATGTTCGATCGCTTCTCCCTGATCATTTCTCAACACAAACCCATCTTCACGATGCAGAATTAGGGCTATCTGTCGTAATTGAGCCGACAAGCGATTAATGGTTTGCAACAGCTCATTAACATTATCGTCAGCGATCAAAATCAAGGCGTGAATTTCATCTTGGAAACCTGACTCCCATTGATCTACAGGAGGATCTCCCAGAAAACCTCTAATTTGATTGTTTTTCATCCCCATGGTAAACGGCTGGTCTTTAGGTACCTGAAAAGGCTCAAAGCCCAATGTCTCATAACCAAATCTGGTCAAGAAAAAATTGCCAAAAATATCGCCGCCAATCCCCTGTTGCTTATAGGCGATCGCTTCATCTGACTGCTGTTTAGCTGAAGTTACATAGGTTTTAGCAAAATTGGCAATCCATTGTTTTACTTGGGCTACTTGCTCTGGTTTCCACTGCACAAACAGATGTACGCTATGTTCCCTGCCATGCCCCTTGAGAATATTACCCTGTAGATCTGATAATAAAACCTGATACTTCCCTGCATTATTAGGATCGATTCCCGCTTCAGGAATTTCTTTTAAGTCCGCTTCAGTTAATGCCATTGTGTTCAATGTGGATTTACTTCATTTGGTCTTTAACTCTTGACTCTTGACTCTTGACTTTATCTCTCATCCTTCCAACTTGACCATCTTTGCCACGGAAGGCTTACCTGTATCATTGAGATAAAACATCATGTAATAGCCAGGGGGATATAGATGGGCGTTGGTTGGGGCAGTAAATTCTAAAGATGATTCACCCTCTGTAGCTGATGCCACTTTGCTGGGTAACTCTACTAACCGCTGTCCGTAATCAAAAGAATGAGTCACAGAACCCAACTTGTTTAGTACTAAAGAACCATTGTCTGTAGCGTGATTAACTGTAATTGCCGCAGTTTGACCATAGCTAAGAGTTTCTGGAGCAGTGATAATTTCAGGGCGATCGCCTGGCTGGAATAAGTAAGGTGGGCTAAAGATTTCTCCCTGCCAGATTTCGGCGGGAACAAAGGGTTCGGAATCCCCTTGAGCGTAGTAGTGTTGGGGATCTTGATAGAAAGTTGCGATATCAAATGGTTCAATTTCCCCTGATTGATTATGCAGTTCGGCAATTTTAAAAAACGTCTTAGCATCACCGACAACATCCACATGTATTGTGCCGTCGGCTTCTATTGCTGCTCGGTTGGCATTGCCGCCCACAATTAACACCCGTGCATCAGGTAGTAAAACAGCGCCATTGTGATAAAGCCTGGGAAACTTCGCCGCACTAAGGGATTTAGTTTTGTAACCTCCTTTGGCTTTGGCATCAGGAGTCAATAGTAAAGGCTGATAAACAGGTTTATATTCAGGATACTCGCCCCCGTTAATAACTAATATCTCTTTGGTCGGTAGAATTACCGCCTGTAGATTAGCTCTCGGCTGCGGTAAAAAATTATCCTCCATTGACCACTTGCCATTCTTAGTGCCGCTATTACTAGGAGAAATCCAGTGCTGTAAGCTAGTTGCCACCCTAGCATCAGGGAAGCCAGAGGTGTCGCCACCCCGACCAAAACTAACGCTGTTGGTGCCGATAATTCCGCCAAAGAGTAACACGTCTTCGGAATTAGGAACTTGTAAAGCCGTACCGTAAGCCTTAGAGGTTTCCAGGCGATCGCTAGCTACTTCAAAACTAACCTCAACCTCTCCTGTATCCTCTGTTGACAGGGACATAATATAGCTTTTTTTACTAAACAAAGGCACCAAAACCCCTGCAATACCTGCATCATCTCCTGTTACTAAAAGTCGTCCATCGGCTAAGGGAAAAATTCGGGGATAAAGATCGATGTTATCGTACACATCTTCATTTTCGACCATAGTATTGAAAGGACTATTTGGTATATCTCGCAGGTCGATATACTGAAGTTGTTTAGTTTCAGGATCAAAGATCTCTAAACTAGGATTAATTTGATTGGGTTCACCAAACCTCAGCCCTGAAAAAATGGCAATTTTATGATCATCGAGCGTGACCAGAGTCGGATACCAGCGCCCATCCTTCATCTGCCCAATGTTTGACCATTTATTAGTGCGCCAGCTATAGAGATTTAACCATTTGCTACCTGTAAAAGCTCCCCCAGGATAATAACGTCCTGTTCCTCCGACAAATAAGACATCTCCGTTCGCCAACTGTACATGACCACTACAAAAAAGATCGTTAGTAGTTTTACGATTGACTTCTGGATCATAAACTAGCGCAGGGGGAGAACCAATGCGCTCAAATTTTCCTGTTGCAGGGTCATATAAGCCACTATTGTTGATCACATTATATTTTTTGGGATCGACACCCTCAATAAACTTATCCTCGCCATTTTCCCTAACTAAAGTACTGCGAAAACTACTGCCGTTGACCATTAAGATCTTGCCATTGGGTAGCAGATTAGTATGCACCGACTGAATGCGATCGCCTGGTGGTGGCATAGGAATAGTTGACCACTCTCCCATAGCTTCAGGACTGTCTACGGCGATCGCTATATCTGCCTTAAAAACTACAACACTGAAGGCGAAAATAAAGACCAGCAACATCGAAATAAAGCGCGATGGTTGGTTAATTGGCTTAGTTATCATAGGCATTTCGATTAGGTGATTATTGATTATCTTTGGTGGGCAACAATAGTAAATTCATATGTCAAAAATAAAGTTGTTTTTTTGCCCACCCTACATCTTTTGATGGTTATAAGAGTTGAGGAACAAACAATAAGAGAAGCTAAAAGCTAAAAGCTAAAAGCTAAAAGCTAATGGCTAATAGCTATCTCAATAAATTAATCTTCTTGACCCGAACCCACGTAAATTAGCATTGAGCAGAATTAATAATCTTTTTTAGTTCTTTTTTGGTGGCTTGAATAGCTACATCAGCAGTTTGATAAGCACTAGCGAAGGAATTAGGCTCATCTTCTCCTGGTATCCAATACTTATGTCGCGAAAGACGCAGAGAGTTAGCAAAAGTGGGAATTGCATTAAAAATCTCTACAGCGATCGGTCCAGTGTATACTTCCAAAATTGGTTCGAGGAAGGCTTGCCAAGGCATCCAGCTAATATGCACCGCCCCGCGACCAGGTGCAGAAACCTGAACATAATGCAGTCTTTCTTGTTGAGCCAGTTCAGCTACTTGAGCTTTAAAGATTTCTGGACCACCACCATCTAAAACTTCATGGGCGCTATCAATTACCACTCCCACCTGTTTACTGGCTACCCCCTCCAGAAAGTTCATCAATTGAGCCAAATCATTGGGTCCAGTAGTCTCCCAGTGAGTAATGGGTTCGATCGCTAACTTGACGTTTTTAGTTACTGCATATTCCCCCAATTGATTCAGAATTGGTTTAGCAGTTTCGTAACGCACCTTTAACATCTCTTGTAGGCGATCGCTCCAGATCGGCTCATTAAAATCAGTGGTGGGAAACACACCATAGGGAATCACAATTGGACCCATCATGATTTCTCCCCTTAGAGCAGCCGTAATATCAACTCGTGACTTAAGATACTTTAAGGCTGAGTCTCGTTGTTCTGGATAGGGAGAACTAGGATCTAAGCTTCTAGTCGCCCCCACGTTGGTGGCAATTTTGACTGAACTTAAACCTTGGTCATCTAAATATTTTCGTAAATCTCGGTAATTTTGAATATCTTGACTATAATCTTCGGTGAAAGTGGGTGCAATGGGAAATTCAAATCCATTGTAACCAAAGGCAGCTAACTCTTTAATGTGTTTTACTACCGTTTCGCGATATGACAAATCATCAGGCTTCATATCCGTGGTGAACATAAAAAAGCTGAGATAAATATCGGGTAAAGAAGACAGGTTACTCATGTTTCTTTAGGGTTAAAGCCCTATTCCATAATTAACTGTTGTAAGTTGAATATTAAATAATCGGGAAGATCTCGGGAGAGACAGTTAACATTGAACATTGATCAATTAACATTTACCATTTGGTACTTGTAGCCTTACGTTTCAGGGTTAGAACACTTATTACTCACGAGCAAATAGCTAAACTTGTCCTAATGAGACTTTGTACGGCTGTATTAGAGGTTTAAATCCCCATGTGAACAAGTCAATGTTCAATGCTCAATGTTCAATGCTCAATGTTCAATGCTTAATAGCCTTTCCCTGTCAGCCAAGGAATCAATCCTTCTGGATCATCTACAATTGCTTTAGGGTCGAACATTGGCCAAACATAGACAATTCCTTGTTCATCCAAACGGAAAAAGTTATTCAAGGTATAGAGTGTTCCTTTGGTGGTCTTCATTTGCCATACGCCGCTGGCTGTAGGGTAATCAACCGTAGTTGAAAGAATATTGACTTCTGTTACCCGAGTCGAGACATCACTGACAAAATTTACCACCGCTTCTACACCGTCAAAAGTGGATTGACTGATGGGGCTAAGAAACTGAATCTTGGGGGAAAATTTAACCTGGCTGAAATCACCAGTTCCAAACGCTTTGAAATAAGTTTCTAAGATCTGGCGATATTGTTCTTTATCCATGTTATCTCTGTTCAATTTTTAAGTTTTCTCTACATCGCAACAAATTATTAGGTTAGGAGCGATTTCGTACTCTATTCATTCCTCGTACATGCGGCACAGAGGCTATCGCCTCAAGTCGCGTTGAAGCGACGCTTGCAAGCTTTACACCGCACGTGCCTTGGTTTGCTCCTCGTTCCTCGTTCCTACGAACAAATAACTAAACTTGCCCTAAATAACCTTGTCCGACTACATCGGCTTGCTATTCCATATTTGACGATCAATTTTCCAACTACCCTGCACCTTCTTCATCAGCCATAAAGCACGGAACTTAACCTGCTTAGGCACACTTCCGTCATTGGGATAGACAGTTGCAATAGATATACCAATCACATAGCCAAAATCCCCCATGACTTGAATTTCATCAGCAGTGAATACAGGGTCTATATCTTGGTTAGCGACAGATTCAGCAAATCCTTCAATGATATCTTCTCTGCCACAGCGATCGCTCACATTGGGTGCCATCCACAGGGCATCTTCTGTATACATCTCGCCGTAGCCCTGAAGATTTTTTGTTCTTACATTGTCGGCATATACTTCCTCAAATACCTTTCTAATTTCGTCGCGATCTGAGTTTGACATGTTTGTAGTTTTCGTTCTGTTGCTGCTTTCTTTGAAGCAATCATTCTCTGATCTTACGTAGTACGTACCGAAAATTATTGTTATTGGTTTCAGGTTTAGGATTCAATAACTCTTACCTTCTACTTCCTACCTCCTACCTTCTACCTTCTACAAACCAGTGGTTTCACGAAGATAATTTCGTGCCATCAAAGCATACTCTAAAGGATTAGCCTTATTGGGGTCTTGTTCTGCTTCTACCACTAGCCATCCTTCATAATCTGCTTCTGATAGTTCCTTTAAAATTGGCTCAAACTCGATAACTCCTGCTTTGTCCCCAGGAACAGTAAACGCCCCCTCACGGATCGAATCGAGAAAACTGCGTCCTTGCTTGATGGAACTAGCTAATACATCCTTACGAATATTTTTTAGATGCACATGTCCAATGCGATCGCGATATTTTTTAGTGACTTCTAGGGGATCAACACCTGCATAGTATAAATGACCTGTATCTAAAAGCAGTTTTAAATATCTGGGGTCTGTTCCCTCCATCAAGCGGTCAATATCTGCTAAGATTTCCACTCCTGTTCCTACATGGGGGTGATAACATAGCTGCATCCCTGCTTCATAAGCCTCTTTGCCAATCTCATTTAAACCTGTGATTAGCTGCTCCCATTGTTGATCAGTAAACTTAGGTCGATTGGGCAAAGGTGCAATTGGCTGTTGATGTACTGCACCACCAAGTTCTGCCACCACCAAGCGATCGCCACCAATCTCTTTCATAAACTTAAGCTGATCCTGAAAGATTTTTTTACTATCTTCGCGGTCATTAATAGTAAAAAAGGTGCCAACCCATGGTTCAGAAATAGTGAAATTTCGCAGTGCCAATTCTCTTTTTAGGGTTGCCATGTCTTTGGGATATTTACCAGACATTTGTGACCCTTCATAACCAGACAATGCCATTTCACTCAGAATTTGCTGATAGGGAATTGGCGGCACTAAATCGATAGTAGTATCATCACTATTGCTCCATCCTGTCGGCGTAATCCCCACCTTAACTTTTTGCTTATCAAACAGAGTAGAACTACTGGATTTAGCCACCAAAGAGCTTACAGGATTTACACCACTTTGGTAGTTTATTACACCAGCATTACTAGGTGATATTACGGTAAACTCTATTAACATTAACCAGACAATTATAGAAACGAACCAACAGCCAATTTTCTTTCTATTTAACATTGCGACGATTCCAAATGTAATTTAGATTACTTTTTACTTAAAATGCTCTTAAGTTGCTCATGAATTTAGACTACATCAAAGTAAAGTCAATAGGATGATCATAATGACAATTCTTCTTGACAGCTAATGTGTAGCTTAATCCCAGGTACAAATGATAGATGCTAAAAACAATTTTAAAAAACAGCTTAATTATATTTTAGTTTTTAGGTCAGCAATTTTACTGAGACAAAAGTTCACACTGCACTTTCTTGTTTTTTCTTTAAAAATATATTTTTAATGATTTATTTGTTGAGAGTTAAGGTAAACTGTCAAAATACAATCTACTTTTGAAAAATTGATCATCAGTAAAATCACCAGATAATAGATTGATCAATTCAGCACCTGTTTATCTTGGTGCTAGCTGCTATATCGTTAAGATAGCTCAAATTAACTATAAATCATTGAGATTGATATATAAGGTGAAATCATGCTGGCAATGCCAGAGTATGCGGTGACGCTAAATAAAACTCTGGAAATGAAACCTAATTAACAGATCAAAAAATTACTTAAGGTATTTGAGATTGTTGCCAAAATCCTAATTTTCAAATATTGAACTGAGAACCTTTGAGAAATAGAAAATGAGCCAAAATCAGACCAAGTTCAAAATAGTTGATCAAAAGACTGTAACAGATACCTCCTACGATGCGGTAATTGTCGGCTCAGGAGTAGCGGGGGCAATAGTCGCCAAACAATTAAGCGAACAGGGAAAACACGTTTTAATCCTCGAAGCAGGAGAAAAGAAAAATCTCACCTTGGAAGGTTTTCAAAGTTACGTTGACACTTTTTACGGCGCGGTAGATAAAAACGCCAATGCCCCTTATCCTTACAATCCGAATGCTCCCAGCCCTACTGATGGAGTTCATGAGTATTTTAAAGAGATGGCTTCTGAAAACAAGGATCTGCTCCCGCTTAGTGGTTCCTATACCAGAGTTCCCGGGGGAACAACTATGCACTGGGAAGGTAAAACCATCCGCATGTTGCCCGACGACTTTAAGTTAAAGACGAATTATGGACATGGTCTTGATTGGCCGATTAGCTATCAAGATTTGATGCCCTACTACCGTAAGGCTGAATATGAGATTGGGGTCTCAGGCAATGTCGAAGGGCAAAAAGGTCTTGGTGCAGTTTTCGATGAGGGCTATGTCTTCCCGATGAAAGAGCTTCCTCCTTCTTATCTTGATCAAAAAGTAGGGGAGAAAATTGAAGGGACTACAGTGGAATTAGGGGAACAGACCATGACCTTAAGCCTCAGCACTTTTCCCCAGGGTCGCAATAGTATACCTAATCCTGATTACCAAAACTACAACTACGGGGAAAATTACATTCCTGGGGGAGTAGCCAGCATCAATCCTGTTGAGTTTGGCGAAAGGTGTCAAGGTAACGCCAACTGTGTATCTATCTGCCCCGTACAAGCCAAGTATGATGCCAGAAAGACCCTTAATACCATTGCCTTCCCCGAGCGAGTAGATTTTCTGCCTCAAGCTGTAGCTTTTAAAGTTGAAGTAGGAGAAAACGGTCGTGTCACGGGCATCCACTATAAAAAATATCAGAACAGAGGTTCTTCTCAATATACAGAAGGAATTGCCAAAGGAACTCTCTTTGTTTTGGCTACCAATGCCGTAGAGAATGCCAAGTTGATGTTAGCTTCAAAAATTCCTGGTACGAATGAAAATGACATGATGGGTCGGCATCTGATGGATCATCCCTTCTTGTTAGCTTGGGGGTTGATGCCTCAAGTTACTGGTACCATGCGCGGTCCTTTAGTAACATCAGGCATTGGCACATTTCGTAACGGTTCATTCCGTAAAGATCAAGCAGCATTTGCCATGGATATCCACAATGATGGCTGGGGCTGGTCTGGGACTGGAGCGACTGACATATTACAGGAAGCAGTTGATCAGGGACATAAGTTTGGTAGAGAACTACGCCAGGAACTAATTAGCCGCATCTCACGACAGCTATTGTTGGCATTCATGTGTGAGTTACCAGCTAACTTCAACAATCGAGTAACCATTGACGAGCAATATAAAACCGATTTGGGAAATTATCGTCCTGTTATTTACTTTGATGTAGCTGATTACTGCAAAGATACATTTGTTGATGCCAGACGACTTTCCAAGACAATTTTTGAGCGCTTAGGAGCCGAAGATCACACCACATATGATCAAAGAGATGAAGATGGGAATTTAGACCCTGCACATTTTGTATATCAAGGTCAAAGCTATTGGTTCCGTGGTGGCAACCATTTTTCGGGTACTCACATCATGGGAGCGAGTAAAAGTGATTCAGTAGTCGATCACAATCAGCGTTCTTGGGATCATGAAAATCTTTATATAATTGGTGCAGGGAGTATGCCCAGTATTGGTAGTTCTAACACGACCTTGACCATTGCTGCGTTGAGCTTTAAGAGTTCTGAACAAATGTTGAAAGACTTAAATTCTTAAAGACTTGAGCTAGAGGCAATAGATAACTCTGCTAGTTTTGCATGATTTTCTACTTTGGCTGGCGCAAGAATTATCTCAAATAAAACTAAGATACTGACTTTACGCAGTGTGCCGCAAAATTGGTATTTTCAGAAACTGGCAGAAAAGACAAATAAATCCTACATGGGTCACCCTGCGGATGCCTTTGTACTTTTGACCATTAACCCTTGACCAGTCATCACAGATCGGTGAATGCTCAACATCAGTTAAGTAAACACCTGTTGAAGATATCCAAAATTATTACTTGAGAACAAACTTCTAAAAAAAGCATCATGAGCGATAACCAACAAAATGACCTGATTCAGAATATTGATGACTTACACTATTACCTGAAACAGGCGATGGCGATTGAGCATTCGACAATTCCCCCTTACATGACGGCGCTTTACTCGATTAAGCCAGGAAGCAATATCGAAGCATTCCAAATTATACGTTCAGTGGCAGTAGAAGAAATGCTCCATCTAGTGTTGGCAGCTAACGTCTTTAATGCTGTCGGCGGAGATATTAGCGATGTCCTAACTAGTCCTGAGTTTATTCCTACATACCCCACTCCTATTCCCACTGGAGAAACAGACTTTGAGGTGGGCTTAGGAAAATTTTCACCAGACACGATTGAGACTTTCCTGAATATTGAGCGTTCTGAAGAACTCAAAGAAGGTCATCCTATAGCTGGACCACGACCAAATGTTACTAACTTGTTATCGGTTCGTGGAGAAGACCCGAGCTTTAGTTTTTATAGCATTGGGCTATTTTATTCGGAGATTATTCGGGGAATGTATGCTCTATATCGGGAGATGGGAAATGATCTTTTTTGTGGAGATCCGCAAAAACAAATCACTCCTGAATACTACTATGATGGTGCAGGAGACATCATTAAGGTGACAGATTTAATGTCAGCCATCAAAGCCTTAACTATGATTCAGGAGCAGGGAGAAGGTTCTGTAATTGGGGAGATTTACGATTCTGAAAGACTGCTGGCACACTACTATCGCTTTGATCAGCTCAAACAAGGTCGATACTATGTCGTAGACAAAGATAACCCTGCCAATTCAGATCGACCACATCAGCCCACTGGTGGAACCTTTGAGGTGGATTGGGATGCAGTTTATCCAATTAAAGAAAACGCCAGCTGGAGTGACTATGCAGGACAACCTGAATTAGAGGCTGCTGCCCGAGAATTCCAGTCAGCCTACAGTGATTTTTTGGCTAAAATTGAATACTCTTTCAATGGCAACCCCGATACTTTATTGCCCGCAATTGGTGGCATGTTCAAACTTAAATATCAGACTGAAAGACTAGTCAAAAATCCGATTGAGAGTATGCCTGGTACTAATGCAGCACCCATCTTTAAATTGGACTAGCTAATTAATCTTAAGTCTCGTTAACACTAATCGATACATCATAAATATCATGCTTTGGTTTCGTAAATTATATGCTGCTATTATGCGGATGCTGGGTGGAGGTCAACCAGCAGTGAATCCTAAAAAACCGACCGTAAATCAAGAACAATCAGCAGTAAATCTCGATCAGTCCGAAATGGAATCATACTTTCTAGATTTGTCAGTAGCTTTGACCAACTTTTCTAAATTTGATTTATTAGGAACAGGTCAGTCTGATCTGTACTATTTAACTATTGAGCAGGAAATTGGTCAGGAAACATTTCAAGAATTGCTGCAAACATTTCATGATCTAGAGCTACAGGCTCAAGATGACCAATCAGTTTTAGAGCAAAAATTGCGTGCTGAGATTTTAGATTCGGATAAATTGGGCAATATTGCTCGTAACATCATCAAACTTTGGTATAGCGCGACCTGGCATTCTTTAACTAGCAAAGATAAGAGGGTAGTCAGTCCTCAAGCCTATCCCGAAGGATTATTGTGGCGCTCAATTGGCGTAAACCCTCCTGGGGCGAAAGCTCCAGGATATGATTCCTGGAGTGAAGAACCAGAAGTTACCCTGAGCTGAATTATTGAATTATCTGAAGCCGCAAAAATATCAAACAATTAACCTGCACGACGACACAAGATGAATATTAAACTTTGGACTCGTAGACTATGTACGATCGCACTGGCGGCTATAGTTAGTCTAGCGATTGGTAATGCACCTGCTGCTGCCTTTTACAGTCAAGCAAATGTCGACCAACTACAAGAAACAAACGAATGTAATGGTTGCGATTTTTCCAATTACGATTTCTCTACCGCTGACTTTGACCTCTACGGTAGTGCTTTAATCGGGGCTGATTTAACAGGAGCCAATCTGTTTCACGTCTTACTTAATGGTGCTAATCTCTCACAAGCCGACGTTACAGGGGCTAATTTCTCAGAAGCGATCGCTATGGGAGCTAAATTTGAGGAAGCAGACCTAACAGAAGCGGATCTATCTCAAGGGCATTTTGAAAATGCTTTTATGGACAGAACTATCTTATTGGAGTCTGATTTGACAGGAGCAGTGTTAACTTCTGCTCAGTTAGCACAAGCAGATCTGTCTAATATTTCAGCTCAGAGTGCCATGTTAGATCGAACAACTTTGTCAGGGGTAAACCTATCTGGAGCAAATCTAGCAGGTTCTAATCTGAGAAATGCTAACTTGATTGATGCTAATTTAACTGACGCTAATTTATGTGGAGCTGTATTGGTTGGGGCGAAGATGCCTGATAAAACTATCTATAATGGTGACATTTCCAAGTATGGAGTCCTTCCCTGCGACTAATCTGGTTAAGAAAAGGATGAGGGATGAAGAACAAAGGCGTATAGTTCTAAGGGCGCAAATGTGAGCGCGAGGTTCGCAAATTTCTATTGTTATTAGAGCTACATTTTCTGCATCTTACTATTTACCCGAAGTTCTTTCATCTTTCGATATAGCTTCCCATTTCATCAACTTCAGCTTTCATGAGAATTGCTGTAGTTTTGCCCTTACACATGAGCTTTTAGATGAGCTTTACGAAATTAAAACATGATAACTTTATTTAAGTAAACTTTTTTTAGAAATTACTTAAAATGCCACTATTTCAAAATTGGTCAGAGTTATCTCGGATCGCATCTCAGGAAATAGCCAAGGTATGGCTATCCTTAGATAGACGCGAAATATCTACTTTAGATTCAGAGGAAGTACAAGCTAACCTGATCCGCTCTATCTTAGAGAGATTTCAAGAAGAGGCAGATTATACTCTTCCAGAAGGGATTCAACCAAGGGTCGATAGGAATGTTACCTATTGGAAAATAGAGTCCAGACCAGATGGGAGGAGTGTTGTCTGGACAATTCCCCTGCCAGATAAGCCTTCTTTCATCCCAGACCAGGAGTTATTAGGCTGGTCAGAGGGGACTCTTTCAGAGGCGCCTCTGGCTCTTGGAATACTCGGTTGCTGCTAGTCTTATCCTAATCCTGCTTTTGTCAGTTTTGGCTGAAAAAACTCAATATATCATGTCTGATGTGAATTAAAATGAATACGACTGTCATCTCAGAACAGAGAAATTACATCACTCAAGGTTTAAATACCCAGATCTAAAAATCAAGTATCAAAGATTTTAAAAGCTAATAACTAATAGCTGATAGCTGATAGCTACGAACCAATAACCTAGAGAGCGAAGCTAATCCACATTAGGCGTATACTTAGTCAATATATTAGCGGGACTTGAGCAATTTTTTTAGCTATTTTTAACCCTATTTTTGCCAAAGTACTGCTATTGGTAGTTTCTAACTTTTGAAAAAAGCTTTTTGTGTACTGCCTCCTAATTTTGCGACAAAAAGCTTTTTAAACCTAACAAGTTTATTGGAAGCGTAAACAATAATGCTTAACAAGCCGAAATTTAAAAGTTGTTTCCAAGTTGAAATTGTAGAGTCATTAGGTATATTTCTGCTATCAGAAACAGATAGCTTTTTACTTAAAGGGAATGTTTATGAAAAGATAGCACCTTTAATAGACGGTACTCGTACCATTAATGAGATAGTTGATTTGCTAGAAGGACAAGCATCTACTGCTGAGATTTACTATGCACTGATGCAAATGGAACAGAATAGCTATCTTGTTGAAACTTACGACAATATACAACCGAGTATAACTGCTTTTTGTGACAGTTTGAATGTTGCCCCACAAGAAGCGTTCCCACGCTGGCAAACAATTAAAGTAGTAGTTCATTCCTTTAGTCTTGTTCCTAGAGAAAAATTTATTCATAATCTTGAAGCTTTAAATATTCAAGTATCTAATGAGGGAAATATAGAGGTAGTTTTGACCGACGACTATCTCCAAGACGATCTAGAGGCGTTTAATCAAAAAGCGTTACAATCCCAACGTCCTTGGATGCTTGTTAAACCAATAGGAAAGATTATTTGGATTGGGCCTATATTTATTCCTGGCAAAACAGGATGTTGGGAATGTCTGGCTCAACGTTTGCGAACTAATCGCCCCGTCGAACAATTTATCTGGAAAAGTTACAGAATTGCAACTTCTTTAACCAAGCCTTTTTCTGTTATTCCTTTCAACTTACAAACTGGACTAAATTTAGCAGCAACAGAAGTTGCTAAGTGGATTGTTCGGGGAGAAAATCAACAGCTTGATGCTCAAGTCGTTACTTTTGATACGATTTCTCTAGAGACGCAAAATCATCTACTTGTCAAGCGTCCTCAATGTCCTTGCTGTGGAAAACAGGAAGTGTGGGGGAACAGAGAACCTACTCCAGTTGTGCTGAACAATAGAAAGAAGACTCTTAATCATGATGGCGGATACCGTTTTTTATCATCAGAAGAGACTCTGAAGAAATACGAGCACCATATTAGCCCCATTACTGGCGTTGTCCGATGGCTGAAAAAAATTCCCCAGCAAGAGCGTCCCTTGATTCATACCTACATCGTAGGTCATCATTTTGCCACAATGTTTGACGATCTATATTCGTTACGACAGAATGTTTGCGGTAGAAGTAGCGGAAAAGGGAAGACAGATACTCAAGCAAAGACAAGTGGTTTATGTGAAGCTATTGAGAGATATTCTGGAGTATTTCAAGAAGATGAAATTAGGAGAAAAGGCACTTACCAACAGATGAGTGATGTGGCGATTCATCCCAATGAGTGTATGAATTTTAGCCAAAGACAGTACGAAAATAGGCAAAAATGGAACGCTCAAGCCGATCTAAATCACTGGATTCCAGAACCTTTCGACGAAACGAGAGAAATTGATTGGACGCCTGTTTGGTCTTTAACGAATCAAACATTCAAGTATTTGCCAACCGCTTATTGCTACTATGGTTATCCTAACAGCGATCAGCCTGATTGTTGGGCTAATTCCAATGGTTGTTCTGCTGGTAATACCTTAGAAGAGGCTATTCTCCAAGGGGTTTTTGAGTTGGTAGAGCGAGATAGCGTTGCTCTGTGGTGGTACAATCGTCTCAAAAAACCAGAAGTTAATTTAGAAAGTTTTGACGATCCCTATTTTCAAGCTTTGAAAGATTACTATCAGACGTTCAACCGAGAGTTTTGGGTTCTAGATTTAACCAGTGATTTTAATATTCCCGTGTTTGGTGCAATTTCTAGAAGAACAGATAGCAAAATAGAAGATATCATCTTTGGCTTTGGCGCTCATTTTAATCCTTATATTGCTATGCTTCGAGCCTTGACAGAGTTAAATCAAGCACTACCTTCTGTTTCCTCTATCAATCCTGATGACAGTACTCGCTATGAATCTTTTTCTAAATCAGCACTAAATTGGTGGAAAACAGCAAGTCTTCAGAATCAAAATTATTTAGTCCCAAACTCTGATACTTCTCCCACAAACTGTTCTGATTATCCTCATCTTTGGCAAGAAGATTTACTAGAAGACGTGATGATTTGTTCAGAGCTTATTAAAGAAAAAAGTATGGAAATGTTGATTTTAGATCAAACTCGTCCCGATATAGGTTTAAATGTGGTTAAAGTTATTGTCCCTGGGATGCGACATTACTGGAGAAGACTGGGAGCGGGGCGACTTTACGATGTTCCCGTTAAATTAGGTTGGCTCGAAGAATCTAATACTGAAAACCAACTAAATCCTCTTGCTTTTATATATTAACTAAATCGCATCCAGTTTGAAATTAGAAGTTTTTAAGTTAACTGCTCATAAGTAGTAAGTAGTAAGTATATCCTGCCAGTTAACTTCGTTACCGATCTAAAAACTACGATTTTCTATTTAGACGAGGTTTTAAAAAATGAAAAATGATTTAATAATTTCTTTTAGGTCGGATATATTTTCCCTCGAACAAACAGAAAATGAGATTGTTCTAAAAAATAAGAACAATAGTTTAACTCTTCAGCACTTATCTCCTGGAATATTAGAGGCGATCGCTGTTCTTGGTGCTGAGGGGGCGACTGAAAAAAAATTAGGTCAAATTGTATTAGAAAAAGATGGAGATTATGGGTTATCTAAATTTTATTATTATCTCGAACAATTTATTAACATAGGATTAATTTGCCATACTGTTAAGTTTGATGGAGGTACCCTAGCAACCCTGCTATCTAACTCCCCAAATTACCAATTTCAATTAAAAAAAATTGTCTTAGATAAAAACTATATTCTCTCTCGTTTTGCTTATTGTCATAGAGAAGAAGAAAGTTTAATTCTAGAATCTCCCCTATCTCGGGGAAAGATTATTTTAAACAATTGGCGAAGTTCTGCCCTCGTAACAGAATTAGCAAAACCAGTTAATTGCCGTCAGTTGTGCGAGCAAATTCCTCGTCTTACAGAGGAGACGACACAATTGTTCCTAAGCCTGTTATTAAGTGCGGCGATGCTTACTGAAGCAGTAGGCGACAACAAAGAAATCCCAACAGAAAATAGTCCTCTCGCTCAATGGGAATTCCACGATTTACTCTTTCATTCCCAAATTAGAACAGGAAGACATAATAACCCTATTGGCAGAACCTATCGTTTTTGGCAACAAATCCCACAACTGCCCGCCGTTAAATCCCAAGTTTTTGGGGAAAAAATCGATTTATACAAACCAAATCTTAAAACGCTCGAAGCAACCGATCCTATTTTTACAACTGTTTTAGAATCTAGACGCTCGATCAGAAGTTTTGGCAAGCAACCCATAACAGCTCAACAGCTTGGAGAATTTCTTTATCGTTCGGCTAGAGTCAAAGAAACCACAAAAACTGATATAGAAGAACTGAGTAATCGTCCTTATCCTGGCGCAGGTGCTTGTTACGAACTAGAATTATATCTAGTGGTGAACAGTTGTCAAGATATTGCTTCAGGTTTTTATCACTATTGCCCTCAAGATCATCAACTCGGTCGCATTTGTGCGCTCGACGATTCTGTTAAAGCTCTTTTAGAAGAAGCTAGGATAAATAACCCTCAAAAATCTGTTCCTCAAATTCTGATTGTCCTAGCAGCCCGCTTTCAAAGAGCAAGTTGGTACTATGAGTCTATGGCTTATGCTGGAATACTCAAGAATGTTGGTGCTGTTTTCCAAACCATGTATCTCGTAGCCACCGCCTTAGGACTCGCGCCTTGCGCTCTTGGTTACGGTAACTCAGATTTATTTGCAGCAGCGGCTGGAACTGATTACTATGCAGAAACATCTGTTGGAGAATTCATGTTGGGTAGCAAGCCTGAAAATTAAGCGCCAATTTTTTTTGGCGTTGGTGATTTAGCGGACGAGCGCGGTCTTGGGGGTTTCCCCATGAGCGACTCGTTCAAGAAATGTATGACGTATAAAGTATTTCGGTTCGTAGCTAATAGCTATTAGCCATTGGTGACAAGTTAAGAAAAAATACTTGTTGTCAACTACTACATACATTAGATTTAAGTGTTTTATGAAAGTTGATTATGAGGATGATAGATTTCATACCAAATTCGATTACCAAAGTATACTTTCGATTTTAAGTTTTAAACTAGCTTAAATTCTTCTGCCTTCTGCCTTCTGCCTTCTGCCTTCTGCCTTCTGCCTTCTGCCTTTGCCTAACTTTTAAGTGTTATGTGTAAACAGGATTTAGTATCAGTCCCCAGTCCCCACACATGCGGGCAAGACATGCGGCAAACAGAATCGCCTTTGTTTTGTCTCGAAAGAATAACTAACGTACTCAAAAATTAATTAAAATGACTATATCTATCCGAATGAGCTGATAATATAGTCGCTGTATAGTTCCAAAAGCTTTATATCCATCTCAATATCATAGCTTTTGCATAACATCAGAAGGTAAAACAGAGAATAAAGCTATGCTGAGGATTTTCGGCTACCAGACTGGGAAAAAAATTTATGAAAGCTCCAATTCCTTAGTCTATCGTGCCTATCGAACCACGAATCGACAAGCTGTTATTCTCAAAATACTCCGAGACCCATATCCTTCGCCAGAGAAAGTAGCTTGGTATAAGCGCGAATACGAAATCACCAAAAACTTGCAGCTTAATGGAGTAATCGATGTCTACAGTCTAGAAAATATTCAAAATCTTTGGGTGATGGTACTTGAAGATTTTGGGGCTGAGTCTTTGGAAAAGTTAAAATTACCAGGGAATTTAGAATTAGCAGAATTTCTGAAATTAGCTATTAATACTGTAGATATTATAGCGCAAACTCACGCTGCCAAAATCATTCACAAAGATATTAACCCATCCAATATTGTTTTTAATCCCAATACGGGAGAAGTTAAGCTTATTGATTTTGGTATTTCGACTGTTCTCTCACGAGAAAACCCGACGTTATGCAATCCCAATAAATTAGAGGGAACTTTAGCCTATATCTCTCCAGAACAAACTGGAAGGATGAATCGAGCAATCGACTATCGGACTGATTTTTATTCCTTAGGCGTTACTTTTTATCACTTATTAACAGGAAAATTACCTTTTCCCACCAGCGATGCGCTTGAGTTGCTCCATTGCCATATGGGTAAACCAGCAATTCCTCCTCATCAACTCAAATCGGATATACCACAGGTACTCTCTGAGATCGTTATTAAGCTGATGGCGAAAAATGCTGAAGCTCGCTACCAGTCAGCCTATGGATTGAAAAACGATCTAGAAAAGTGTCTACACCAATGGCAGCAGAAACAGAACATTAAACCATTTCCTTTAGGCAGAGAAGATCTATGCAATCAGTTCCAAATTTCTCAAAAGCTGTATGGACGAGAAACAGAAATTAATCAGTTATTAGCTGGTTTTGCCCGTGTCAGCCAGGGATATAGAGAAATGATGCTGGTTTCTGGCTATTCTGGGATTGGCAAATCTGCCTTAGTCAAGGAAGTTTATAAACCAATTACTAAGCAACGGGGCTACTTTATTTCTGGTAAGTTTGATCGACTCCAAAGAGATATTCCTTATGATTCGCTGGTGCAAGCCTTTCGCTCCTTAATTAGGCAACTGCTTACTGAGAGTGAAGCTCGGCTCGATCTCTGGCAGAAAAAAATTCTAGCAGCTCTCGGTGTTAATGGTCAGGTAATCCTTGAAGTCATTCCCAAACTAGAACTCATTATTGGTAGCCAACCACCTGTACCGCAATTGACATCAATAGAGGCTCAAAATCGCTTTAATCTAGTATTTCAAAACTTTATTGAGGTTTTTGCCCAACCAGAACATCCCTTAGTGTTGTTTATCGACGATTTACAATGGGCAGATAGAGCTTCTCTTAATCTGATCGAACTGCTCATGAGCGAAGCAGATAGCTCGTATCTTTTTATGATTGGTGCATATAGAGATAATGAAGTTAGTAAGATTCATCCCTTAATGTTGACCCTGGATAAGATCGAGCAAGCTGGAGGAATTGTACATAATATTTCTTTAAAGCCCTTGAATTTATCTTGTATTAATCAATTAGTTAATGATACCCTCCATCTAGAATTAGATACTGCTCGTCCGTTAGCAAAATTAGTCCAGAAAAAAACCTATGGCAATCCCTTCTTTATCAATGAGTTTTTAAAGTCTCTATATAGCGAAGAAATATTGGAATTTGACTCACGAAAACGCTCTTGGCACTGGGATTTAGCAAAGATTAAAAAGCGTAATATCACTGACAATGTGGTCGAATTGATGACCACCAAGATCCAAAAGTTAGGAGAAACAACCCAAAGTCTTTTGCAGTTAGCGGCTTGTATTGGCAATCAGTTTGAGCTCCAAACCTTAGCTATTGTCTCAGAAACATCACCTCAACAAGCTGCTGCTAACTTATGGTCAGCGATCACAGAAGGTTTAATTGTACCCCTTAGCGATGGCTACAAGCTCATAGAAATGGATGTCCAGGGATTGTCTGAGAACATCACGGTTGAATATAAATTTACCCATGATCGCATTCAGCAAGCAGCCTATTTGCTAATTACTGAAACAGACAAATCAACCGTCCATTGGCAGGTAGGACAACTGCTGTTGAAAAATACTCCACCAGAAAAACAAGAGTTAAAAATATTTGATATTGTTCATCAATTAAATATTGGTAGGAAGTTATGTAAGCAGCAGATGCAGCAAGATAAACTAGCTCGATTAAACCTAATCGCAGGTCAAAAAGCAAAGGCATCCACCGCCTATGAAAATGCCTTCCAATACTTCAAGGTTGGTTTGGAACTATTAGCAGAAGATAGCTGGCAGCAGCAGTATGATTTTACCTTGGAACTGTATAACGAAACCGCAGAAGCAGCATACCTCAGCGCTAACTTCGAGCCACTAGAGAGTTTGACTTCAGTTGTACGGCAACAAGCTAAAAGTTTACTGGACAAAGTGCCAACCTATCAAATTAAGATTCAAGCCTGTATAGCTCAGAACCAGCTATATTCAGCCGTAAAGATTGGACTAGAAATTCTCAAACTTTTGGAGATTACCTTTCCTGAAAAATCAAGTCAGTCAGATGTTCTACAAGCTTTGTCAGAAAGCAAATTGGTTTTGGCAGACAAAACCATGGAAGATTTATTAAATCTGCCAAAGATGACCGATCCTTTTAAATTGGCAGTAATGAGAATTATAAGCTTTATTCATTCTGCTGCATATATGAGTGTCCCTGAACTCGACTCAATGCTGGTGTGTAACTTAGTCAATTTGTCTGTTAAATATGGCAATGCTCCTTCTTCTATTATTGGTTACGTCAATTACGGAATCAATCTTATTGCCATAGCGGGGGAATTTGAAACTGGTTATGAATTTGGTCAACTTGCTTTACGCCTATCATCTCGCTTACCGAGTAGTAGATATAAAGCGATGGTATTATTCGAGATTTATAACTATTTAGTTCCCTCGAAAGAGCATCTTAAGGGCAGCTTAAAATTGCAAGAGGCTTATCAAATTGGTCTGGAAATTGGAGATATAGAGTTTGCTGGCTATTCTGCGGCTAATTACTGCTTTTATTTGTATTATCTTGGCTCGAAACTTTCTGAATTAGAAACCCAAATAGCAGCTTACGGCAAAGCGATCTCCAAACTCAACCAAGAAGCTGCTCTTAATTATCAGCAGATTTTTCATCAAACAGTTTTAAACTTATTAGGTAAATCAGAAAATCCTCGACGATTAATTGGCGATATCTACGACGAACGCCAAATTACACCTGTTTATTTATCAAATCATGTCACTGGAGCTTTTTTCCTGTATTTGTGCAAACTTATACTCTGTAATCTGTTTCAGGATTATTCTCAAGCTATTATTAATGCAACTGAGATCGAAAAATACTCGGAGGGAGTTGCAGGCTCGCCATATATTCCCATCTCATACTTTCATTCTTCTATCGCTTATTTAGGTGAATTTAATAATGTCTTAACTGGAGAAAAACAGTCTATTCTCACCAAAGTAGCTGTCAACCAAGAAAAAATTAAGCGATGGGCATCTTCTGCCCCGATGAATTATCTACACAAATTCTACCTAGTTGAAGCCGAACGCGCCCGCGTATTAGGACAATATAAAGATGCTAGGGAATATTACGATCGCGCCATCACCTTAGCTCACAAAAACGAATATCTTAACGAAGAAGCCATGGCTTACGAACTAGCAGGCAAGTTCTATCTAGCCAGAAACCAGAACCATGTCGCCCGTCACTATCTACGAGACGCACACTATAGCTATCAACGCTGGGGCGCGACAGCAAAGGTAGAAGCTTTAGAGGCTCTATATCCACAGTTTTTAGCCCAAGCCACAACTGATACTCTGACTAGCAGCTTAAATTCTGCTGCGACCGACTCCAGCGAAACCACGTCTGCTGTTTTAGATGTAAATAGCATTCTTAAAGCTTCGCAAACCATTTCGAGTGAAATCGTTTTGGAGAATTTGCTAGCTAAACTGATGAAAACTGTCATTGAAAACGGCGGGGCGCAAAAAGGTTTTCTAATTCTCGAACAAGATGGTAAATGGGCGATTAAAGCTGAAGGAGCGATCAATTCTGATGAGGTTAATATATTGCGAGCGGACGCGACGTTAGGAGCTAATCCTTTAGGGCTTCCGCTCGATTCTACCGATGATCATAACCAAACACCAATTTTACCAATAGCGATTATTAACTATGTTCTGCGGACTCAAGAAGATGTGGTATTAAATAACGCCACCACAGCCCAGCAGTTTATTCGCGATCCTTATATTGTTGCTACTCAACCCAAGTCAATTCTCTGTACTCCTCTATTAGATCGAGGCAAACTAAGGGGCATTCTGTATCTAGAGAATAATTTAACTACAGATGCCTTTACCAGCGATCGCCTTGAAGTTTTAAGAATTCTGTCATCTCAGGCTGCTATTTCGATTGAAAATGCCAAATTTTACGAAGAGATGAGTGTTTTAAACAAAAATTTACAGGCAGAAATCGACGTTCGTATCTCAACAGAAGAGGCGCTAAGAGAGAGTAGAGAGAGGCTGCAAGCAATTATAGATAATTCATCTACCGTGGTTTATCTTAAAGATACTCAAGGTCGCTACCTGCTAATCAATCAACAATACGAAACTCTTTTTCATATCACCAAAGACCAAATCATCGGCAAAACCGATACCGAAATTTTTGACTCTGAGATTGCATCCCCTCTATATATCAACGATCAGCAGGTTCTAGCATCAGCCACGTCTTTACAGTTTGAAGAAACAATTCCCCAAGACGATGGTATTCATACTTATATTTCCACTAAATTTCCGCTCTACAACTCTACGGGTATTCCTTACGCAGTCTGTGGCATTTCTACCGATATTAGCGATCGCAAACGCGCCGAAGCAGAACGAATTAGATTTACCGAACAGCTTCAACTGCAAAATATCGACCTGCAACAGACAAAAGAAGCATTAGCCGAATCAAACCGCAATCTAGAGCTAAAAGTAGATGAGCGGACTCAGGAACTATCGCAGACCTTGGAAATTCTTCAAGCCACCCAAGCCGAACTCATGTTTGAAAATGAACTACTCAGAAATGCAGATCGTCCTTCTAATTTTGATTACCAAGTTGGGGGAAGCTTGCCGATGGATGCACCGACCTATGTAGTGCGTTCGGCAGATCGTCATCTCTATCAGGCTTTAAAGAAGGGAGAGTTTTGCTACATTCTCAATCCCCGTCAGATGGGCAAGTCTAGCCTAATGGTACGAATGATAAATTATTTAAACCATGAAGGATATCGCTGTGGCGCGATCGATTTAACTCGTATTGGTAGCGAAAATGTCACTCGCGAACAGTGGTATAAAGGTTTAGCCGTCGAGCTATGGCGTAGTTTGGGTTTGTTAAAAAAAGTCAATTTGAGAACGTGGTGGCAAAAACAAGCAGATCTCGCTCCCTTGCAAAGATTTAGCCAATTTATTGAAGAAATTTTGCTGGTTGAAGTAGTCAAACAAGATGCTACTCTTCAAAACATAGTAATTTTTATCGACGAAATCGATAGCCTTTTAGGTTTAGACTTTCCCGTAAATGACTTTTTTGCTCTAATTCGTTCCTGCTACAACCAACGCAGCATCAACCCAGAATATCGTCGTTTGTCCTTTGCTTTTTTTGGCGTGGCTACTCCCAATGACTTGATTACCGACTACCAAAGAACTCCCTTCAATATCGGTCAGGCAATCCAATTGGAAGGTTTTAAAGAGCATGAAGCGCAACCTTTGCTCTTGGGTTTAACCGACAAAGTAGACAACCCGCAAACAGTTCTCAAAGAAGTATTAGCCTGGACAAACGGTCAACCTTTTCTAACTCAGAAACTCTGTCAACTAATTCGCAATGATTCATCAGGTGTTCCTACAAATGAAGAATCAGAATGGATTGCTAACTTAGTACAAACTAAAATAATTGAGAATTGGGAATCCCAAGACGAACCAGAACATTTAAGAACCATTCGCGATCGCCTACACAATAGCAAACAATCCGCTCAATTATTAGAACTCTACCGACAGGTCTTAGATCGAGGAGAAATACTATCTAACAATAGTTTAGAGGAAAAGGAACTGCTCTTATCGGGAATAATAGTCAAGCAACAAGGAACTTTACGAGTTCAAAATCGTATTTATAAATCGATCTTTGTATAATTAGTAAGATGGTACATATTTTTTTGTAGTGTAACAAGAAAGTGTAGCAGGTTAAATTTCTCTACCAAATTCATACTTGTTAATTTATAGTCCATAAGATAATAATCTGTTTTGGCGATCGCTTCAACTAATTTCCCCTTCTCTTCTGGGTTTGTGCCTGACATTTTGATTTTAAGCTTTTTGGTATATTTTTTTTCAGAAATCACCTTAGTCTTATTTCTATTCTTCTATCTAGATTAGACATAGACTACAAGATTCCAATTTAATTATTACTAAGTTAAAATCGGTTCGTATTTTATTAATGATGCGAACCGATTTTTTATTACCGAATTAATAAAACCCACATTCCGCAGACGCTATAGGTAGAGGAGAAGAACATAAATACGCTCATTCTGTAGAGTAGTTAATATGTATTTATCACTATCTGTAGATTAGTACAATTAAATTACTCTATCTATGGTGGTAATGTGCGGAAGGTCAGATAAAAGTATAGGGTTATTGATAGTAAAAAGGTTTTGGTGGGCAAAATAGGGGCGGCGTTAGGAGAATTTTTGTCTAGACACCATGAAACAGTTTTTTGATGCCTTTATTTCCTATGGTCGTGCGGATAGTCGCGCTTTTGCCACCAAGTTAAATCAAATGCTGGTTGAGCAGGGTTTAAATGTTTGGTTCGATCAAGATGATATTCCCCTAGCGGTCGATTTTCAAGAACAGATCGATAGTGGCATTGAACAGTCTCATAATTTTATATTTGTTATTGCGCCTCACTCAGTTAACTCGACCTATTGCCTCAAGGAAATTAATCTGGCGCTCAAATATCACAAGCGCATCATTCCCATCTTGCATGTAGAGCAAATTAGCTACGAAACATGGCAGTCCAGAAATCCCCACCTCATCGCAGCTGATTGGCAAGCATATCAGGCTCAAGGGCGACACTCTAGCTTTACTAACATGCATCCGATAATCCAAAAAATCAACTGGATTTATGCCCGTGAGCAGATTGATGATTTTGTCGCTTCTTTTGATGGGTTAATTCAGACAATTAATCAACATCAAGATTATGTGACCCAGCACACTCAATTATTAGTTAAAGCTTTGGACTGGGAAAGAAACCAAAAGCAAAGTAAGCATCTTTTGGTAGGAGCAGCGAGAAATAATGCTCGAAAATGGTTAAAACATAAATTTAATGATGAGCAACCACCCTGTATAGCCACAGATCTCCACTGCGAATTTATTAGTGAAAGTATCAAGAATGCTAATAACTTGATGACGCAGGTATTTTTATCGGCAGCAGATCCAGACAATGCTATCAAGCAAAAAATTGGCAAAACCCTAATGCGCGAAGGCTTAACCATCTGGACCAATCAAACTGATATTAAAACAGGAACTGCTTTTGCCCAAGAAATTGAGAAGGGAATTGTCAGGGCTGATAATTTGGTCTATTTAATTTCCCCTGATACCTTACGCTCAAGCTACTGCCAACAAGAATTAGCTTTTGCGATCGCTCATAATAAAAGAATCATTCCTTTACTGATCAAAGAAACTGGGTTAGATTTAATTCCACCTGAGCTACAAAAACTACAGTTTATTGATTTAACCGCTACGCCAGACGAGCTAAATTACCATCATGGTATCGATAAACTATTAAAAGAACTCAAAAATGAGGCGTTCTATCATGAAAGTCATAAGCTGTTATTAGTTAAAGCACTCAAATGGCAAGAGCAAAATCACAACCCCAGTATCTTACTTAGAAGCTATAATCTTCAGCATTTTGCAGCCTGGTTAACCATAGCTCAACAGCGAAAGGACTATCCTCCTTTACCTCTGCAAATAGAGTTTGTTAACGCAAGTCTGCAACAACCAAAGCCAGCTTCTCTAGAAGTTTTTATTTCCTATTCTCGCGCTGATTCGGATTTTGCACGAAGGCTCAATGATGCCCTTAACGAAGTGGGAAAACTGACTTGGTTTGATCAAGAAAACATTGCCTTGGGGGCAGATTTCCAACAGGAAATAGATCGCGGTATTGAAAACTGCGACAACTTTCTCTTTATTATTTCTCCTCAATCAGTTAATTCTCCTTATTGTGCTGCTGAAGTAGAACATGCCCAAAAACTTAACAAGCGGATCATTACGGTAGTCTACCAATCGGTTTCTCCCTCTGAGCTGCACCCGATTTTGGCCCAGATTCAATGGATTGACTTCAATCTACACGAAGGGGATTTTCGTGCCAGCTTCCCTAAATTAGTGAGAACAATTGATACCGACAGAGAACATGTCCAAAGTCATACCAAATGGTCACAAAGAGCCAGAGAATGGTTGCTAAGAAAGAAAAACGAAGATTTGCTACTGCGAGGTAGCGAATTTATTCTGGCTCAAAATTGGTTGGCACAAACACAGCAAGAGAATAAACAACCGACTGCCACCCAATTACAGCAGGAGTTTATTAATACTAGCCAGAACAAGATTGATGCTGAAGCTAAAGCCGAACAATCTCGTCAAGCTCAGATCTTGCAGCTACAAAAAGAACGCACCCATGAAGCAGAAATTAGATTAGCAGAATCACAAAAATATGCTCGGCGACAAAAGATATTTGCTGGTATTGCCACTGTCGGCTTTGCCATCACTACCGCTTTAGGTTTAGCGGCATTGGTAGAGTATCGCAAAGCCAAGATTAGCGAAATTTATGCCACGAGCTTGTCTAGTGAGGCTCTGTTTGCTTCAAATAATAAGCTAAAAGCTCTGATAGAGGCGATTGAAGCCACGGAACAACTGCAAAAGTTAGCGCTAATCGCGGGGAAAAAACCTCAGTCTAGAGTACAACAGGTGTTACAGAAGGCAGTGTACACCATTAAAGAATACAATCGTTTATCAGGTCATTATGGTGCTGTTTTAGACGTAGCTTTTAGCCCAGATCGAAAGTTGATTGCTTCGGGAAGTGCCGACAACACAATTATTCTGTGGCGGCACGATGGTACTTTGCTTACCACCCTTAAAGGTCATAAAGGTTCGGTCAATGCTGTGACATTTAGTCCTAATAATCAACTGATTGCGACCGCTAGCGTGGACAACACCATTAAATTATGGCGAACCGATGGCACCTTAGTCAGAACTTTTGCTGGTCAAAAAAACTTTAATCAAGTGGCTTTTAGCGCCGATGGCAAGACCCTTGCTTTAGCCAGTCAAAATCAAACCGTTGAACTGTGGCGCTGGGACGGTAGCCAGGCTACTTTGGAGGCTGTTCTCAAAGGTGATAAGCAGGATGGCGGTTCGTTTAACTCAGTAGCTTTTAGTCCTGATAATCGCCTGATTGCTGCTGCTAGTGAAGATAAAACAGTCAAAATCTGGCAGCGGGACGGCACTTTATTGACTACTCTTGAGGGTCATCAAGACCAGGTGTGGTCAGTAGCTTTCAGCCCTGATAGCCAGTTGCTTGCTTCTGCCAGTGAAGATAAAATGGTGAAAATTTGGCGGCGAGATGGTACTTTAGCGCGGACTCTGGTGGGTCATGGCGATGCAGTGCGGGATGTGGCTTTTGCTCCTGAGGGAGGGCGTATTGTTTCAGGAAGTGAGGATCACACTATTAAACTATGGCAAACCAATGGCACCTTACTACTAACTTTTAAAGGTCATCGAGATAAGGTAACTGCGGTTGAGTTTAGCCCCGATGGTCAATATATTATTTCTGGCAGTGCCGACAATAGCGTTAGACTTTGGCAGCCAGATAACAGTTTACTCAAAACTTTGTTTGGACATCGGAATATAGTTCAGGCAGTTAAGATTAGTCCTGATGGTCAGCTTGTTGTCTCAGGTAGTGAGGATAGCACCGTTAAGCTTTGGAATCTGGATGGTAAATTGCAATCAACTCTAGTTGGTCATGGCGGTCGTGTCTATGGAGTGGCATTTAGTCCTGACAGTCAGGTTATTGCCTCAGCCAGTGAGGATAGCACCGTTAAACTTTGGAATCTGGATGGCAAGTTGCGCTCAACCCTTGCTGGTCATAGCGATCGCATTTTAGGCGTAGCATTTAGTCCTGATGGTGAGTTGATTGCTTCGGCTAGTGCCGACCAAACTATTAAGCTATGGAGCCCTGATGGCAAGTTGCTTACAACTTTAGTTGGTCATCGCGAAGAAGTTAACGCGGTGGTCTTTAGTCCCGATAGTCAGAAACTTGTCTCGGGCAGTGGCGACAATACAGTCAAACTTTGGCAACGAGACGGTAATTTGATCAACACTTTTGAGGGACATAAAAGTACTGTATTTACGGTGGATATTAGCTCTGATGGACAGTTCATTGCCTCGGGTAGCGGGGATAATACGGTCAAACTCTGGAATCTTGACGGTCAGTTACTAGATGACTTAAAAGAACATTCAGATTCGGTGTTGGGAGTTAAATTTAAACCAAACTCAGCAGTAATTGCCTCAGCCAGCGTAGACAAAACAATTAAACTTTGGCAATGGGATGGCAACCAGGCGAACTTAACCAGAACCTTGGTAGGTCATAGCGCTGGAGTGCAGAGTCTTGATTTTAGTCCCAATGGAAAGTTCCTGGCTTCAGGTAGTAAAGATAGAACCTTAATTATGTGGACTCAACACAGTTTGCTCGAATCAAAAGATCTCTTAATCCACGGCTGTAACTGGGTTGAAGATTATCTGCAACACAATCAGCGAGTTGCTAAGAGCGACCGCCAACTTTGTGACGGCATTTAGATAACCTACAACCACTAACCACTGTACAGACAAGGCATACCTTGTCTCTAACCACTAATCACTATTAAATGAAATCTCAAAATCCATACTCTCTAAACATATCAATTACTCAGAGCGGCGTAGAACCATCCCAGGTGTTGCTATTCTCTGGTCATATGATTGATAGTCCCCATCGTCCTCAACCTCGCTTTCCTCCCGCTATGGAGGCTGAAGCTCAACAAAAGATCGAGCAAATACTAGAAAAATTGCAGGTCGATGATCACTGTCTGGCGATCGCTCCTGGTATTGCCTGTGGTGGCGATATTTTGTTCTTAGAAGCCTGTTTGCAACGAATGGTGCAGGTTGAAGTCTATCTTCCTTTTGAACCAGTTAAATTTATCGAACAGTCCGTTAGCTTTGCCCGGGATGATTGGGTGGAACGTTTTTATCGGATTAAAAATCATCCACGAGTGCAAATTCATCAACAACTAGAAAATCTTGGTGCATTACCTCCAGGAGAAGATCCTTTTGAACGAAATAATCGTTGGGCTTTACATTCTAGTCTGGTTTATGGCATAGATCGAATCAAGCTAATTGTTTTATGGGATGGTCAGGGAGGAGATGGACGAGGTGGCACAGGAGATATGGTAAATCAAGTACGGCAATTAGGGGGAGTTGTAGAACATCTTGATACAACAAAGTTTGAATATTGGCAAACAAGATAGACAAAGCTTAAATTAGTGCTAACTTTATTGGGAATATAAGCATGATTGACAGTAGTTTAGAAAAAAGCCCAGACCAGATCTCAGAACCACAGGTGCCTAAAAACTATAGTGAACAATTTAAACAAGAGATGATTGACTTGATCGAACAGATCGAGTTATCAGATTTACAGCGACAGTTTATAAAATCTCGCTGGATGTCACAACTGCTATGGCTTGAAAGTCGGGCTCAACAGAATCGTAATCGCTACTATTTTTTACGCTTAGTTACCATTATTGGCGGAGTCATTGTCCCTGCTTTGGTCAGTCTCAATATCAATTCTGGCAACATCAAAGAAATTATGGGTTGGTTTGCGTTTGGCTTGAGCCAAGCGGTTGCTATTAGTGCGGCGGTGGAAGAGTTTTTTCATTACGGAGAACGCTATCGTCATTATCGCAACACCGCTGAGTTAATGAAGATTGAAGCCTGGCAATTTTTCCAGCTAAGTGGTCCCTATCATAATGTTCCTAGTCATAGCGAAGTATATGCTGATTTCGCTCAACGAGTAGAGGATATTTTAAGGCGAGATGTGGAAGGCTATATTAGCGGAGTTGCTAAAGAAAAAACCGAAAAACCAAAATAGACTTCTGTCACCAATTTGAATCTTGTTTCTTGAAACATAAGGAATCCATTCATTGGACGCTCATGTTGCTTATATAGTTGTTTCAAATAAAAATTGAGGATGATAGATTTCACTTAACACTTTCCAGTACATGCGGGACAGCGCTTACGCGCATCTTACAGAAACGTCGTCTGGCGACGACTGGCGATGCTGTCGCATCGCGTCCCTTTGTCAGTCCCCAGTCCCCAGTCCCTCGAAAGAATAACTCATGCACTCAAAAATCAATTAAAACGACTATATTTCACATTAGAACTCTAGGTTAGTAATCCAGGCGCATTGGTATGGTTGCAGAATAAAATGATCGTTAATATCCTCAATTATTTGCCCACTGAGAAGATCGTGCCACGGATCGATACAAATCAGGTTAATATCAGATAGATTGAGTTTTTGAGTGCGATCGCTTAAGTTATTTATACAAAAGATACTCTGATCTCGGTCAATACTTTGTCTCCAAAAGGTAAACAGGGACTTATTTAGCGGATGTAGAGTGTACTGAGTAGCATTGGGATGAAAAGCGGGCTGACGGCGGCGAATCTGGATGCGGCGAGACATTTCCTGCATCACAATTGATTGAGGTGAATTAGGGTCACTAAGTTTTTGTTCTAATTCTTGGTAATCCCAGCGATAACGATTGATGGTACGATTGCGTCCTGTTTGTTTTAATCCTGCATAGTTATTAGGAGTTGCCAACAAACTATGAATATAAATAGCAGGGATTCCTTCTAAAGCCATCATGATAGTCTGGGAGCAAAGAAAGCGTTCTATTTGCCATTGATCTTCCCCTTTCGCAGTTCCTTTGAGGGCATCGAATAAGGAGATATTGATTTCGTAAGGGCTTTGACTGCCGTCGGGCTTACTTCTCATGCTGATTTTGCCCCCAAACTGTTCCATCAGCGACAGCATGGTTTGATACTCATCTGCGGTCAAAAGTCCCTCTGTAGGACGCAATCCAATCCCGTCGTGAGAAGCCGTAAAGTTAAAATAAGCACAGCCCCGAGGCGCAGGAGGCATACTCATCATCCAGGTTTTTAAATGGTCGGATTTACCCTGCAATAGAGCATTGAGAATTAAAGGCGGTAGACTAAAATTGTAAATTAGATGTGCTTCATCGCGATTGCCAAAATAACTGAGATTTTCTCGATTAGGGACGTTGGTTTCGGTGATCAGCGCCACATCAGGATTAAACATCTGAGCTATTTCCCGAAAGAGCTTAATCAGGGCATGGGTTTGGGGTAGATGAATACAAGGAGTTCCCAAACATTTCCACAAGTAGCCCACTGCATCAAGTCGGATGTATTTGGCACCTTTTTCAATATAAAAGATGATAATTTTAATCATTTCCATTAAAACATCAGGATTCTCATAGTTGAGATCCACCTGATCCGCACTAAAAGTAGCCCAGACATGCTTGTGACCTGAGACTGTATCTACTTCAACTAGTAATGGGGTGCTACGAGGACGCACTACAGCAGCTACATCTGTTTCGGGTTCGGCTTCGATAAAATAATCACACCCTGGCTTAATTCCTTGTTTAAACTGTTGAAACCACTCACTCTGGCTAGAAATATGGTTCAAAACCAAGTCTGCCATCAGATCAAATTGTTTAGAGATCGCCTCTACATCTTGCCAATCTCCCAACTTCTGATCCACCTGGAGATAGTCAATTACCGCGAACCCATCATCGGAACTATAGGGGCAAAAGGGTAAGATATGCACCCCCGTAATCGTATCTTGTAAATGCTCTAAAAAATTCTTGAGAGTTACCAAGGGTTTTTCTGTGTCGGCACAAACACTATCTCCATAGGTAATCATGATGACTTCATTTTGACTCCACTTATTCAGATTCTCTGTGGGGAGCGCAGATTTGTCTGGTACTAAAGAGAAAATTTGAGCTAACAATTGTTCTACAACTTGTTGATCTTCGTAGATTTTTTCTAGCAGAGGTTTGGTTTTGAGGGAAAAATGTTTGAATTTGGGGTCATTTTTTATTTGGGCTACGGGAGTTGAATACTTCGACTGTGGCATAGATTTTTTGATCTTTTAGTTCTATATCTTGAAGTAGGCAAACAAACTTTGGCTAACGAAAATGTATCTTCTATAAAGAGCGCTGGGGGCAGATCCTGAATCAAGAATTTATGTCGCTAAATAGCATTGAGATCCTCTTCTCCTGTGCGAATACGAACGATCCTAGTTGCAGGGGAAACAAAAATTTTACCGTCGCCAATTTCTCCTGTACGAGCCGCAGCAGTAATTTTGTCAACTACTAAATCTACTTTTTCGTCTTCTACTACAACAATAATCTGGAGTTTTGACAGAAATTCTACGGTATATTCTGAACCTCGATAACGCTCCGTTTGTCCTTTTTGGCGACCAAAACCCCGTACCTCAGAAATAGTTACGCCAATGATTCCAGCATTTAGCAGAGCAATTTTGACCTCATCTAATTTAAAAGGTCTAATGATAGCCTTAATTTCTTTCAATTTAAAATCCTCCCTTTTTTCCCCAAAGCTTAAAGTAATTAGAAACTTAGGATAGTTACAAAAGCAACAGCAGAATTTTTGCCGAGCTGTATAGTCATAACAATTATTTTCAACGCGAATTCTATGTCTAAACTTGCTACTTGTGAGGCATCGCGATCTTGTTGGTTCCCAGCAAAGAGCGAATGCCGAACCCGAAGGGCTACTTAAGCGCAGCGATACTATGGGGAATGGCTATAATTTCCTTTATCGTGAAATTGGCGAGCATAAAAACTAGCATAAACACCATTTTTAGCTAGCAATTCTTGATGATTACCTAGTTCAACTATTTGCCCTTTTTCTAATACCAAAATTTTGTCGGCTCTAATCACAGTAGATAAACGATGAGCAATTACAAATACAGTCCTTGACTGCATGATTCGCTCTAAAGCTTCTTGTACCAAGGCTTCTGATTCTGAGTCTAAAGCTGAGGTTGCCTCATCTAAGATTAAAATCCGCGGATTAAGAAATATGGCACGAGCGATCGCAATTCTTTGTCTTTGTCCTCCTGAGAGATTGACTCCTCTTTCTCCCACATAGGTAAAGTATCCTTGAGAAAGTTCGGTGATAAACTGATGAGCATTGGCAATTTTTGCCGCAGCTTCGACATCTTTTAGTTCAAATTCTGCTTTGCCAAAGGCAATATTTTGGGCAATAGTACCAGAAAATAAAGTGGTTTCTTGAGGAACAATTCCTATCTGCTCACGTAAGCTTTTGAGGGTAACGTCTTGAATATTGTTGCTATCTATTAGTATCCTGCCCTGATCAACATCGTAAAAGCGAGGCAAAAGATTAACTAAAGTAGATTTACCTGCCCCCGAGGAACCAACTAAAGCAATGGTTTCTCCAGGATGAGCCAATAAGCTTAAATTATCAATTACAGGAACATCTGGCTGATAGCTAAAGCAAACCGCATCGTACTCTACCTTACCTGTAATTGCCCCGAGAGCGATCGCCTGTTTTCGTTCAACGACTGCGGGTTGAACTGCCAACAATTCAAAAATTTTATCTACCGATGCTTGTCCTTCTTTGAAGCTATTGTAATTACTAGTGGTGTGGGTAATCGGGTCAATCAGTAAGGCTACTCCAGTAATGTAACTAACAAAATCTTTTCCTGTTAAATTACCCTGGGAAATCTGCCAACCCCCTAAAAAAAAGATCAGTAATACGGTCATGACCAACAAAAAGCCAACTACCACAAACTGAAATGCTTTCGCTTTTTCTGCTTGATATTTCGCTCGACGGTTGGCATTTGCTTCTTGGCTAAAACGCTCTAATTCATAGTCCTCGGCAGCAAAAGCCTGAACCAAGCGAATTCCGCTTAATACTTCGGTCAACAGTGCCGATAAATTGGAAATGCGGTCTTGACTACGCCGTGAATACTTCAGCAACTTTTCGCCAAATACCCCAATGATTATTCCCATTACAGGTGCCAGAATCAAAGTGGCAATGGTTAATTGCCAATTTAGCCACAGCATATAACCCAGAACTACAATTAGCTGTAAGATGCAGGGGACAAAATCATGAAAAAACTGATTTATAACTTCTCCGATACGATCAATATCCTCGGTTAGGCGATAAGTTAAATCACCTGTTTTTGCCACTTCAAAATAGTTGAGACTGAGCTTTTGTAAATGACCGTAAACACTCTTCCGTAGGTTGAAAGCAGCGTTTAAAGCCGCTTTTGCCATTAAAGAATCTTGACCGTATTGAGCAACACCCTGAAGCAAAAAGACAATCGCCGTCAATCCAGCGATGCGCGCGATATTACCAGGTTCTCCTTTGCCAATATATTGACTAACCTCCCCTGCTAACCAGGCTTTGATGGGCCAGAAGATAGTAAAAATGAGAGTGCAAATAAAAGCCTGAACTATTGTCAGACTTTGAGGACGAATAAACGGAATTAATTGCCAGTAGCTACGATTATTCAAAGCTATCTCAAGGTGATTATAGTAGTCATCAGTCTACACTCTTAGCTACTACTGTCAATTAACTTGCGGCAGGTTACATATAGCTAATACCTGAAAAATTCCAAAAAAAAAGACGCGTTGTCTAAAGACGCACCTTTTTAATTGGTAAATAATAATGAATGTCTAGTCTTAATAATTATTGTTTCACAACTTTTTGAAAAAGCTAGTGTATTTACTTAATCTTGTTCTAAAAAAGGGTATCTTCATATCAGCTTTATAAAGCCAATAAAATCGCTTAAATAAAGCTATTTATTCGACTCAGTTTAGCTTAGAGCTTCTTCAGCTAAGGTACTGAATCGCGATGTATTTTAATTACATCAACAATTGCTAAAAAAACATTATTTAAAATAATCCCGAGAGTCCCCGTCATACAATAAGGAAGATTTTATAATTAGATATCAAATCCTGTTTAATGACAGCTACAACTACATCTCGGACTCAAACCAGAATAGATTTAATTTCTCGGTTAGTAAGAATTTTTCTGTCAATCAAACCCCTAGCTAACTTTGCCAAATCCCGCGCCCGCAAGATGATGGTTGACCGTGCGGAAACTATTGGCGTGCCTTGGCGAGATAACGTTAAGTATTTAAGTTCTTTGTCATGGGAGTCGGAATTAGTCAACATTACCAATCCCCATCTCAGCTATCCTCAATATTATCTAACTTCTTTTCATGCTTATGATGAAGGTAATTTAAGCTGGAAAGCCGCCTGGGAAGTAGAATCAGCTTCTCGTGCTGTCCATGCCCAAATTTGGTCTGATGGCGATGTTAATGGTGATACTTTACTAAGGGATAGTTATCATCAAGCCTTAACTAAGCAAGTAGCCATTGTTCCTCATGATATTCTCGATCTTGGTTGCGGCATTGGTATGAGTACCATGTCCCTACAGTCAGTTTATCCTCAAGCCAAGGTAACTGGCATTGATTTATCCCCCTACTTTTTGTCCGTGGCTCAATATCGAGGACAACAAAGCCAACACCAAATCAAATGGATTCATGTTGCGGCAGAGGCGACAGGTTTACCAAAGGATAGTATGGATTTGGTTTCTGCCTGTCTCATGTTCCACGAACTACCCTCGGCTGCGGCAAAGGAAATTATCATCGAGGCACATCGTCTATTACGTCCAGGAGGCTATTTAGCAATTATGGACATGAATCCGCAATCAGAAAAATTCCAAAAAATGCCTCCCTATATTCTGACGTTACTCAAAAGTACTGAACCATATTTAGATCAATACTTTAGTTTGGATCTAAAACAAGTATTTGCAGAAGTAGGTTTTACGGATTTTAGTATCACAGTTAATAGTCCTCGACATCGAACTATAGTTGCTAAAGCTTAAGTCGCCCACATACGCAGCAACCAGCCGATCGCAATTCCTAAAAAGACAAACCGTACTACTTGCCAAAAAATATCTGGTAGCAGCACACTCTCTAAATTGAGTTCTAGACTATTTAGCTCTTGTTGTAGTTGACGCAGTTCAGTTTTCAACGGCTTAGGCAGAGATTTATCACCTTTGTGCTGTTTTAATTCCTGTTGACGCTCTTTAAGTTGCGATCGCTTGGTAAGATCTTGCTTAACCTGGGTATGTCTCGACTGTAATTGTGATAGGGATTGCTCCACTTCAGCTAATATCTGTTCGAGGTCATTTTCTTGAGTGTTGTTAGATTTAGCAGATGACATCGTTAAAATTCAATAAAATTAAATATAAAGCAATTTAGATCGACACGATATTAACCCATGTTTGAAGTAACGCCCCTCTCAACCAATCACAATAAAGCGATCGCTGATTTATCAGATCTAGAACTAGCTCAAGTTTTAGCCGAACGCAGCGCCATTGCTCATCAAAACTGGCATCGTCTCAAGGGTAACCGTCCAGCCCAGGCACAGCAACAGCTAACGTCTGCTTTGGTTTTCTTACTTAAGAAGGAACCTGAATTGGCATTGCAACATCTTCAGCAAGCAGCAGCATGGCTTGATGGTTCTCTCAAATCTCCTCCCTGTCCTGATGCCCAGAAAAAAGCTAATAATAGATAAACATCTGTAAAATAGACCAGATTATTATTTAACTTTAGACGAGGTAAACAGCGACCGTGGCAGGGCATAGTAAATGGGCAAATATCAAAAGGCAAAAAGCGAGGGTAGATGCCAAAAAAGGCAAGACATTTACCCAGTTGTCTCGCGCCATTATTGTCGCTGCCCGTAATGGTGTTGCTGATCCTGATGGCAACTTTCAGCTTCGCACCGCCATTGATAAAGCAAAGGCGGCAGGAGTTTCTAACGATAGTATTGAGCGATCGCTAGCTAAGGGGGCAGGAACTTATCAAGATGATGCTGCTATTTTGGAGGAAATTCGCTATGAGGGTTATGGTGCTGGTGGGGTGGCGGTTTTAATTGAAGCCTTAACTGATAATCGTAATCGTACTGCCGCTTATCTGCGGTCGGCATTTACCAAAAACGGGGGCAATCTGGGAGAAACTGGCTGCGTAAGCTGGATGTTTGAGCAAAAGGGAATTGTGACCATAGCCAGTATTGACGAGGAAAAGTTGCTTGAAGCCTCAATGGAAGGAGAGGCTGATACTTATGAAATCTACGAAGATGAAGCGATCTCTGAAGTCTTTACCGAAGTCACTAATCTCGATAATTTACAGCGGGTTTTGCAACAGTATGACTTGAAGGTTAAGGATCTAGAATTACGCTGGATACCTAGTAACACAATTGAGGTAACAGATACCGAACAAGGGCGATCGCTAATTAAGCTAATAGACACTTTGGAATCTCTTGATGATGTCCAGAACGTTACTGCCAATTTTGAGCTGGCAGAAGAGTTATTACAGGCAGTTGCTAATTAAATATAAAGTTAGTTTAAAGATTAAGCTACTAATAGAGTAAATGGTTATAAAGCTTTTTTTAAGCTGTTAAATTATGCTAGACACCAGTAAGAATTTTTAGGCAAACGCTGTGGTAATGTTTCATCATAATCAGTCTCCCGCACTTCCCTGTGAGGATTTACTTTGTCAGACAAAAATCAAACCATTAGCTCAACTACCTATTGGGATTAAAATAAAATCTTTTAAGATTGATGCGGATTTCTCACCAGTCCTACCACAACACAATCTAAAACTGCCTAATTTTGATGATTTGCATTCTTATTCGCTGCCGCCAGACAGCAACCAGATTGATGATGATATCTATAATGTAGTACCTTTAAAATCTCAAGGCAGTTTCAGGGCAATTGGGCGCTTTTGGTGGCAGTGGTTATTGTCCAGTAGCCAAAAAATATCGTTATTAGTATTTTTAATTTTATTGCAGTCATCGACCCACGCCACTAATCTACTAGATAAAGCAAAAATTTACATCGATCTCAATTCCCACCAAGCAGTAACTCTGCCCAGCAGCGGCAAAATTTATCTAAAAGATAGCCAAGCTTCCCCACTCAATAGAGCAATTGAACAGGCAAGAGAAATCGAGGTTAATTCGCCTTTTTATCCAGAAGCACAGGCAGATATTTATCGCTGGAGTGAAACAATCTTAGATATTGCTCAGGGTCGGGCAAATAGCGGGGATTATGCAGGTGCCATCAAAGCAGTAGAGCTAATTCCGCAAAATTATCCTGCAACTGAGTTGATTGCTCAAGAAGCGGCAAAGGCAGTAGCCGAGTGGCAGCAAACAGTGCAGCAGCAACAGCTTAATCAGGATTATTTAATTCAAGCTAAAAGTTTGATTGAACCTAACTCGGCTTCATCTTACAATCGGGCAATTGCCATCTTAGAGCAAATAACTCCCGATGCTAAAGAGTATCCAGAAGCTCAAGAATTAATCAACAAGTGGAATGAGAAGATCTATTTAATTGCTAAAAACCGTGCCATGTCAGGTAATTTTAAACAAGCCGCAGACGCTGCCACCTTGGTTAACACAAATTCTATCTATCACCAGCTAGCAAAAGATGAAATCGAAATCAGAGTTAAATCAATCTATGCTCAATTTACAGAGTAGCCACCGATTGCTAAACACAGAGCATTTGAAATAAAGTCCCATCCTGTCACAGGCGCGATTATTAATATTAATAGAGTTAGCTGGAACAAGATGGGAAAAATGTCTTTCCTATCTGATCAAGATGATTAACAATTCTCATTTGAGATGTTTTTGATTTCTACTGCTATGTCAAGCTCATTTCAAAAAGTTATCATCCTCAAATTGGCTAATTTTATCGGTAGCTAACAATTCTCAAATCTTTTAGTCCCGATGGTTTCAGCTAACTCCTGTTTGCAATCTTCTATTGTTGTACTGTCTTCAGTTAAGGAATTAGGTAGACCCTCAAGATTTAGCATTAACCATTTGCCCTGATGAAGTGCTGGCAATTGAATAAAGGATAATGTTTCTAGCCATGCTCTAGAAAATAAGCGTAATCCAAATGTGTTATTTGATGGTTGGCAAAAGATAAAGTTCTTTCATATACTCTGTCATTGTCATACGCATTAACTATTCCATTTTTACAGAGAAAAAAGTTGGCAACCTGAAAACCAGTTCTTTTATTTCCATCATTAAAAGGGTAATTATGACAAGCGATTCCTTCAACATATAGAGAAGCGAGGATATACAAGTCATTTATGTCCTTATAAAAATGATGATGCCTAGGTTTGTATAACCCAGACATCAAAGAATCCTCATTTTTTAAACCTCCAGAACCTCCATATTGTGAGATTGCAACTTGATGTAGTTTTAATGCTTCATCACATTCAATCCACTCTATGCTAGGCATCGGCAAGTTTTTTCATCGCTTTATCATATTTTGGAAATTGAGTTTTGATGTAGTCATCTACACTCATAACTTTTTTGACAGTAGGCTTAGTGTTTTTTTGTTTGGTTACTGTAGCCATAATTTTCACCTGTTTAATGTACTTAATACTGGCAATTTGCAATAGAAATGTAAATGCTTGTATATTAAATTTATACTACGTTCGAGCTATAAATCTTAAGCAAATTGAGCAATGAAAATGAAATTGACTTTCTACATTCCCAGTAGATTGGTGAGCGACTTACTCAGCGCACGTACTTAATTTACCCATATAGCTCACCTCAAAGGTTATTAATTTATTTAGCCTGTTATCAAGAAATACTTGATACTAGCGCTATACAGCATGAAATCGTCAAATTAAGGCTCTTTGACTAATCTAAACCCAAATAAAATATGACGAGAATCAATCGGTCGGGTATGTTGATATGCCCCACGACAAAATCCTGGTAAATCATCCCAGGAACAACCTTTCATTATGGCGCGAGTATTCTGTTTCTGGAGGGTTGAAGTATATTCAAAAACATTACCTGCCATATCCTCCACACCATAAATGCTCTTGCTTACAGGAAAACTGGCGATCGCACTAGTATAGTCTAAGCCACTAACCGCAGCATTGGTGGCATCATCTTGCCAATTATTACCCCAGGGAAAATAATTTCCTGATTCTCCTCTAGCTGCTTTCTCCCATTCGAGGGCTGTTGGTAGGCGATAAGTCTCCCCTGTCTGTTTACCCTTCCATTCGGCATATGCCAGGGCATCATCATAAGATACTAAAACTACTGGATGTTGCGAGGTGTCTGGAGGATATGTTCCTGTTGCCCATAAAAAATCTTTGACTTTAGAATATGGATGCACTAAAAAGCCTTGCTGTCGATACTCTGCTTCAGTGATGCCTGGAGTTCGATGATTGGTAGCGTTAATAAACTCCTGATATTCCTGGTTGGTAACTAAATTACGACTGAGACAAAAGCTATCAAGGGTTGCTGTCTGTTTAGTATTTTCCCGATCAAACCAGCCTGTATTACGTAACTTTTGTTCGGCTTGAGTAATACCTGATGCTGTATTAGAGATTGTTTTGGCTGAGATTCTATAGGCGAAATCTCGCTCAGGGAGATCGCTACCTAGGATGAACTTGCCTCCAGGAATATATACAAATGAGTCGTCTGCTTCACATTTTGGGCGGGTTATGTCAGATGAGTTTGCCGATTGATCAGCTTGGCATCCCCAATTAAAAAAAGCGATCGCAATGGGCAATATCAGTTTAAACTTATTTGGCTTACAGGTAACATATCCAGACATAGTTAAAAAAATTGAGCAATCATTAATAATTATGATTACTCAATAGCTACAAAGGAGATTAAATAAATGACTCAATAAGATCGAGATAAGTTATTGAGGATAAAAGTTGTCATAAATGCTTGTTTATTTTATTTACCTGCACAGGGATTAGCTGCTGCACAAGGATTAGCTGCTGCACAGGGGTTAGCTGCTGCACAGGGGTTAGCTGCTGCACAGGGGTTAGCTGCTGCACAGGGATTGGCTGCTGCACAGGGATTGGCTGCTGCACAGGGGTTAGCTGCTGCACAGGGGTTAGCTGCTGCACAAGGATTGCCTGCAATAATTGCCGAGGTGCTATTGGAAAAAGTATCAGTGTTGGTGTTTGCGAAGGAAGCTGTACCGCCAATAGTTAAGATTGAAGCAACAGTAAGAGTAGCAATGTAGGAAAGTTTCATGGTTCTATTGATGATTTGTTAATGTTTGTTATTCGATGTTGACTATCAAACTCGCAAAGTATGAGCGTTTAATGAGAAAAGCATTTAAACAAACTAAGAATTGTGGCATATTCTTCTCAGAAGATATTTAACTTATTAGCTAAAGATTTTCGCTTTAATGGATAGTAGGCAAAAATCAAATTCTTGATCCAAGCTATTAATCAATTCAGAATCTTAAATACTATACAATCGCAGCATAATTACTGGATTAAAATTTCTTTATTTATAACCTCATGTCACAACAACTAAACCAAGTTGCCCAACCTAACCAAGCAAACTCAGACTGCGAAAACTGGCTGATTGATGACGATTCTACTAAAACAGCTTATTATCCCCCAGAAACCGAGTTACCAGTAGAACCATATCGACTATTTCGTTTCTTAACTGATTTAGAAGACGTTTTGCTTAATATTCCTAATGATCACGATCGCTTAAAAGCAATTATGCCTTTAGTTAGACATCTGTTGACAAGTTCCTATTGGCTACAGATGGAGTACGATCAACCATCCCCTAAAACAGGTTGGTCGGTCAAAACCCTTTACCGTGAACCAGATTATCCTCTAACTGTACAGATGGTAGCTTGGAAACCTGGAACCTCCTCCCCGATTCATAATCATGGTACCTGGGGGATTGTGGCATTAATCGACGGTACTGAGAAAAACCGCTTTTGGAAGCGATCGCCTGATGCTGAATTTCCTGATAAACTAGAGTTGGTAGGAGAACAAATTTTACAGCCAGGTGAGATTATTGGCTTAATGCCTGGGGCAATTCATAGTGTAGAATCAGTCGGGGATGAGCCAACTATTTCCTTTAATCTCTATGGTAAAACTGATTATCCTCAACGTTATGAGTTTGATATTATTAAGCACACTGCTAAAAACTTTTAGGCATCAGATAAATGAATTCTTGTTACCATAGAATATTTTTATTTTTGGGTAACGATTTGGTGATTTTAAATTCCTGAAAAACCGCGAAAATTGATTATAGCCTTTCTCAAATTAGTGAGGTACACCGCAATCAACAATCAACTATTAACAACGGTGCGCGTACATGCGGACAAGTCCTTTGTCTTGCGCCTGAAGGCGGCGCGGTGAGCTAGTGCGGTCTTCGGTCACTCGGATGCAAGCTCCGAGTGCTG
>JBCDDK010000026.1:0-66746 GCA_039180345.1 Cyanobacteria bacterium P01_G01_bin.39 | reverse complement strand
TTGGCTTTTGCTGATTTGGGAATTAGTGATGATGCTAACCAGACTGCTGCTTTAATCCGTGATGCGAGTAATGGTAATCAATTGTTGGCAACGGTTAATGGTGTTAGTGCCGCTGATCTTACTGCTGCTGATTTTATTTAGAGAGGATCATAGCAGTTCAAATTTAACAGTCATATATATTGATAGTTATCTCGATTAATTTTTATTGTGGAGTTGCATTGAAAGTGTATTTACTTTTAGTCAAGCCCTTTTCTCCTCTAATCATAGATTGATTGCTATCAGTAGGCAAGCTGCACCTCTTGCACCCATTGCAGATTAACCTCTTTTCTTTAAGTAGCTTAATGATGATTCTTGCAAGAAGTCTAATATTTAACGTATAACATTTGTTGGTTGTCCTGGCACCTTCATCGAAAAAAAATAATAACTTGTTGATGCGCTTCTTATTGCTTGCTCCTTATTTCTTGATCCTCACAAGTTCTTCAAGCTTTTCTTTTATGCTAAATCCAAAGGCGAATTAACTAGTGAGGTACTAAATGAAAGTCACAACTAATTATTCAATCAAAGAAATCAAACATGAAGTACATCATCTAGTCGCAATACATTCACTAGATCCTCAACAGGCGATTTATAACCTTAGCCAATTCTTCTCCGCAGCAGATTGGGCGCTGGTTGAATGTGAACTAGAAAGCAGGGGTTATTCACTGATGACCAACTCAATTAACGATCTACTAAGCTAATATTTTTCAAAACTGATACCAGACTCTAGTAACGGCAAAATTAATCAGTGAGGTCAAAAATGCCTATTACCGTTGACTATTCAATTACAGATCTTCAGGCTGAAGCTCGTCAATTAGTTTCTCGGGGAAAAATTAATCCTCATCAGCCTATTTATGTTCTTTGCCAGTTTATCCCTCCAAGAGAATGGATCTGCGTCGAATGCAAATTGGAGCAAAATGATTATCTCTTAAGAGATCATATCTGCGACCTCTTAGCACAAGAAGAATGGTCAAACGATTAAGATAAGGAGTTATAAAAATATGAAGTCATTGTTCGTAACTCAATCAAAATTGAACACACAGCTTATAATGACAGCGGAGGAATTACAAGCAGCTTATAAAACTGGCAGAAGAGATTTTTCGCGATCGCATTTGCTCAATGTCTCTTTGCACAAGGCGCAGTTGCCAGATATCAACCTCAGCTATGCCTATCTTAATCGAGCTATTTTGACTAAAGCCAACTTAGAAAAGGCTTTTTTGAATCGTGCCTTGCTTTATGGCGCAAATCTAAGACAAGCGCAGCTTTACCGCGCTAGTTTGATTGAAACAAATTTAGAACGAGCTAATTTGAGTCATACCATACTCAGCCACGCTAACTTGCGGGGGGCAAACCTAAAAAATGCCAATTTGCAAGATACTCACCTAGCTTGGGCAAATCTGCGGGAAGCTAATTTATTTAACGCTAACCTTCAAGGTGCTGACTTAAGTGGTGCCAAATTTTGGCGTACCATTATGCCCGATGGCAGTATAAGTAACGGTGATTTTTACCAAAAAATTTGAGTTACAGATTACAAGCTTTTGCCAAGCTTATATATTTTGAAATACAAATTAAGTATTCCCCCAGTCCCCCAGTCCCCCAGTCCTTAATCTCCTGGCTGTAACTCCTCTAAAATCATAAAGCGGATATGGTTTAAGGATAACTCACCAATGGAAACAGTCTCTTTCTCAATTTTTACGCCATCTTGAGTAATAATTTCAAAAGCCGTATCCTTCGCCATTTCAGCGTGATACCAGGACAAACCCATAAAAAACCTAGTTGGATATGGTCCTCCCTCAAACAGATCATCAGGGTTGGACTCCATCGGCAGCCAGCCGTAGCCAGGGAGATAGAATTCCATCCAGACATGATTATAATCAGGCTGTAGAGGCATACTTCGCTTGAGGGGATCTCCAGGACACTTGTATCGTCCCACCGTCCGACAGGCAATCCCGTTGAGACGACACAAAGCTAAGAGTAATCCTAGATACTCTCCGCAAGATCCAACTCCCCGCCGCAGCACAATATCTGGAGCATCAATATGGGGTTTAATCCCATAGGATAATTTGTCATAGACATAGTTGCGAATACTATAGACTTGGCGCAAGAGATTGGTCTCAGAACCGATCGCTGTCTGTGCTGCCTGGCGAATAATTTCAGTATCCATTGCCAGGTTATCATTGTCTACCAGATACTTTTGCTGATATTCTGGACTAAGTTGGGGAGTGTCTTCGCAATGGTAAGGTTTAAGCTGATATTTGATGCTCCACACTTCTAAGATCGCTTTCCAGCCAAATATATGACGCTCCTGGGAAGTAAAATTATCAAACTTAAATACGGCGATTCTTTGTCCGTCCTTAATTTCTTCAGAAAAAGGTAGCCCGATCGCACTTACTTCCCTAATTTTCTGGCGTTCGGTTTCTGCGGGTAAAGCAATTCGCCATTCTAAATTATTTATCTCAACTGGGTCTAAGGGCGAAATTTCTTCAGTGTAGGACATCTCTACTAAATAACCATTAGAAAGAGCATAATTTTGCTCGCGATTATAATGGAAATAGAGAGGATGAATAAATGTGCGATCGCGATACTGTAATTCGTAGTTAGGCTCGGCATTAGGATTATCGCGAATATAAACTTCACGATCAGCGTAAGCTACGTATAGTGTTTGTGATCCCTGACTATTTGGAGCAAAAGTCAATCCTGTAGGAGAGGGAAATGGAGTTAAGACACTAAAGATAGTTTCCCCCGTAGCGCGATCAAGACAGTAGACGGTTTGCTCTAAGGTATCACTGAGCCAAAGTTGTTCATCTTTAACGGTAATGTTTTCTAAACCAATCCCAGGAGTATAAAAATGAGTGATCTTAGTTCCCTTAGCGCGATCATAAACTAGGATTTTGCCTTGTTTTTGGCTGGTAAGATAAATCGTTGATTGCCATACCGCAATCCCATCAATATCGTAATCTAGGCGCAGAAATAACTGTGGTTCAAAATCTTTGGTAATTAATGAACAACAATACACACATTCACGATTAGTAAACCAGAGAATATCTTCTGTAATAGCTAATCCCGTAGCACCTAAAAAATCTGACCAGTTACGTGTATTCAGAATTGTGGTGTTATTGGTTTGAGGATCGATCTGTAATAAATAACCGTTGTGAGAATCGATCGCCCAAATAAAACCTTCATGGAACACAATACCATAGAGTGAACTGGCGGCAATTGGTCTTATGGTGCTGTTGTTTCCTCTGAGAGAAACTTGGTCATCTGTAGTCATCTTTATATAAAACGCTTAATGTAAATTGGCTTCGTTGACAGGTTATTGGTTCGTAGCTATTAGCTATCAGCTTTTAAAATCTTTGATACTTGATTTTTAGCTCTGGATATTTAAGCCTTAAGTAATGTAATTTCTTTGTTTCGAGATGATATTCGTTGTCATTTTAATTCACATCAGACGTATCAAATCAAAAATTACTGAAAACTGCAATTACAGATCTCTGAAATTAATCAGAGATCTATAACGTATATCATAAGTAGCCTAATATTCTGCATCAAAATTTGCCTTAGGCAAGATGTCTATATATTATTTATTAAGACAGTGTTTTAAAATGCTTCAAAGACTAATGGCTAATGGCTAATAGCTAACTCAACAGATAAATCTTCTTAACCCTAACTGACGTTAATCTGAGATAATTCAATCCAAAAGCGACTGCCGCGATCTAATTCCGATTCTACGCCAAATCTACCACCCAGGCGTTCTATTCCTTTTTTGACAATAGCTAAGCCGATACCTGTGCCAGGATAAGCTTCATTGCCATGTAATCGCTCGAAAACGTTAAAAATGCGCGACCGATGTTGCCGATCAATGCCGATGCCGTTATCTTCGATCCATAAACGGACAAAATTGTTGTGAGTTTCACTCCAGATATGAATTTGGGGTTGAACACCATCAGCCATAAATTTTAGAGCATTAGACAGTAAATTACTAATTATTTGCAGCACAATAGTACGATTGCCCAAAGTACTCAATAGTGGTTGGTCTATGGTTATTTGAGCTTGAGTTGATGTTATTTGCGAATCTAGCTCCTCTAAAGCTTTTGCCACTACTGATATCAGACTAACCGAGTGTCGGTTAATTTCGGTGCGAGATAAGCGACTATAGCTGAGCAAATCGTTGATCAACTTCTCCATTTGCTGAGCCGAAACCGCCAAACGTTTGGTATACTCATGTCCTAACTCATCTAAACAATCCACATAGTCTTCTTGGAGAGCGATCGCAAAACCTTGAATTGCTCGTAGTGGTGCTTTGAGATCATGGGAAACACTATAGCTAAAGTCTTTAAGTTCTTGATTAATTTCTTCTAGTTGGGCGGTACGTTCAAGTACTTTATTTTCTAAATCTAAGGCATGATTTTGAATTTTGCGCGTCCAATTAGCCTGCTGAAAAGCGATCGCCACTTGAATGCTGATCTCATTAACGATAGTTAACTCTTCTCTAGTTATAGTTGCTAAATCTTCTACCCATAGATTGAGAATACCCAATAACTTATCATTTTGTCCTTTAAGAGGAAAACAAATAAAATCTGACAACCCTAAGGTAGTAAGTGTAGAAATACCTCTTGATAATCGAGTTAACTGACTCAGACTAGTGATAATATAGTTCTTTTCTTTATTCTGTAGCTTATGAATTAAATCTTGCCAGATGTCAAGGGAAACCTCAACTTCAGGACACAGCGTTTCTTGCCCCTGATCTTTGCTGATCAAAATAGTGGCAGTATTCTCCTCGGGGTCAAATGTCACAATACAAGTACGTTGACAATCTAGAAATTGCTGAATACTCTCAACTGCAATTTTGCCGATCGCTTGAGGATCTTGAGCTGATAAAATTGCTTTATCTATCTGATGTAGATTGGACAAATGCTGTAGCGTTTTTTGTTGAGCTAGCTCCAGTTTTCTGCGATCGCTAATATTCTCGATCACAGCAATAAAATATTCTGGCTCTCCATCAAGATTATTAACCAGCGAAACCGTAAGATGAATCCAAATTAGAGAACGATCTTTGCAGATATAACGTTTGTCCATGGAGCAGGTATCAATCTCTCCTGCCAGAATTTGCCGAATACATTTGAAATCGCTATCCAAATCTTCGGGGTGAGTAATATCCTGAAAAGTTTTTTGCAACAACTCTGCCTTACTATAGCCGACAATCTCCGCCAGTTTTTGATTAACTATCAGCCACTTACCATCTAAAGCAACATGAGCCATCCCCACCGCAGCCTGTTCAAAAGTGTTGTAAAATTTAGCTTCACTTTTTTGTAACTGTTCTCGACTGTCGCGAATTAAGTTATTAGAAATTTCACATTGAGCAATTTGCTTTTCTAATAAATTATTGATTGTTTGAAGCTGTTGGGCTTGGGATTGAACTGTATTGGTAAAATTTTGCTTATCTTGTTGTAACTGTGTGAACGCAATCTCTTTTCTCACCAAAAACCTCAATCTCTCAGGCGTGATTTGACTCTTAAGCAAATAATTGGCAGCACCTAATTTAATAAACTGTACCGCTATATTTTCGTCTCCTTGTCCAGTTAGGATAATTACAGGGCAAAGTTGCCCACTATATTGATTTTGCCATTGATTGAACCAGTTCAATCCATTGATATCAGGTAACAAATAATCTAACAATATAAGATCGGGCTGATACTGGGGGTATATCTCTAGTGCCTCTGATCCAGTTTCGGTTTCGATAAAAGTGTAGTTATATTTCCTGTCGGTTTTGAGATAGCGTTGATACACTGCTCGATCTACTGCTGAATCTTCTACTAACATTACAGTTCGTTTTTTTTCTGTAATATTTAATACATCTTGAATATTATATAATTGCTCGCTAGTCATTTAGGTTGCACCGCGCTTTATACTGACAGTGATAAGTTGCCGAGAAATCAAGATCTAGTTTTTTTCAATGTCACAGAGGCAGGTAAGTTATCTACTTATATTAATAGCTTCAGCTAGATAGTTAATTTGATCGACTAAATTACTATATTAGTATTGTAGGTCTGTAGGTTGGAGAGAGCTTAAAATGTTTGATTCAGCCACAAGTAAAACTTTATCTCAAAGATTGCCCATTCCATGAGTTGTTGTACTCATAGAGTTGATCTTTGAATCTAAGGGCAGCTGCAAATCTTCCGTATCCTACTTTTTAGCCTAACGTACAAATAGAATGACAAAACTTAATCTTTGTAATTAGATAGATTTTCTCTAACTTCGATCATAATTAAGATAAGTGTTGATCCAGGTCAAGAACATCAGCTTGATCTTAGGTTGACAAATTTCTCTCTCGAACTAGTTCTTAAGTTTAAGAGCAAAATTAGCTCATTAGTAATTACTTGCAGCCAGAAAATTACAATTTAATTTATAACAAATTAATCATGAAAGTAGACATATAAATCTATATCAAGCATTTCAAAACATAATATTAAGATTAACTAATTTAAAAATGTCATCAGCCAAGCAAATGATTTGCGACAAAGCAAAAATTTTGATAGTTGACGATCAACCAGATAATGTAGAACTTTTAGCAGCGATACTCAGTACTAAGGGGTATAAAGTTCAGGAGAGTGATTGTGGTTTATCAGCGATCGCAACGGTAAAGGCTGATCCTCCAGACTTGATTTTATTAGATATTAGCATGCCAGTAATGGATGGGTTTGAAGTGTGTAGGATCCTTAAAAGTGATCATTGTACACAGAATATACCAATTATATTTATCAGTGCTTTAAAAGATGTTAAAGATAAAACTCAAGCTTTTAAGTTTGGCGGTAATGATTACATTACCAAGCCATTTTATATTGAAGAAGTTTTAGCCAGAGTCAAAAATCAGGTAGAAAATTATCGCCTAAAAACTGAATTACAAGCGACAAATATGCGCTTAAAAGAGGAAAATCATAAGCTCAAAGAGGCTGAAGATAAATTATTAATTCTCAATCAAAAACTTAGTAAGTTGGCTACTTTAGATAGCTTAACTAAGGTCGCTAATCGTTATCGTTTTGATGAATTTTTAATTAGAGAATGGCAAAGAGGTCAAAGAGAAAATTTTCCTTTATCTTTGATTTTGGCAGATATTGATTACTTTAAACTGTACAATGATCATTTTGGTCATCAAGCAGGAGACATTTGTTTAGCAAGTGTAGCCCAGACAATATCAAAAACCTTTAACCGTCCCGCCGATTTGGTTGCTCGTTATGGTGGGGAAGAATTTGCCGTGATTTTACCTCAAACTCCTACTAAAAATGCTCTACTATTAGCGCAAAAAATTCGTTTAGCAATTCAAGAGCTTAACTTGCCCCATCCTGAATCTTTAGCAAGCAACATTGTTTCTCTTAGCTTAGGTGTGGCATCAGTCATTCCTTCTGCTCAATATACGATCAAGCAATTATTGGTAACAGCGGACAAAGCACTGTATCAAGCAAAAAACCAAGGTCGCGATCGCGCTGTTTTAAAACTGTTAGATTGATTATACAGCTAACTATTCTGATTAATTTGCTGCCATTTTTGTATCCAGCTAATCAACTGCGCATCACTAATTTTTCTCTTAGCATTACTAACCTGCAACAGTTGGCTTAATTCCGTTGTCGATTCTTGTCGCTGCTGTTGCCAGGTTGTAACTAGAGTTTGGTGATCTACTAAAGATTTACCCAAACCTAAAGCTGTCTGTAACTTTTGCTGTTCATCTTTGGCGATCGCCTCAACTACAAAATCAGTGCTGTTGGCTTTGGCTAAAACTCCTGCTAAGGCATCAATATAGGCAGTGCTATTATCACTAATCGCTGTTTGGGGAACTAGAGGCTGACCAAAGCGACGTAGGGTAGCAACCGCAGCTACAATAGCTATAAGTACTGTTTGAATAAAAAGGAACAGCAATGGAGTCTTTGCTAGATAGTCAAGCAGATTTTCTTGTTGTTCTTGAACAATAGTTTCCTGGTCTTTATAGCCATGAATATATTCATCTACTAAAATCTTTTGACGGTCGCTGACTAATTCTGCCAGAAACTCAAAGTTGTTGAAAACATCTTGATAAGCGTTGGCTGCTAAATAGGGAGTCGTACAGTAAATGACTTGACCCTGACCAATTTGCTCCAACCAAACCACAGCCCCATATTTATCTTCCAGAATAAGATCCTGCCGTTTTACTTTTGCTTGGTAGCGGCGGGTCGTCGCAATTTCGACTTTGGTTTCTGACAATGGCTGTGGACGGTAGAAAATTACGCTCTTAAAAGGTGCTGCGGTAGCAGGTTGATAATTACCGATAATTACTAGGGTGTTTCCCCCCTTAACCCAGTTAGATTCAGCTTGAGATATGTTTTTAGCACCTACGAGAAAGTCAGCTTTACTCAAAACCTTAACGTAGGTAACATTTTGCCTGTCCTCTTTAGATAACTCATTAAAGGGTTTCCGCCAACGCTCAATGGGAATCTCTCTTTGCGACATATATTCATACCAAGCACCATAACCATCTGGACCACGTCCATAGGTCGAACCACTATCATTTTTACGACCGCCGCTATTAGGAGCAACGATCAGAGTAATCAGCAAAATTGCGGCGATCGCAATTCCTATCAATAACCATTTACGTTGACGAAAATTGGGCATGCTCAGTATCCAGGATTAATTCTCTATTTGCTGATAGGCTTGATAGCATTGTGACCAAAGAGCTTGGTTTCCCTCGACATTGCTAAAACAGAGCCTTTGATGAGTTGATAATAATAATTCGTAGGGAGACAAAGGAGTTACGCATATGTTATTTAGCGATCGCTGATATTCAAGATCAGTCAGACTAGGCTGAAGCGGAATTACGCCCCGCTCATCTAATAATTGCAACATCGCCTGATACAGACAAAAAATTGCCTGAGTATAATCACCTTCAATTCTGGCAGATTGCGATCGCTCTACCCAGTCAGCACTAGATAGTTGTGGCTTTAGGGAGGTAGTAACAGGAGAATAGAGATCGTTTGGTCTTTGCCATCGTTTCCAATAAGGACGCATCACTAGCCATAGCTGCCAGATAATCCAAACTAATAAGATGGCAATCAGCGACCACATGCAAAACTTAATAATTTGCCACAGCAGCTTAGATCGAAGAAATCCCAGATCCCACCCCCAATCCCAGTCTCCAGAATCTAGTTGAGAAAGTCTATATTCAAGACCTTCTCCAAATCTCTGTCTAATTAAATTTATGCGCCAGCCTAAACCATCTTGTCTGAATGACCCTGCGGACATAATATAAATCTATACATTGAACATTCATCATTAAACATTGATATTTCTTAATTGGGTAGGGTAATTATCCTGCTTTTTGAATTTAGTGGACTTCTAGACAAATATTCTTCTACTCAACAAACTTGAAATATTTTGTAAAGTAGCAAACATACAATAGCTATAGTTATTTTTATTAGGATGTAATGACAGACTTAACTTGCCTTCCACGATCTATTTTCTCCTGGAACTATTCAGTTATTGATGTTGATAACAATACTAAAGCATTGGTTAATTTTAATTTTGCAAGTGAACAAGGTAGCATTATTCTAGACTTGAATGATTATAAAATACAGCACCGTTGGCTGAGTGGTGAATGGCTGCTAAAGATAGATGATGAGGTTGTAGCTACAGCAATAAAACCGAATCCTCTCACCCGATTTTTTGAGGTAACTTACGAAGATAAAATTGTAATTCTCAAAGCTGAGTCTCCGTTTTCTCGAACCTTTTTGATTGAACAGAATGAGATTTTAGGAGTGATTGAACCGACACATCTTTTTACTAGAAGAGCTGCGGTTAATTGTTCGTCTTCTATAAGAATACCTATTCAAATCTTTTTGTTTTGGCTTACAGTCTTAATGTGGAGGCGAGCAGCAAACACAAATAATTAGTCACTAAAGCAATTTGAAGTGCCATCTCGAAAATCAAAGTCTTTTGTCAATAACGTTGTGGATAACACTATGACGATTAAAGCTAGTGGACGTGGTCGCAAATAAAGTGACCATTTAAAAGTATTTAAAGCCTTATGTCTCAAAACTACATGCGGCTAACTGAGCGCCTTTGTGACTTTTTACTCTTGACTTTCGCCCAGCGGTACTAGGTTTTGTTAAATCTAATCGAATGATTAATAGATACTATTTGTCGACAGATTCAGACTTATAGCACTACGCATTATGGTTAGAACATTTTGATTTCTATTTCATCCTTCATACATGGGTCAGTACGCCTTTGTTCATCCTTGCGAGCTAGTAACTTAACTTTTCCTAATTAATCTACGTACTGCGATAAAATCACAGTCTGTCTTATTTAAGCAAGCTAGACTCAGAACTTAAATTAATTTTTAATATTTCTTCTAAGGTGCTGAATATATATGCGTTTTTTTAATCAAATTAATCTCCAAACCCCAGAAAGCGTTGAGCTAGAATTTACTTTGGCAGGGATTGGGAATCGTTCTTTTGCTTTGATAATTGACTATATTATTTTAGGTTTAACCATCTTATTGGTTTGGGTGATCAGCGCCTTTGTTGCTTTTCAGTTAGTTCCTAATTGGTTTAACAATGGCACCTTAGATATCCTGGCGCAGTGGATCTGGGCAATTCAATCCCTGACAACTTTTGCTATTTATGTCGGCTATTTTGTCATTTTAGAAACCTGGTGGCAAGGGCAAACCCCAGGTAAGAAATGGACAAAAATCAAAGTTATTCGTGATAACGGTCAGCCAGAAAGATTACCGCAAGCTATTTTACGAGCTTTGTTAAGACCAGTGGATGATATCTTATTTGTTGGCGTATTTTTGATTATTTTTTCGCGGCAGGAAAAACGTCTGGGAGACATGGTAGCGGGTACAATTGTGGTTCAAGAAGAACAGGGCGCTCAATTAAGCAAGATCAATATTTCTGAAGTGGCAGAAACTTTAGCGGTGCAATTAAGAATAGAGGCAGAAGTGGTCAATCTCCAACCAGAACATTTTGCTACTATCCGTGAATTTCTTCAGCGACGGCAAAACATGATGTTGGAGTATCAACATCAACTAAGCCGCAAACTAGCACAGCAGGTCAAAGAAATTATTTTGCTGGATGACGTTCCTGAAGGATACAGTAATAGCCAGTTTTTAGAAGCAATTTATCTGGCTTATCAACAGCATAATCAATATGCATGATAGTTTTTGTAGGGTGGGCAAAAAAATTAACTTTATGCTTAAAAAAATAATTTACTATTATTGCCCACCAAAAATAATCAGTAATTAGATAAATTAATTTGAATGTATCAACCTTCCTTTGAGCCTCCTTTCTGGTTAAACAATGGTTTTTTAATGACCATCTATGTAGCCTTACGCTCAAGTCAAAATTGGGAGACAACCATAACCGAAAGCGAACCTAATTATCAAAAGGTAGTGTTTAGTCACGGGGAGGTTCCCTTAGCGGGATGGGTGGCAATCCCTGCTAATCCTAAAGGCACAATTGTTGCGACTTATGGCATCACAGGAACATTAGCCAATCAGTGGTTTTTACGTATCCTTGCCAGAAAAGCTTACGCTCAAAACTATGCGGTGGTTTTGTTTGATTGGCGCGCTCATGGTGAATCGGCAAAACTCTCTCCTGTCTTAACTTCTGATGGCATTGAAGAAGGTAAAGATTTTGTCAGCATCGCGGCAGAAAGTAAGACTCTGGGTTGTCCTGCACCGTTTTGGTTTACGGGCTATTCCCTCGGAGGACAAATGGCTTTGTGGGGTATTTATTACTCTCAGTTTTTGGAAGTAAATGGTTTAAACTCAACAGAAGTAGCGGGAGGAGCAGTAATTTGCCCTAATTTGGACTCTAATCTGTCCTTACCCTACTTAATGAAACATCCTACAGGCAAATATATTGAACAGGCGATCGCCAAAGAATTAAAGAAACTATCTCTCAAAATTTATTCCTATCATCCCGAAGACATAGACCTGGCAGCTATTGAACGAGCTAATACGATCTGGGGGTTTGATCATGAATTGGTAATTTCTCGATTGGGCTTCGCTTCAGTGCCAGAATATTTTACTGCTAGTAGTCCTTTTCAAATTCTGCCCAAAATCAATAAGCCCACCTTAATTCTTTATGCAGAAGATGATCCCATGTTCGCACCGAGCATTATTCCTAAGTTAAAGACTGTTTGCCATCACAACGAGGCCTTAAACTTGACTTTGACTAAATCAGGTGGTCATGTGGGATACGTCAGTAGCCTAAACTGCCAACAAACCTATGGCGATCATGATTGTTGGTGGGCATGGAATCGCATTCTAGACTGGGTAAAGACAGTAAACAGCAATCCCCTAATCCCCTAATCCCCTAATCCCCTAATCAGTAAGCACCTAATCAATTTTATTGGGGATCAGCTATACTCTACTTTCGCTTTCAATACCTTAATTGTGTATTATTATTTCTAACTTATTAAATTTTGCTAAACAAAATATTCCATACGCTACTATATGCAAACTATTCTGAATCCTAACTCTAGCTTTACCACCAATGACAATCAAATTTTACAGAAAAAGCTACAGCGCCAGCAGCCTTTGAAAGTTATTGCGCTAGGGGATAGTTTAATTTACGGCTATGGAGATTTTGTCGGCGGTGGTTGGGTAGAGAGGCTGCGTCGGCAATGGATGTCGCCTCAAGGTGCTGGTCATGTTTTGTATAATCTCGGAGTTAGAGGCGATCGCACTAATCAGGTATCTTTGCGATTAGAACAGGAATTTAACTGTCGCGGAGAATTACGCAACCATGTACCAGACTTAATTTTATTGTCTGTAGGAGTCAATGATTCAGCCCGCATAGGTAAACCTACAGGAAAGCCATACACCGAGTTAGATCAATTCCGCCAACATATTGGGCATTTACTGGATGTAGCGCAAAATCTTTGCCCTGTTTTATTTATTGGCATGACTCCAGTGGATGAAACAAAAATGCCTTTTGTGAATTGTCTTTACTACAGTCATTTAGATCAGTATCGATATAAAGAAGCGACTTTACAAGCTTGTCAACAAAGGAATGTCCCCTATCTGGATATTTTTGACCTTTGGTTATCCAGAGGTACTTCTTGGATCAATACTCAGTTGGGGGAAGATGGTTTACACCCCAATGTAAATGGCTATCAAAGTCTCTTGACCGATATCAAGGCGTGGGAATTGCTTGATTAATCAAACGTCAGTTTGGGTTAAGACAATGAGTCTATTAAGGTAGCTTTAACTATGCTTTGCAGCCATTTATATAACTCAAGGATGAGTAAAATCAACCTTGCTATAGATTTCACATCTAGTTTATGGTGAGGGTTTTAGCTGGTACCGATTCAGGTTAATTTAAAAGAGCTTTCGTCAGCGAACATTAAGAATAAGAATTTGATGTCTTAAATTAACAAATGGTCAATGTTAAATGCTCAATGTTAAATGAATTAAGGTTTGATTTGGATGCCGCTGGTGGTAAATTTAGTGACCCAAAATTTGAGCTGTGGATCATTAATTTGAGTTTGTACTTGTTGGCTTACAGCGATCGCCTGTGATTCTGATTCGCAAAGGGCAAATACGGTAGGTCCTGATCCTGACATCATGGTTCCTAATATATTCTGGGCGGCAAAAGCTGCTTTTAACTCTACTACCTGGGAATGTTTGGGCAAAACTACTTTTTCGAGATCGTTGTGTAGTAGCTTGCCAATTTCCTGGCTGTTTCGCTGATTAATGGCATGTAGTATGGGGCTAGAATGTACCTCAGTAGTACGAGATTGAATTCCCGCTGCATCGGAGATATAGGTATCACCGTATTGCTGACGATAGGTTTGATATGCCCAGGGAGTAGAAACGCTAAGATTGCTATATTTTGCCAAAACTACCCAGATATCAGCTAAATGGTTAATTTTATCCAGTTTTTCTCCTCTACCTGTAGCGATCGCCGTTCCTCCAGAGATACAAAAAGGAATATCGGAACCGATTTTAGCCGCTATGTCTTCTAATTCAGGTTGAGTTAAGCCTAATTCCCACAGGAGATCTATGCCTACAATCACCGCCGCCGCATTACCTGAACCACCAGCTAAACCAGCAGCCACAGGAATATTTTTCTCAATGCGGATACTCACCCCACCATAATTAGCATACACATCAGGGAAGAGATCGCACATTAACTGGGCAGCCCGATAAGCTAGATTAGTCCTGTCAGTGGGTACTTGAGGATGATTGCAATGAATATAGATATTTTCAGTATCGCTGGGTTGAATGTCGATGCGATCTGCCAAGTCGATACTTTGCAAAATCATTACTAGTTCGTGAAATCCGTCAGGGCGATCGCCAATTATTTCTAGATAAAGATTAATTTTTGCAGGGGCAATTAAGGAATAAGATTGCATATCATTCTGAATACTGTACTGGCATAACCTACTTACTATATAACGCCAGTTCATATAATTCCTACGTTTGGCGATTAATTATTCTTGCTTACTCTATTTATATTTGATCAGGACAATGGAATCAGAAATCTTGTTTTATACTGCTTTAGAATGAAAAGCCTATAAGAATTGGTTTTAGCTCGATTTCAGATTGCTTTGCGACCGAGACCTGACAATTTCAAACAAACGCCATATTTGAATTTGTTAACAAATAAAACAATTTTGACAGCTTGTCTTTTGAATTCTGGGCTTGATTTGGGCATTTATTAAATGTCTGTACTATCTATCTTTGACTAAAGTTAAATGGCAATCTTACAACGAGTCTTATTAGTTAGCTGGTTTTCCATTATGTCAATTTTCTTGCCTTGTGATCCTACTTTTGCTGCATCTTCATCAAATATTTCTTCGGATATATTCAATACTGGTATCGATAATATTCATCAGCAAAATTATTCACAAGCTTTAATCGATTTTACCCAGGTAATTGAGCGTCAAGAAGATTTTGTTAGTGCTGCTTATAGTAATCGCTGTCTGGTAAATTTACAGCTACAAAATTATGCTGCCGCCAAAACAGACTGTATTGGTGCTATTCAAGATAATTTTAGTAATCAAGAAGCTCAACTTAATTTGGGATTAGTTTACTATCGTCAAGGAGAATACGCACAGGCGATCGCTCAATACGAACTAGTAATCCAACAGAACGGGGCAGATTATCGGGCATATTATAATCAAGGTCTGAGCTACCAAGCCTTAAACAACTACCAAAAGGCGATCGCTAATTATGATCAGGCTTTGCTTCGCTCTCGGGACTTGAATCCTGAATTAAAAAGCTTGATTTATAATGATTTAGCTTTAGCCTATATGATGCTATCTAAGAATGAGCCAGCCATTTTCAACTTTGAACAAGCGATCGCTTTAAACGCTAATAACTATAGTGCTTATTACAATCGAGGTTGTGCTTATCATCGACAAGGAAAATATCAAGTAGCAATTAAAGATTTTTCTCGAACGGTTCAATTAAAACCCGATTTTACCCAAGCATATGTTCATCGTGGCATCTTAAATCACCAAATAGGCGCAGTAGATAATGCTGTTGATGATTTAAATTCGGCTTTAGAACAGTATCACCAACAAGGCAATAGCGAACAATACGATTTAGTCAATAACCTTAAACAACAGCTTTTTTATGCCCAACCAAATCAAATAGCTTAATTCCTAAGGCGCTGTATGTTACAGAAATTATGCTCCCCAGACAAATAGTTATCCTAGGATTCGATAAAATAATCCAGAGACCGAGATCTGGAGATATGAATTAGAGGCTATATGGTAAAACGAAGAATTGCAGACATTTTAAAGCAGGGGCAACCCGATGAATCCGTGACTATTCAGGGTTGGGTACGTACTAAGCGAGAATTAAAAGGATTTGCTTTTGCGGAGGTCAACGATGGCTCATCCCTAGCGGGTTTGCAAGCAGTTTTAGATGCCGATTTACCAGATTATGAAGCAGTCCTAAAGCAGCTAGCAACTGGGGCTGCAGTAGAAATTAGCGGTCAGTTGGTGGAGTCTCCAGGAAAGGGACAGAAAATTGAAATGAAAGCAGAGTCGGTGATCGTATATGGCACTGCCGATCCTGAAACATATCCTTTACAAAAGAAACGTCACTCTTTTGAGTTTTTACGTACTATTAGCCATTTGCGATCGCGTACAAATACTTTAGGGGCGGTGTTTCGGGTGCGTAATGCCTGTGCTACGGCAATTCATCAGTTTTTCCAAGAGAAGAATTTTCTCTGGATTCATAGTCCGATTATTACTGCCAGTGACTGTGAGGGGGCGGGAGAACTGTTTACTGTTACTAACTTGGACTTAAATAACCTGCCGCAAAATGAGCAGGGGGAAGTTGATTATACTCAGGACTTTTTTGGTAAGCCTGCTTATCTTACGGTTAGTGGACAGCTTCAGGCAGAAGTCATGGCAATGGCATTTCAAAATGTATATACTTTTGGTCCTACTTTCCGCGCGGAAAACTCTAATACTTCTCGTCATTTGGCTGAGTTTTGGATGGTGGAACCTGAAATGGCTTTTTGCGACCTGGAGGGGGATCAGAATTTAGCCGAGGAGTTTCTTCAGTATATTTTTAGATATGTTTTAGAGCATTGCAGTGACGACCTGGAATTTTTTAACAAGTGGGTTGATAAGTCAGTGCTGGCAAATGCTGAAAACATCGTTAGCAATGAGTTTGAGCGAGTCACCTATACTAAAGCAATCGAACTCTTAGAAAAAGCCAAGCAAAAATTTGAGTTTCCTGTAGAGTGGGGCATCGATTTACAGTCGGAACACGAACGCTATCTAGCCGAGAAGCTATTTAAGAAACCTGTGATTGTGACCAACTATCCTAAAGATATTAAAGCTTTTTATATGCGCCTTGATGAAGGAGAAAAAACCGTCTCGGCAATGGATGTACTTGCCCCTGGTATTGGCGAAATTATTGGTGGTTCTCAAAGAGAAGAACGTCTTGATGTCTTAGAACGCAGAATCAAGGAAATGAATATTGAGGCTGATGATATTTGGTGGTATTTGGATCTGCGTCGCTATGGTACGGTGCCTCATGCGGGCTTTGGTTTGGGTTTTGAAAGATTGGTGCAGTTTATGACGGGAATGACCAACATCCGCGATGTAATTCCTTTCCCCAGAACTCCTTTGAGTGCTGACTTTTAAATATGATCAATGTTGATCAAATATTTGATTGAGGGCGAAGTTTATATTTATTTCGCTCTTTTTTATTATTTACTGACTTTTCAAATTTGTATAAATTCGCCCCAGTCCCTCGAACAAATATTCTTACATCAGAAAATAAGTCATTATAAGCAGAGCAATATCGATCTATTATAGAAACCGTCGGTGTTGGCGATCGCTTTATATGTTTAAGAATCTGTAATTCTACATCCATATCCATTGCACTCTCTGCCTCACAGCTTCTCAAAAGTTCTTCTATTGTAATTCAAATCTCGGAAAGTGACAGAAGAGGGCTATTTTTGGTGCATTGCATCTTAGTGTTACGGCAAGAGATAATAAATATTCTTTGATTGCAACTTACATATCCAAAACATGATAGATTTTTTTACCTATGCCAAATGGTTGGGAATAGCCACTATTGCTTGCCTGGTGGTGGCGATTATCTCGTTTATCGCGGGCTGGGGCTTTCGCTTTCGTTTGGTTGGTGTGACCAGCTTTATGGGAGTGCTGACCGCAGGAGTTTTTGCTTTAGGGTTAGGCTTATTTCCTCATACTGAAATCCCTGGAGCAGTAAGCTATTCTTTAATTTACGATAGTGGTGCCAATCAGGCAGTGGTAGCCGTATCACCAGATATCGAGGAATCCGCCATCGAACCTACTCTGATTCAGGCAGCAACCGATCTATACTCTTATGGTAGAACAGGAGCAGGCGGCAATAATCAATTTACGGTCAAGTTAAGAACAGTATTGCATCCTCAACAGGGAGTATCTAAACCTCTATTTTTGGGTCAAGCCAAGCGCAGTTTAGCTAATCGTAGTGAGGAAAATATTCAAACTGAGATCTTTACCCAGAATTTGACACAGCTGTCTCAATCTTCGTAAACGACATCAGAGTAATTCATCTAGATTCAAGATCATTAAAATATGAGCAAAAAAGCAACTACAACAACCAGCAAGACAGTTAAAAATAATTATGCTCCTTTAGCGATCGCTCCTGCCCGAGTATTGCGCGGGGAGAATTGTCTCGTTAATTCGGGCAAGGAGATTGCTCAGTTGGGTACTCGTCCTTTAGTTGTAGGTGGAACTCAAACTTTAAAGGTGATTGAACCTCTATTAGCTGCTGTAGCTGATAGTGCCAGCTTGGTATGTCAGACTGCTAATTACAGCCCTGACTGCGCTGAGTCCTCTTTAGCGAGATTAAAGGAGCAGGTACAACAGCATCAGGCTGATCTAGTGATTGGTGTTGGTGGTGGAAAAGCTTTAGATTTGGCAAAGTTATTAGCGGCTCAATGCAATCTACCTGTGGTTACGGTGCCTACTTCTGGAGCCACCTGTGCGGCATGGACTGCTCTATCTAATATTTATTCAGAAGTTGGGGCGTTTCAATACGACGTGAGTCTGAGTCGTTGTCCCGATTTATTAATTTTAGACTATGGTTTAGTGCGTACTGCACCTCAACGCACCCTAGTAGCTGGTATTGGTGATGCGATCGCCAAATGGTATGAAGCCTCTGTCAGTAGCGGTAATTCCTCTGCTACTCTGCTAATTTCCGCTGTTCAACAAGCTCGCATATTAAGAGATATCCTATTTCAAAAATCGGCGATCGCCCTAAAGCAGCCCAATAGTGACGAATGGCGAGAGGTAGTTGATGCTACGGTATTGCTAGCGGGAGTGATTGGTGGTGTAGGTGGTGCAGACTGTCGCACAGTAGCTGCTCATGCAGTTCATAATGGTTTGACTCATTTGCTAGAGGCTCATGATGTACTTCATGGAGAAAAGGTAGCTTACGGTATTTTGGTACAGTTACGCCTCGAAGAAATGATCCAGAGAAATCAATTGGCGGCATCTGCTAGAAAGCAACTACTCCAGTTCTATACTGAAATCGGATTGCCCAAAACCTTAGAAGATTTGGGATTAACTAATATTACCTTGGCTCAACTACGCCAAGTAGCGGCGATCGCAACTCAACCTCAATCAGATCTTCATCGACTGCCTTTTACTGTTGATTCAGAACAATTAGTGGCAGCAATGGTATCTACTACTGTAGAAACAGTATCTACTTCTCTGAGCAAAATATAAATAGTTGAGCTATTTCTGTCTTTTGGAATTAAGAGAAAATTAATTGAAGAGTTGAGTAAAAAACTAATTGTCTTTTGTAACAAATTTTCTTAAAGTATATTGTTTTAAATCCACTTATGTGGAAAAAAAGTTTTGTATTTGGTAATATATGTTGACTCAAATATTATCAGTATTTTTACGGCAGGGTAATGTTTACGAAGTTAGAGGACGTTGGCGCAACTTGTCATTAAAGACGACTTGTCCAGTTTCAATCTCGTAGGCAAGACAACCTCTGATTAAAGAGAAATACTTAAATCAACATAGCTATATCAGTATTTGGGCTATATGCCTTATATAACTAGTCGCCAAATAATTTAGATAAAATTTAAACCTGAAATGTTACATAAAAGACATGATTCTGTAGTTACACTCTTTATATTATTGTCTATCGTTGGAGTATCAAAACCAGTAAGGGCGTTTACATTAGCTCAATCGAATACAGCTAGTGAAGAATTTTCTGTAGCTGAGAAATCACTTCAAGATGCAGCAGCAAGTAGACCAGTACTAGAGACTACAGATGAGGATGTTATTGCCAAGGCTGAAATTAATCCTGAATCAGGATTAAATAATAATGATGCGGCGAAGGGTGAGTTAGCAGACGCTGCTAACATTACCTCTGATGTTGAGGGTAGCGGAGAAATTAACTCAGACCTAGATGATAGTGGTTCGGTTAATCCTGAGGTGGAAAATAGCGGAGAAATTAACTCAGATCTAAATGATAGTGGCTCGGTTAATCCTGAGGTGGAAAATAGCGGAGAAATTAACTCAGACCTAGATGATAGTGGTTCGGTTAAGCCCGAGGTGGAGAATAGCGGAGAGCCTCTGGTCTTAGACAATTTAGAGACTAGAAAATTAGCTGCTCTGGTGGGCGTAAGCGCGACGCAGGTTCGCGCTGATGACCGCACAGTGATTTCACAATCTGCGATCGCTCAGAACAATGAGACAATACCCAATAATGATGTTTTAGCGCCAGAAACGGAATCAACTACAGCTACAAAAAGCAAATGGTGGCTATGGTTGATTCCTCTATTAGGAATATCTTTACTCGCAGCAATATTTGCCTTGGGCGGTAAGAAAAAGAGCGATCAAGAACCAGCCATTGGCAATATTCCTCAACCAGATGCGCCCAACGGAGGTCTAAACACTCTGGGTACTTCAGGAGGAAACAAATCTGTTGCAGTGGATGCTAACCCATCAAATAATCTAGGAAATGTTGCTAGAAATACCGCTGTACCTGCTGTAGGAGCTGCGGTTGCTGGCGGTGCAGCAGCAAATCTTTTGGGAAGAAAGAACCAAACCGCAAATGAAACTGATCTCAATCTGGATCTAGATGTTAGAGAATCTGATGTAGCTAGTGAAATACCAGTAAATCCAGTCAGTGAGTTTAGCGATCAAGAAATGCAATTGCAGTTTGGCGAACAATCTACCAAGCTTCAGTCTGATATTGATAACGACTTTAATCTTGATCTGGCTCAATTCAAAAATGATTCAGTTGAAAATAATAATACTTTTGCCAATAGCACAGTATTGGATGAAGTTGTCGCAACTCCAGACAGTTTGCAAGATTCTGATGCTTTCTCCAATGATATTACTTTAGACAGTATTGCCGAAAGAGATCGCATAGTAACTTCTGAGCTAGATCTAGATTCTGTTGCCAAAACTGATTCTGATGAGTCAACAAGCAATATAGGGAGAGAATTTAGGGGCGATTTTGTTTTAGACGAAGAAACGCGAAACACCTTACCCTCAGCAGATAACATTTCTCGGAATGAATATTTAAACGAGACAACATATGAGAATTCCACTATAGTTAGCGACCTAACAGCTGAACCTAGAACGCCTGAGCTAGAATTAAATAATCTTGATCTTGATGAGGATACCAATAGAGAGATTGTTAATGACACTGCTCAAGTAGAGGCAGAGGCTACCACTGCTGATTTTGTTGAGCTACAGCAAGATGTGTCACCGTCAGTAGAGGAAGAATTTGCTTCTACAACCAATATTGCGCTTGATGCTTCTGAAGAAGATTCGCTAATCGATCTAGATTTAAGTGAAACCCCAGAGTCAACCTCAGCAACCGTTAGCGAGCTAACAGGGGAATTTACGACCCCTGCAATAGAACTAAACAATCTTGATCTTGATGAGGATACCAATAGAGAGATTGTTGATGACACTGCTCAAGTAGAGGCAGAGAATACCACTGCTGATTTTGTTGAGCCTCAGCAAGATTTGTCACAGCTGGTAGATGAAGAATTTGCTTCTACAACCAATATTGCGCTTGATGCTTCTGAAGAGGATTCGCTAATCGATCTAGATTTAAGTGAAACCCCAGAGTCAACCTCAGCAACCGTTAGCGAGCTAACAGGGGAATTTACGACCCCTGCAATAGAATTAAATAATCTTGATCTTGATCTTGATGAGGATACTAATAGAGAAGTTGCTGATAACGCTGCTTCTAGTTTTGTTGAGGGCGAACAAAATGCGAAGCTTTCTTTCGATCTTGATTTGGACGCTGCTTCAGAAGTTGATTCAGCCGAGATTGATTTAAGTTTGGCAGAAATAACTTTAGAAGAAGGAGACAACCTGTCAGATTTGACTCTAGACGAGATTACCTTCGATGACACTGATGATTCTATCAATGCTAGTTTTGAAGAAATTACCTTTGAAGATACAGAAAATAGTTCAATTGATGATTTAGAGTTACTTACTGATACGCAAAATATTAGTTTGGACAACTTAAAATTTGATGAGCCTGAATCGAGCTTATCTTCCGAGTTGTTAAGCAGTAGTAATGCTGAGATTACTAGCCTATCTGATGACCAGTCAAATGATCTCAATAACATCTCGGAATGGTTGGATAGCTTGGATACTCCCAATCAGAGTACTGACGATATTACAGAATGGTTAGATAGTTTAGATACTGATGATAATGAGTCTGCTCAAGAAGAGCAAGCTCAAGACATGACGATGGATCTTGAGGCCGAAGCAGATGATATTTCTTTTAAATTTCTAGAGGATTTATTAGAAAGAGATTCCCATAATAGTTAGCTAATTTTAATCATTGTCAATAAAGCTATAAGCCATAAGCCAAATCAGTAACTATACTTTAGAGTTTCTAGCTTATAGCCGACATACATGCAAAATAGAACACGATATAGATATAAACGGATATAAACGGATATAAACGAACGATAGTTGGTTGTCGCTAATACCAGAATGCTTACACAACAAACAGCCCGATGTGCAGCGCTCTTGCTGTTGCTTCAATATGTTCCAATAATGCATTAGGTGATTGGGTCACAGAGGGAATTTGCTCATCCATAAGGAGCATTGCTAACCCATGTATGGCAGACCAAATAATCCGTACTGCTTGCACAACATCATTATTCCGCAGACTATCACCGCGTTTGGCTGCTTCTACAATGCGAAATATGGGCATTGCTGCTGATGCAGAAGCGTTCTGTAGTGCAGGCTCAGTTACCCGTTCCTTCATACTAAACATCAGACGAGCAATTTCTGGATTATTCAGTGCGAATTCAACATACGCTTTCGCAATGGCTTTAATGCTTTTGAAAGCATCACTTTCTTCATTCTGAGTCGTTTTTCGTAAGGCTGCGGCAAGTTGCTCGAACCCTCTATGGGCAACACTGATAGCGAGAGCTTGCTTATTGGGGAAGTGGCGATACATAGCTGGTTGGCTGACCCCAATATTTTGTGCCAGCTTGCTCAAATTTAGCGCGGTTGCACCCTCCTGCGCGATTTGTTGACAAGCCCCATTAATAAGCGCTTCGCGCAAGTGACCGTGATGATACTTTTCAATATTCACTATTGACTTTCAAAAAACTAATGTTATTGTATATAACAATGTTATTAATTATAACATTGTTGCATGTTGGTACAAAATTAAGAATACCTAAAACGTAGAATCAACAACTGCCAACTTAATAAGTTGTTCCATTTCATTCATCTACTTATGTCAAATCAACCTACGTCAGAAACCGAACTGTTACGCACAGCATATGAGGCTTTTAACGCCCGTGACCTTGAGGCTGCCCTTGCCCTCATGGCTCCCGACGTACATTGGCCAAGAGCATTCAAAGGTGGCTTTGTCCGTGGCTCTGAAGAAGTTCGCGCTTACTGGACGGAGCAGGGGAGTGAGATCGATGCACACGTTGAGCCAGTTAACTTTCATCCAGAGGAGGACGGACGGATTTTGGTCGAGGTGCACCAGGTTGTGCGCGATCTAGCTGGAGCCGTGCTTGCCGATGTTCAAGTTGGTCATCGTTTCACCATCAAGCATGGCTTGATTCAGGGCATGGAAATCTGTTCAATTCCATCCTCCAACCCTGGTAACGAACAAGCGTAATACACCGAAGCTTTGGGTACAGCTGAGAGCGACAGATGTTATCTGAGTCTAGTGATTGCGAACATTATTAAGATCAGGGTTTCTTTTGATTGCGCGGAAGATCTTTGAGAGTTGAGCCAATACCCTGAATAATTCCTTTGCCAATCAAGCCGATCGCTTTACCAATTACCTGAGTCAAAACAAAAACTACGCTACTTCCTGCTAAAGCAATCAATTTCCTGACTAAAGGGGCGATCGCATCACGGATTTCGATCACGATGGTCGATAGCCAGGGGATACCTGTCAGCTGCTCTAGTTCAGATTTGCGAGGAGCATAAACATACATGGCTCTAATAAAACCACTGGTTATAACTAACAGACGATGGCGGCTTTCAAAGATGTTTTGGGGATGAGTCAAGTAGATTTCCTGGCGATATTTCCAAGATAGCTGATTGCGAAAGCGAGCTAATGCCCGATCGCTACGATACTCGGGTTGATAGAGTTTATATTTAAGAATTTCTAGATCGTAAAAATTGTTGAGCATCACCTGCACTACTCCATTTGCTAGCTGAATCAGCAAGTTGTGGAGTAAAAATTCAATTCTGGCGATCGCTTCGGGGTCGTCAGACTGGTAGATAATATTATCTATTTCTAGACCTGGCTTGCCTAATAAATAGCCACATAGTTCAGGAATACCATAGATGTAATTAATAATATTTTGCTCGACGACCTCAAACTCTATTTCGGTCAAGGAAGTTAGGTCTTCGGCTGTGAGATCAATATCAACAAAGACATCATATTTAGCCATAAATTCGCGAAACGTCCATGTCCACAACTGTTGCACGTAGGCTGTATAGTCGCGATCTAGGGTATTGGCGATGGGGATCTGGGAAATAGTTTCACTTAAACGCTGTAGGAGGAGATGACAGAGACTTCTTTTGGCATCAGGTTGTAAAATATCTATTTCTAAAAGAATTTTGCTGCGGTTGTATAATCCCAGCTGAATCTCAGTGGCGACCCGTTCAAAAATACTTTTATTGGCAGAATCTACAAACACAGGCAGCGCAGCTAACTCTACAGAAGCGGTTGGCACAATTTCCGCCTTGATTGATTCCACAGGCAGTTGCTCTGACTCCAAGTCAATTGACTCGGCAACCAGACGACTAGATAACCAACGAGTAGTCAACAACTCCCGTTTACGCCCCATTAAAAATACTCGTTCCCAATCCGATAAACTCGGATTAGCTAATTGTGCCTCTATTGCCTGGAGTGTTTGTTCTAATTCAATTCTGCCAGTTTTGCTCCAGCGAGCCAAGGCTCTTTGCCACAGCTGGGGCGAATAGTCCTCACTGTGCCAATAAGTATTGCCATAGGCAACCGTATGCAAGCCTTCAATGATCGTACTGATGTTAGCACTGCGATCGCAATTACCTCGAACTCCCCAAGCCTTTAATTTCCTCTGTTGTGATCTAGAAAAATTTGAGGTCAATAAAAATAACGGTAGCTGGGGATATAGCTGCCGCAACTGCTGAGTAAACTCTTCCCCCAATATTTCAGCTTCCGAGAGGGGATTAATTCCCACCAGCATTACATTCAGCACCAAACCCTGAGTCAGTTCCCGTAAAGTATTAGTGCTGAGGTTTCCCTCCCCAATAACTTCAAAATCGGCGTATTGAGCGATCGCTGTTCTGAGACCCAAGCGAAAAATTGAGTCTTGATCGACAATATACAGTTTAATCTTGGCTTGAGACATTTTGAGCCGATAACTTGGCGGTAACAATCAATTATATGGCTCTTCTTGTCATTGAACTAGTCTCGCTGTCGATAATCGAGGAGAAAAATTATCTCAACTGAAGCACTCAGTCTTCCTACATTGACAGACCCTTTGCACTTTGCCCCGTCTCAACAAATTTATTCGTGGGTAACATCAGTTACTTAACTGACCTTACGCAGTACGTACCAAAAATTAGTGTTGTTAGTCATTAGTCATTAGTTGTTAATCATTAGTCGTTAGTTTAATACCTCCTACCTCCTACTTCCTACTTCCTACTTCCTACTTCCTACTTCCTACCAATCATAAATCAACGAGTGCGTAACATCAGTTACTTAATTACTCCAGAATGCCCTTCTATTTCTTTTCTAGGCTCAAATCTTCCTCCTAAATGCTGGGCTAGAAATTCTTCTACCACACCATAGAAATGCAGAGAATTTTCGGGACGAGCAAAACCATGCCCTTCATCGGTATACAAAACATATTCCACTGGCTTACCAGCTTGACGCATGGCATTAACTATTTGTTCACTTTCTGCTTCTTTTACCCGAGGATCGTTCGCACCTTGTCCTACTAATAGAGGCTTTTGAATTTGATCGACAAAAAATAAAGGCGATCGCGATTTTAAAAACTCTGATTCTGTCTCAAAATTGCCGACTCGATGTTGAAACATTGCCATCATCGGTTCCCAATAGGGAGGAATGCTTTGCATCAAAGTAATTAAATTGGAAGGACCGACAATATCTATGCCACAAGCAAAGACTTCGGGGGTAAAGGTTAAACCCACTAAGGTTGCATAACCACCATAAGAGCCACCCATTATGGCAATTTTGTCGCGTTCAGCAATAGCTTCACTAACTAACCAATTGACTCCATCAATGAGATCGTCATGCATTTTGGCTCCCCATTGACGATTAGCTGCGCTCACAAAGGCTTTACCATAACCTGTAGAACCTCTAAAATTAGGCTGCAAAACAGCATAACCACGATTAGCTAGCCATTGTGCCATGGGATTATAGCCCCAAACATCTCTCGCCCAAGGACCACCATGAACTAGCATTACGGTGGAATAGGGTGCATCTAAACCTTGAGGAACAGTTAGATAACCATTAATAGTCAAGCCATCCCTGGCAGGATAAGATACTGGCTGGATGGAAACCAAGGGTAATGATTCTAATTCTGGACGGTGACTGAAAAGTAAGCTACTAGATTGATTCGCGCGGTCATAAATGTAATAGTATATGGGTCCATCATCGATCACATAACAGACTAACCAGGTTTTGTCTGCCAAATCACGACTAATTAAATTTACTTCTCCCGAACGAACCGAAGTGATTGCTTCCCAATCTGAGGTAATTTTCTCATCTAGTATTTGCCATTGCAGTTTATCTCGATAAAACGCAACTGCCTGGATTTGTCTGGCTGTAGGGTGAGAGATGGTATAAGAGACGTCATATTGTTCGTCTTCAGCCATAACCGTTTCTTGGTAATTGACTAAATCCAAACTAAGTAAACGGCTGGCATTCGCTTCATGAGACGCAATCAAGTAGAGAGTTTTACCGTCTTCGGCAAAATCAAGTACTCCGCCTTCATCATCGGGACTCCAATGACGTAAAGTTTTCCAAGGTTTGTCTACTGTTTCTCGATATAATAATTCTGAACCGCCATCTGGGGTTGCCGCTACTGCTGCTCGAATTTGAAAGTTAGCATCCGCCGTCCAACTAAGTATATTACCTGGATTATCTGTATCAAATTCAACCGCACCGTTATTTAAGTTGATTCGATAAACATCGAATTTGGCTCGATTATTAAGATTCAGTCCCACTAATATTTCACTAGGAAATTGTGATTCTAAAGCAATGACGTCAGCATTTACTCCCTGAAAAGGAGTCAAATCTCTAACAATATTATGCTTAATATCAACAGCGTAAAGATGGAAATTCTCGTCACCATCGGCATCCTGTAGATAAATTAATTGCTCTGGATTGTAAGTCCAGAAAAAAGCTCTAATACCTCGTTTTTTATCATCAGTTAATTTTTTGGCTGCTTCTTGTTCGAGGGTACGCAACCAAACTTGAAGAATGTTTTTCTCATCTGGGGCGATATAGGCAATGTATCGACCATCTGGGGATAATTTGGGGCTAATACGTTCAGGATTGCCAAACAGAATCTCGCGCGGGATTAAAGTGGGTAATTGAGTTTTTGATTCGCTAACAGTAGTCATAATTTTTTCTCAAAGCAAGCTTATGTTGAATTTAGCGTATATTGCACCCCTATTAAGAATGATTTGCAAGACTGATTTGATCCTGTTGTTGCTTAGTGGTTGATTTTAGGCAGTTTGAATCGCTGCTGGCAATTGGCTAAAGTTTTCTTTAGTTAAGTTCTTTTCGTAGTCAAACTTTATTACTGATGACGTCAATTACTCATTTTGCGATCGCCATATCAGAGAAATAACGATACATGATAGATTAAAATTTTGCTTCATTTAACAGCTTATTATGGGTAATAGTATTTGGGGAATTATCATCACGGGGGGACTCGCGGTTTTGGGGATGACAGTAAGCAGTACCTTAAATGGTCTATGGGATATCCAACTTAAGAAAAAAGAGTTTCAATCACAATTAATCATGCAAGCTCTTGAATCTTCTGAGGTAAAAGAAAGACAGGCGTGGTTACAGTTTTTGATTGATAGTAATTTAATTGAGGATCAAGAAATCAGAGAAGGCTTGGCTAAATACTCTATTAAAGGAACACAAAGGCTAACGCCACCCCAGTTGAAAACTACTCAGTAAGATCTCAAAAGAATATTCAACTTATTTGTTATTTAAATCATTCCGCAGAAATGTAACGCCAGATATTCTTCTATTTTTAGAATTTAGATCAATTTAAATCAAAGATTTTAACCAGTCTTTAACCATAAGATAATCAAAACTAACTTAATACTTCAGGACACCTTAAGGTTCAAACCTTAGACTGCTTGAGGGAAAACACGGAGGGATAATCCCTGATTGCTCTGTAATTCATAGCTTTTGTTGATTATTTAGCAAAAAGCAAACCATATTACCGTGGCTAACACCAAACACTCATATCTGCATAGCGAAAGGGTAAGACTATTTTTGGAGGAAGTTTTACCAAATCAACTAGCTGAGAGTATTGACAGTTTGAACTTTGTCCCTTTTTAGCACAGGAATGCTGATCCGTTTCAGTTTGTCAAAAAGCTTAAAGCTCTAGGCTATAAGTTCTAAGACTCCCACTACCAAACTATCTTTGGTACACATGCGGGCTGCCCTTTGCAGCTTACGGCTACAGCCCCGTGCTTATAGCTACGGCGAAGCCATTTACTAGTAGAGATGTTTGTTAGCACAACTGCTATTTTTTAGATTCTGCAACTTGGAACTAAATCTAGCCCATACTTTTCAATCTATATAAAGAAAATTAGACAATGATTAATACTGAAATTCTTACTGACAACCCTTCCATTCTCAGCGGGGAAGGTGCAGAAACTCTTATTGGTACTGATGATGATGATTTGTTTATCTCCGATGCTGAAGATAGCATTGATGGAGGAGCAGGTATTGACACTGTCGACTTCTCTGGTGTAACCGAAGGGTCTACCATCGGTGCTTTGGCTGGAATTATTGCTGACCTTGACATTACTCAAGGAGGAGGTCCAGAAGGGACTCTAACAGGAGAAGGAGCGCTGCTCACCGCACTTCCAGCAGACGATGGCACACCCATTGAAGGACTTGAGCTGAGTAATATAGAAAATATTATCGGTTCAGACTTTGATGACGCACTCCTGGGAGACAATGGAGTTAACCTATTAGCGAGTGGCTCTGGAGACGACCAGATTTTTGGGTTTGCTGCTGATGATTTTCTATCTGGTGGAGCAGGAACCGATACGGTATTGTTTAGTGATGCACCAATCAGTATTTTTGTTGATCTCAGCTCTCAAGTCTCAGAAGATACTTTTGCCGAAATTATTGCCGATAAAACTGAAGCTATCGCCGCTACTGCTGGTCCAGCGGGGGAAGATGTGCTAGAAGGTTTTGAGAATGTTACTACTGGTTTTGGCGATGATATTATCCTTGGGGATGAAAATGATAATGTTTTAAACGGTGCTGCGGGAGCAGATACCCTAACAGGTGGTGGAGGAAGTGATACTCTAATCGGTGGCGATGGTATGGACACCGTAGATTTCTCAGCCTCTGAAACAGCCCTAAGTATCAGTTTAGCTGCTGGGGCGGCTCAAACCAATGGTGCGACTGTAGAATTTGCTACTGTTGGTTCGGATACTGCCGAGATTGTCACTTTCGATTCTGTGACTCAGCAATTTTTTGTGGCAGGGGGAGAATTTATCGATATTCTCAATGGCACAGGAGAAATAGTTGCTTCCTTCCCTGTAGAAACAGAAGTTACTAGTGTTGCTGTTGGTGGTGGTTTTCTCGCAGCAGCTATCCCCGCAGACCCTGAAAGTGATGCTGGCAGCGTACTATTATTTGAAATTGCCGATTTTAGTGCGGTAACGCCCGAACCTATAGCTACTTTTGAGGTCGAGGCATTACCCGATAGCATAGCGTTTACTCCCGACGGCTCGCAAATTATTGTTGCCAATGAAGGGGAAGCAGTAGAAATCGATGGGGAGTTAGTTGATCCTGAAGGTTCAATTTCTGTGATAGATATTGATACAGAAGATCCTGCGGCGAGTGAAGTGACAACTTTACCTTTTACACCGTTCAATGCGGAAACTGACGCTTTGATAGCTGAAGGTTTTGCCCTATTGGGTCAGTCTTTAGACGATACTACCACTACCCTAGCAGAAGATATAGAACCAGAGTTCGTTGCCGTAGCACCAGATGGACTAACTGCTTTTGTTTCTCTTCAAGAAAACAGCTCTCTCGCCATCGTCGACCTTTCTGGAGATACTCCAATTCTCGACAGTATTGTACCTTTAGAAACTGTAGACCTATCGGAAGTACCCATTGATGCTAATGACGATGGTGTACCCAGTCCTGTGACTATTGACAATGCGGTCGCCTTATTCCAACCCGATGGGATCGATAGCTTTACCCTAGACGGGTTGACTTTTGTCGCCACTGCCGATGAAGGTGACAGTCGAGATTTTGACGAGATTAATTTGGAAGATGTAATTCTCGATCCCACTTTATTCCCCGATGCCGCAGCCTTGCAAGATGACGAAACAGGTATTGGTGACCTAGAAATCTCTCAAGTATTGGGAGATACTGACGGAGATGGGGATATCGATGAGCTGGTGGTATTTGGCGGCAGGTCGTTTTCGATCTTGGACGATTCTGGTAGCTTAGTTTTCAACTCTGAAGACCTAATTGAATCAACTCTCATCGAACAGTTTCCCTTATTCTTTAATGATGCTAGTTCTGATGGTAATGGACCCGAACCAGAAGCAGTTGCCGTTGCCGAAATTGACGGAGAAACTACTCTGTTTGTGGGACTTGAAGCTAGCGCTGGAGTTTTAGCTTTTGATTTAGATTTAGCTGAAGGTACGGGAGTTGACGGGGTTGCCCCAGAAATCGAAGTGGATTTTGCTGGTTTTGTGACGGTACCCGTACCTGGTGGTTTTCCTCTGACAGAAGACTTAGATGATATCACTGCACCAGAAGGCTTATTACTACTCAAGAGTGAGATTAGCCCCACAGGAGAAGACTTTATTGTCATCTCTGACGAAGCCCAAGATACAACCTTCGGTTTTGAATTATTACTTGATGCCACAAGTTCGGCTACTTTAGAAGGTATCGAAAATGTAGTCGGTACCAGTCTCGATGATGCGATCGCTGGTGACGATGGTATCAACCTCCTTGAAGGAGGTAGTGGCGATGACACCATCAATGGCTTAGGTGGGGCAGATACCCTAATAGGTGGAGATGGAGATGATTTGTTAATCTCCGACGGAGCCGACAGCATCGAGGGAGGAGCAGGTATTGACACCGTCGACTTTTCTGGTGTAGCTGAAGGAGTGACTATCGGTGCCTTTAGTGGTGTGATCGTCGACCTAGATTTGACTAAAGCTGCTGGTTCAGTAGGTGATGTCACTGGAGAAGGGGCAATTCTTACTGCACCTCCCGCCGCGGGAGGGGAACCCATCTCAGGACTGGATGTGGATCGTGTGGAAAATATTATCGGTTCGGACTTTGATGATGGCTTATTTGGCAATAATGATGTCAATATTATCAATGGTGGCGATGGTAGCGATATTATTCACGGCTTTGCTGCCGATGACTTCCTTTCTGGAGGAGCAGGTATTGATACGGTCTTATTTGCTGCTGCCCCTGAGAGTGTGGTGGTAGACCTTTCTTTGCAAGTATCAGAAGATGAATTTAGCGAAATTGTTGATGGTACAATTGAAGCTAGTTTTGCTACGAGTGGAGTAACTGGAGCAAACGTCCTCGCTGGATTTGAAAATGTCGTAGGTGGTGCGGGTGACGATACCCTCATTGGTGATGATGAGGATAACTCCTTAACTGGTAGTGCGGGTGATGATTTGCTGATTGGTGGAGAAGGTGCTGATACCCTCACTGGTGGTACTGTTGGTTTGGACACCCTTACTGGAGGAAGCGCCAGTGATCTCTTTATTTTGGGAGATGAAGAGACAGTGTTTAATACAACTGCTGGCGACGGTGATTTTGCCACTATTACGGATTTTGCTTCTGGTGAAGATCAAATTCAGCTTACTGGTACTCTCGATGACTTTGCTTTCTTCAGTGTGGGTTCTGTTAACCTTATTGCCTTGGATGATGGTGACGGCACTTTTGATTTAGCGAGTGATGACTTAGTGGCAACTGTGATTAACAGCGATTTTGTCTCTGGTGAGTTAAACACTGATACCGATTTTCTTTTTGCTTAAGCTTTAATTGTTCCAAATACCCCAAATTTAGCGTAATAAATCTGGGGTTTGAGTGAAATTGTCAGGACTTATTAGCCAAAAGTGGATTCTGAGGTACAAGAAGGAGAGGGGTGGTTACAGTTTTTGATTGATACTAATTCATTTGCAGTAAACCAAATAACTTGATTGAAGCACTATCAAAAATATGACTGAAAAAAAATAAACATAAGCCAAGAAGCGAAGTCTAGTTATTATTGCTCAGTGGAGAATCCTAAACAGGTATAATAATCTTTCAGTCACTTAATTACTTGTTGTGTCCGAATCACTTAGCGATCGCTACTTTGCCCTCATTGATCAAATTGTCGAGCTTACTCTCCAGGGAAAAATCAGCTCTGTGGAGCGAGTTTATCGGATTCTGATGGAAAAAGTGGAGGTTGGCACGGGAGAAATCTTAGAACGCTGTTTAGAACAACGTATTGCAGCGACTGAAGCCCAGGTGCCGACCAAGCTTAAAGCAGCAAGAGTACTAAGGGCATTACAAACTATCGAAAAGCAGTGGTCACGCTGGCAAGCAGAAAACCAGGTTGCGGCTGAAATTGATGAAACTGCTCAAAGTATTGTTGCAGGAGAGCCTGAAGACTATTTTTTTAGAACTATTGATGCGCTTGATCCTAATCAAGAGGTTCCCCTTAGTATTGATGAACTAAACCAACTGGCAGCAAATCTTCAGGCAGCAGCTAAAACTCAAGATGATGATGAGCTGGGACAACAGTGGCGGCAGTTAGCCGCAGGCATCAACGAAGGTCTGAAATCTTTTACTATCCTCGAAGGGGATTTGGTTAGCTGGATGTATACAGGCAGCAACTTTGCTGGATTTGGGGCAGAAAAACCCAATCCTTGGCGGATTTGGGCGCAGAAAATCTCTAGCCCTTTACCAAAACAGCTATTTCAAACTTTGGCGCAACAACAGTCTGTGGTAGATTTTGCTCGGGTGGCAAATAATTTGGAATTGAGAGCCTGGATAGAACTGGCAATCTTACTGCAATATTTACAGCGGGGCTTGGTAACTTGGTATGATCAGCAGCCTTATAATTCTAAGTTTGGCAAGGAACTTTCTTACAGTACGTTATTAACTTTTGCTTCCATTTGGTGCGAACTGTGGCAAGTCTTTATTAGTAGTAACTCTGCTTTAGCCGATGGTTGCTTTTTAATGATGCTGCAAATTTTGCGAACTTTTGCCCAACGGGATGATTTTCCCCTCTATAGCGGTGTATTTGCTTCTTTTTCGGGAGAATATTTACAGGATACCCTAGATTATTTTGGCGAACCGCTAAAACAGGTTGAGGGAACTGAAGAAAAAGCCCGCATTTTGACCTTATTAGGCTATTCTCAGCGAGCTGCGGGAAATTATGATAAGGCGATCGCTTTTCACGAGGAAGCGTTACAGATTGCCATTGATGCGGATGATTATGTTTGTGAAGTTGCCAATCTCAATCATTTGAGTCGTACTAACGTCAATCAAAAAAAATATAGCGAAGCAATTAACTATAGTCAAAGAGCTTTAATTGCTGCTCGCCAGGTAGGAGATAAGTTAGGTGAAGCTAATGCTTCGGTTAATTTAGGTTATGCTCAGGTATTTGCCGCTAGGCAGTTAGATAGTATGGCAGCAAAAGATTATAGCGAGGCAATTCGCTATCTGGAACAGGGAGTAGAGCTAGCCAAAAAGCAGCAAGATTATCAAAGTCAGTCTTTTGGGCATAGCAGTTTGGGTATTGCCTATGTAATTCTTGAGCAACCCGCTGCTGCGATCGCATCATTGATCAAAGGAGCAGAATTAGCTCAATATTCCAGGGATGTCTATTTACAAGGATTGAGTTTCTCTTATTTAGCAGAAGCTCATTACAGCATTGAAGATCGCGCCGCGGCGATTACTTACGGTTGCTTAGGCATGTATCTGCTAAATCAAATTAATTCTATAGAGTGGCGACAGGTTGCAGGTTTACTCTCGATTCTTCAGGGACAGCTAGGACAAGAAGAATTTGAGCGTATTTTGGGAGAAAAGCGATCGCAAATTATCACTCTGATTGGGGTTGATGGTTATGACTATCTTCCAAAATTATTATCTGAATATAAGCAAACCTGAGAAACTGTTTGTAAACAAAAGATAAAAGTGGGGGAGACAAGGGAGACTGGGGGGACTGGGAGACAAGGGAGACAAGGGAGACAGGGGGGACAAGGGAGACTAAAAACTTACTTTCGTTTACTGTATTTGCAGCGTTCTTTTTTGTCTTTCTTCTCCACTAGGAATAATACTAAATCTGATTACCAAAGTATACTTTTAAGCTAAGAGTTATAAAGAGGTTCAAAAACTTTCTACTACATGCGGGTATAGCCCTTTGTTACTTCCTACTTCCTACCTTCGAGCTAATTCTTGTGTCTCCTAATCTAACCTTTGTATGGCTATATCTATCCATTATCTTGTGATGAGCGATTGTCTTGGTGACCGTTGGCATGATTCAAAACTTGAGAAAGAGGATGCAGATTAAATCCTGGGACTGTATAATCTTGAGGGAGATAATCTTTTGGTATTGTATTCTGATTCCCATCTCGTATGGCTGAGTATTGCGGTGACAAAATTTCAATCCCAGCTTCGTTACACTTGTCCTGAATATTTTGGTATAGCTGAGAATAGGTCTTAGACATCATCGATGGTTGATCCGTGTAAACATTCAATTCATAGCTAACGGAAAAATCACCAAGACTGGTTTGTAAGACAAAAGGTGCAGGTTCTTTTAGAATCAAGGAACTCAAATTAGCGGCTTCAATTAAAATTTGATGAACTTCTCGCCAGGGAACATCATATCCCAAGGTGATTGCTGTGTGAAGTATGATGTGCTGATTAATATCACGAATGCTGGTGGTGTAATTCTCGACATTGCTAGACAGTAATTTAGCGTTAGGGATAGTGACTATTTTGTTTTTCGAGGTACGTATTCGCGTTGAGAGGATGGTTTTCTCCAGGATATTCCCTTTGACTTGATCGATTTGTACACAATCCCCAACCTGAAAGGCACGAGTATAGATAATAACTATACCACCAACAAGATTAGCGATCGCACTAGCACCCCCTAGAGTTAGTAATGCCCCTGCAAAAATCGAGATTCCCTGAAAAGCAGGAGATTGCGCCCCTGGTAATAGGGGAAAAATGATCGCAGCCGCAAATGCAGCAATCAAGAAAATTGCCAATTTTTCGGTTGGATTAGCCCATTCTCGGTCAAATTTGGGCAATAATAGGGTTTCTTGCTCTATAGCTTTAAAAAACATGCGACAGAAGCGAATTACATAGTATGCTGTAATTACGGTCAAGATTATCGTAAATAAGCTCGGCAAATAAGCGATCGCCGCTTTAACCATCTTGATCAGGTTGCTATATAAATGGTTAAAAATAGCTTGACCTAATCCCTGAGTCCAGGGAAAATAGCGAGTCAGAGAAGATAGATAGATAAATAGAACAATTACGACAATGCCTTTGTAAATATACTTGACCAAGCCAATTAATAAACTGGCTTCTTGGTCTACCGATAGTAATTGTAAACTTTGAATCCCTAAAGGACGTAATATATTGTCTCGCCAGCCACAGATGCGGTGTTTAACTCGTTTTAAGACCTTTTGAAACACAAGTAATAAAGCGATCGCAAATATCAATTCAGCGACTGCAAATAAAGCTGGGAATAAAAAGCGGGTTAAATTATGTTGTTTAGATCTTTCGCGATATTGAGCAATGGCAAACTTTACTTTTTGCAGGTATTCTTCGGCTAGTTGATTCAAAGGAAGATTAGCCATTTCCGCATCAGCCTTTAACACAGTGACTAACGATTCTGATTCGGTGGCAATTATCCTAAGTCCTTCTTGTTCAATAATTTTAATCTCATCGAGGGGAATAGCTGAATTTTCAGCAACTTTAGTAATATTTTGCACAGTCTGCTGCGCCCTAGTCTCAGCAGAAAAACCTTTGATCTCTGAACTGTAGCTAAACAAAGTTTCTCCCTCTAAAACAACGGGAATATACTCACTGTTTTTAATAGCTTGCTGCGGAACTTTAGCAGTATTTCTATCTGTTTGAATCTTTTGTGTCAGAAAAATTCCGTCATTTAATGGCGAATCTGACTCTGAGTTCGTCAAAATCAATTTTGATCCGTCTTCGAGCCGACTGAATTGCTCTGCTACTCCTTGAGAAGATATTGATGGAGTTATAACTACCATTAATAAAGAAGTTAAAAACAATAAGCTTAAAATTTTTAAATATTTTTTCATGATTTTTTGGCTTCTGTTTTTTGGGATATAAATAACTTTATTTATTAAATAGGTAGTTTAAAACTATATCTGATATAACTACAAGAATTGACTCAAAATATTACTTAAATAGACCTCTTGCATAAATATATTTTTTCGATTCTAAACATTAGTTTCTGACTACATGTGGGCAAGCCCTTTGTGACTTCTGACTCCTGACTCCTGACTTCGATCTCAACCAATAATTTTGATTCGTGCAAGAGGTCTAATCTATTAGTCAATCACCTGATGGCTTAAGTTCGAGACGACCTCGAAACGGAAAGTTACTCTTGTCGACAAAAGGCTTGTCTTCCTGTTTCCCTCCAGAATTTTAATAAGAGGTAGCTGCTTACTGCTCACTGCTTATTGTTGAATCTATGCTTTATCTGCAAAGATATTAAATTACTAGCTCTTTAACTGTATTAAAACCCGCTGAGAAAAATATGTTTTGTTACTGCAAAATTTATATATTGTGTAATACTTAGTGTGAAAGTTTTGCTAAAAGTTAAGGATTCTTTCTAAGTCTTGATTAATAATTTCAGAACAACGTTTACGGATAACTATCTCAAACTACAAGTTATTTCCTGGTTTAAATAATAAAAAAGAGCTAAGTTTGGATCAAAACCAATGCAGCATAATTTAATTGACTGACAGTTCAACGCAAATGTATACTGCAAAATCACTCTTGCCTTGACCGTTGGCAAGTATTCTCTCCCCACTAAAAATGTCAGATGTTACGTCCGAACCTGATTATCAGCCAAACTACCAAACTAATGCCTTTGTCCAGCCCTTTCTTAAGTGGGCAGGCGGTAAGAGACAACTTTTACCAGTAATTAAGAAATTCATTCCAGCACAATACACCCATTACTATGAACCATTTATTGGGGCGGGGGCGGTTTTATGGTCTTTGCAGCCTAGGCAATGCACGATTAATGATACTAACAGTGAACTAATTAACTGCTATCAAGTAATCAAAGATCATTCATCAGCGTTACTGAAACTATGTCAGCAGCATCAAGCAAATAATTGCAAAGAGTATTACTATCAGTTAAGAGAACAAGATCGCCAAGATGATTTCTTAGAACTTTCTCCTATAGAAAGAGCAGCTAGAATTATTTATCTCAACAAAACATGCTTTAATGGCTTGTTTCGAGTTAACAGTAGTGGTCAGTTTAATGTTCCCTATGGTAGATACAAAAACCCAACCATAGCCGATCCTGCGGTAATCAATGCCATCAGTGCTTACCTAAATCAGGCGCAGGTCAAGATCCTCAATGGTGATTTTGCCCAAGCAGTAGCCAACGCTAAACAAGGCGCATTTATCTATTTTGATCCTCCATATCATCCTCTATCAAATACTTCTTCTTTTACTGGCTACAGCATGAGGGGTTTTGGGGAAGCAGAACAAACAAGACTAAAAGCACTATGTGACGATTTGATAGCTAAGGGTTGTCAGGTACTAGCTAGCAATTCAGCCTCACCCTTTATAAAATCTCTCTATGATGATTCCAACTATGAAACTGTAGAGGTCAAAGCTACTAGGGCAATTAATACGGTAGCAGCCAAAAGAGGACGAATCAACGAACTATTAATTTACAGTAAATACGAACTTTCCCCTGGGAGCATCTCATTTATGCAGTGAGTAAAAATGCTTAGAGTGCATTTTTAGGGAAATAATCTAGCTTAAATTTGTTGTAAGCAAATGTGATTGCCAAATCTTAATTGTTTGATCTTTGCCTGTACTTACAAGATATTTGCCATCAGGACTAAATGCTATAGAGTAGACTGCATTAAAATGACTATCTAAGCTAGATATTAATACACCTGTCTTTAAATTCCATAATTTAACGTGATGATCTCCACTGCCACTAGCCAAAGTATTACCATCGGGATTAATAGCCACAGACCAAACTTCAGCGGAGTGTTCTGTTAGATTATGCTGTAATTTTCCTGTAGAAATATCCCACAACTTTATTGATCGATCTCGACACCCGCAGACCAAGGTTTGTCCATCAGGGCTGATGGCAATTGACCATACCAAATCCGAATGCTGAAAATTCGTAGGATATGACTCGAAGGTTTCAAGTCGCCATAGCCTGACGATATTATCTCCTGTACTAATAGCTAAGAGTTTTCCATCTGAACTAACATCTAGGGCAATAACTGTACCGTAATCATCGATCAGACTATCTTGAGTTTTACCTTTTTCTTTAATCCTGCTTATTTTGCCAGTATCATAATTCCAAGATTTAATTGAGTGATCGCGACCACCACTAAAAATAGTTTTGCCATCGGGGCTGACTGCGACAGCCAGAATACGATTAGAGTGGGCATTTATAGTATGCGGGGTATTTGAGGAAATATTCCAGATTTGAATCTTACCATCATCTCCCACACTAATGAAATTACCGCCATCTGGAGTTACAGCGATCGCATTTACATGGGAAGTAAGATTTAAGGTTTTGATTAATTCTCCCTGATTTAGATGCCAAATCTTAATTGTGTTGTCGAAACTACCGCTGATAATAACTGGTTGGTTGTTGTCATTTTCTAAATTTGCGATCGCCAGACAACGAACTGTACTTGTATGTCCCACTAGAGAAAATAGTTCTTGAGGATTTTGCCAGTTGTTTGTAGTTGCTGGAGGAATATCTTTTGAATTAGTTTGAGATTTTACTGATTCGTTAGTGTTAATAGTATATTTTTGATTTTGTTCCTGGGTAATTGTAGGGTGTGGTGATTCGGTTTCTGCCTGATATGATTCCTTAATTTGCAAGCATATTTCTTTACGCTCAATCTCTGATAATTTTAACAAATTAAGCAAATTTCTCTGTTCCTCTGAAACTTGTGTAATTCTACTGGTAAAATGCTCAAATTTAAGCTCATTTATTGAAATCTGTTTTTTTATATACTCTTGAACACTTACAAAATCCTGAGATAAATTATGGATTTGCTCTTTAATCTTATCTCTTTCTTTTTTAGCATTTTTAAGTTCTAATTGTATCTGGGAGGCTGGAGAAACAGTATTAAAGTCTAGCTCTCCTAACTCCTCTAACTTCCACTGTTGATTATTCGCAGCTAATGAAACTTGGGCAGGTTTTTTTAGAAAAAAATCTTGAGTGTTATTTCCTTGATATCCCTGACAATCAAATAATAATTCGACTGTTTTCATTACTGGAATATTAAGTTTAATATTGTCTTTGGGAACTAAAAAAATTTTATTCTCAGAAGCATTAATAATCCAATAATTACCATTGCTTGTTTTTTCTAAATTAATTACATCTAAATTAGTTTGTCGATAGCTTTCTGCCGTTAAAGATACCTTAATGGCTATACTAGCTAAAATTTGCGGCACAATATTATAAATATCTACTAACTGGGACTTAGAAACATTGGCTTTAATTGTTTTAGTATTTTCCTGAGATCCTGTAACTTGCCTAGCATTTATAACCCCCCAAGCATGATCTTCTCTAACTAAAGATTGCTCTACAAGAGTCAATCTCTGTTCTAGACTTTCAAGCTTTTTCAATAGTTCTTCTGAGTTTAAGCTAGACAAGTATACTCCTCCATTAAATTATCTTACTTAGTATTCAAACTAAATCACAATTTCACAGTTAGACAAATTGCTTAATTTGAATTTTTTAAAATCCTGATTATTTTTTATTTCATTAGTAATTTGATTGTACTTACTAATTTTAGCCTTCAACTCCTCTTTTTGGGTCTCATAATTAGCTAATTTACTTTGAGCTTCAACTTCAAGGTTTAAATAAGATTTTTCCACTGCTACTTTTTCTTGTTGGATAATTTTATCTCTAAGTTCTTTGCTAATTGATTTAAGACGTTCTTGAAAGCTAATTGTAATTTGCAAATCAAGATCATCATATAAAGTCTTTAAAGTTTCTTCATCAGTAGAAAATTGGACTTTAAAAAAATCCATGATCAAATTTTCAATATTCTTGTCTCTTTTCGGTGAACCATATTTACCATCAGTATTTTTTAGAATCTCAGTTAATATTTCTATGAAAGATAAGGACATTGATGATTCAGAAACTTCCTTGGTTCTATTGTTTATTTCTTCATAAAAGTGCGGAGATTCTCGAATAAATCCTTGGCTTATAACCATGGCTCTGTCTTTAATTATAGACTCAAATATTTTTCCTTCTAAATCTATTATTTCAAACAGAAAAAATACTTCGTCGCCCAATAGATTTTCTAAAGTAGAATAATAATCTTGTTTTTGTATTTCATTTCTCAAAAGATCGAATGCTTTCTGTGTAACTTTTTTACATTCTTTAACCAGTGATTTCTGAAACTTGGCACTTAACAAATAGAATAGTTCTACAAAAATAGATAAAATTGGAGCAGTACCATACTTTTCTTTGTTATGTTCATTAGAAGAAGCTTTAGTGTAGAGCTCGTCTAAATAAAAGTCTGAACCATTATTATCAATTAAGTTCTTTAGAGACTGAGTAATATTTTGTTTTACAAGTTTGTATTCTTCATCTAGTTCGTTCCAATACTTAATCTTAAAATCATTGCGTATTTTATCCAAATGTTCAACAAAATTATTTTGAATTATTACCAACTTTTGTTTGATTTCTTTTTTGGCTTCATTTTTTAATTCTTCGGTAGTTTTAGGATAGTTATCCAAATCTTCTTTACTCGCTTTGTATTTTGCTCGTAATTTACGACATAAACTCTGCAAGTCTACATTCAATTGCTGGTATAGTTGAGGAAGTTTTTTAAATTCTACATAATGACTAATCGATTGCTGAAGTTGCGGAATGCCGCTTTCAGCTATTACTTCTTCAAACACTGAGGAATAATTATTGATAATTTCTTTTATCTCCTTAGCTAATACATCGCTATTCGATGGATCACTAGCCGTTGTTAAGTTAAGTTTTTTTTCGTAACGAAGATAATAAACTAGTGAAACTAAATATTTTTTAGGTATTTTGCTATCACCAACTTTGATTCCATGTTCGATCGCATCAGGGATATTTATAGCTTTAGTTCCATGTTGATCAATATATTTTTTGATTACACTACTATAAAACCCTAACAAGGCACTGGTACAGTAGACTCTTTTGGTTTCATCTTCACTATCTTGACTTAAAAAAACAAAATCACTATCCAGACTTTGAGAGAACCTATTTCTTGTTTGGGCATCACTTAAAGTTTCATCTACGCGATTAAAGACAAAGAATACTCGGCTACGAATTCCTGTATTTTCTTTGATTAAGCTATTAATTTCGATTTCTTCTGGAGACAATGCACCTTCATAGGCTAAGGAAGGCATAAATACTACTGCACCAGTTTTTTCATCTTTGAGCCTATTTTCAGTTAAATCTCGATCTCTTTTGATAGGTGCATCAATGCCTGGCAAATCTAATAACACGTTACCAGAATCAAGTAGAGGATTGCGGCAATAGTAATCTATTCTTTCGACAACTAAACTTCCTCCTACTTCTCTTTGTTCTTCTTTTCCCTCCTTTTCCCAGGCAGCATATTCAGCAGCTTGTTTAAGGGTTTCTTCGTTAATAGGTTCTAAAGTAAGAACTGTATTCTTTTCAGTAATGTAGCTTTGGTATTTATCATAGTTTGTTAGTAAATCCTCTAGCAGTTTAATGCTTTGAGATGTCTTATCAGGAATCCCGTCTCTATCTTTAAGACGTAGTTCTCTCTCCAGATTTTTTTTGACCTCAGGTTGAGTGACACCCCCAGGGCTTTTTATTCCTAATGTCATGCATAAATCCTCAACCTCAGCTTGTATTTGAGATTGATTGATAAAAGTTATTTCAATCTTCTCTTCTGTATCTGAAGGAGCTAAAGAACTAATATAACAGACAGTACCCGTAGCATGACCTGCATGAGAGTACAAAAGTTCTCGTTCTAAAAGGGCATTAATAGTGGTGGATTTACCTGCACTACGCAAACCTGCAAAGGCAATTACAAAGGTATGAGATACGGCTTGTTTGCAAGATGTTCTGACAATATTAATATTTTCTTCTGGTAAGGATTCAGAACTTGCTAATTCTAATAATTCACCGACATAATCTTGAAGATTCTGAGAGGAGGGCTGATTGATTAATTCTGCCATAATTGATGTTACTAAATAGTTTCGCTTGGTTACAAGATATTTCCATATTACATAAACAGTGTCAAATCAAGATGTTAATTAAAAAACAATTGATGATTTTAGTCCACTGAATAGAGGTTCAATGATTTTCAAGCCAAATTTAAATTCTTTTGGAATAGGTACTTCTTTACTATGTTTTACCGCTTAAGCCACAATACTTTCGTATCAAGGTCTTTACTGACAAACTGTCATAATTCTTACTGAGAGCTAAAGGAAATCAACAGGAGTTATCCTAAAGTATTCTGGCGAGTAATTTTTTGAAATTGATAGATAAACTTGATTATCTTTCAACTCAGACTATTTTGCTGGTCACATCATATATATGATAGATATTTTGTGATTTTCTTCCCGAAATCCAGTTGAATATATTTTAAAGTTAATTTGGAGCATCAATTAAAGAGACAAATCCTGCCTTTTCAATTAGCTCCTGACCCTGATTAGTCAGTAATAAATCTGCATAGGCTTTTCCTGCTTGTTCTTCTATCTCACCGTTTTCTTTGACAATTACATATAATTTGCGTGTAATGGGATAATCCTCACTTTGAAAAGCATTAAAGTTTAGTTTATTTCTATAACGAGGACAATCAGCGGGATTTATATAAGGCGAACTATATGGTGCAATAAATTTGTCTTTAGTCCTTCCAATAGGTAATGGCTTGATAGTACATTGACCAACTACTTCAGGAGCAGAAGCGTAGTATATTCCTCCGATATCACTTGATACTTGTCGTAGACCAGTTGTTGTATCTTGCGAAAATTGAACATTGGGGGAAAAGTCTGACTCGATGACTTCGTCAACAAAAAATTCTACTGTACCACCATCTTCTACTCGACGAGAATAAGGTGTAATTTTTAGATCTGGACCACCAACTTGACTCCAGTTAGTTATCTTACCTGTATAGATACCTTTGAGCTGATCTAAAGTCAAACCTGTAATATCTAATTCATGGTTAACAGCAATGGCAATACCGTCAATTGCTACAGGAATTTGTTTTAAGTTGTAGCCATTTTGTTTAGCTTCTTGATATTCTGTTTCTTTGATTTGACGAGAAGATTGAGAAAAAGCTAATTCATTATCTAACAGCATGCGAATACCAGTACCAGAACCAGGAGTTCTGCCACTTTCTTCTGTAGGATTTGTATACTTGATTTGAAAATCGGGTAATGACTGTTTAATTTTTGAGTCTACTACTCCTCGTATGGGTGCCCAGGTTGTACTTCCACCATAAAGAAATAGACCATCTGTAACATCAGGAACTTGAGAGAAATTTTGCAAGGGAATAGAAGGAGTGACTGGTTCTTTTACCTCAGGAGGAGATATTGGTTTTTCCTGTTTGGGAGCATTCTTTGATTCCTTTCTATCTATCAAAGGTTTAATTACAGAAGCATAAGCTGCAAATCCTAAAGATAGCAAGATCAAAGAAATCAGCAATAAGAGCCAGCCTGATTTAGAAGAGTTATTTTTCTCTGTAGTTGTACCACTAATAACGACGGCTTCTTTCGGTAAATTGCATTCTATGCAATATTCTCCATAGTTTGTGAAAGGTTCATGTTCTTTACCTTGTTCGTAACCTTTATATTGAGGATTTTTCGGCTTCCCGTCACAAATCCATTTTTTGTTGGAACTCACTTTAGATACTTATGTAAGTTATTCGATTCTTCCATTGTTACAAGTATCTAGCTAAGCAAAAAATTTGAATTGATTTTTTTAATATTTATTTGAAGATTTTCACAAAGTATCCTGTATTTGTTCCCATTCCCTAACTTTATTTGTTAACCCACTTTTTACCCAGAGCTTTCAATAAAGCCTTCAAACCATAGATAAAAGTACTTTCTGGACGAACTTCTTGATAATTTCCCTTGATAGGAAGTAATATTTTTGCTAATTCTCTTTGGGTACTTTGCCAAAGTTTTGGGTTATTGCGAGTATCCTTGCTGGGAGTAAAACCTTGAAGGGGAAGAATAGATTCTAAATTCAAATCCTGTATTGCTTGATGATATTCATAGAGAAATTTGGGAACTTCTAATAATTGAGGAATTGTGAATTCGTTAATTTGATTGTCTAAGTTTATTCGAGAATCATGAGGAAAGTTGATGCCATTAATCTGATAAGCTTCGCCAGCAATTACCGAGTCAGATAGTCTTTTATCTAAACCCCTTAGATTGGTTTTATTTAAAACTAAACCACAAGCCACTTCGTCCTGTGGATGTTGACTCAATCTAGTTACTTCCTCTGTATCCTCAAATCCAGAACCTCTACTTAACATGCGGCTAAGTAACTCGTTAACTTCTGCTTTGTGATCGAAAGTTCCTGTGGAATCTAACCAATTGATAAAACGAGAAGCATGACCACCGAGATAGACAGGAGTAATTTGTTTTCGTTTATATTTTCCTTCTGCATAAAGTACTTTTAACAAAATTCCGATGTAATAATATAGACCTGCAAATCCAATCGTCATTAATTGAATAAAACCCTGAAAATCTTCATCGTCCTGTAACAGGGGTCGTTGATCTGCTAACCAAGCTTCACTCTCAAAACGTAAATAAACATCTAGACGGGCGTTAAATGCCCCTTCTCCTAAACCTTTCCAGTCTTTAGAATTAAGTCCAAATTTTTGTTCGGCAAACTTCGGATTGAGCTTGAGAAATTGAGAGAAAATATCCCTTCCTGCAAACTGTAGGGAACATTGGTGAACCAAGGAGTTATTTTCCCAGATAGATATATTGGAAGTATCATCTTCCATAGCAATACAGGTACTATATACTAAGTCCTTGTCTTCAAAATCAGCAAAATATTGGGCAAATGCTAGATTTTTACTACGGAAACTTGCTGTATTTACTTCAGGATGTTGATGGATAATTCCTGTTGTTTGTTGTAATTCTGTGATGATATTGTGCCAGAACTTGGCATAACTCCTGATATCTAGCTTAGAAAAGGTTGAAAGATAGGATACAGACCATTGAATTTGCTCAACTCCTTCGTTAGCTGCTAAGGCTGAGATATGTAAAGCTAAATGCTTGAGGAAAACTTGACTATATTTTTGTTTTTCAAGCGACCAAGTAAGGTTTGTCTTGATAAATTCTTCTTGTGGTCTAAATGTCTTATTATCAGGTATGTAAATACAACCATCAAGAATGGGCCGCATTTTTTTGTTGTTATGATTTTTTCCCCTAGTAGTCAACACAGTAGATAAAGGCAGGGGTTTATCTTCAGGAATAAAGTCTTCGGGGATAAAGTTTTCAAATAATGTACAGATGCGAGTTTCCCTGGGAGGATTGGTTATTTGGAGTTGTAAATTTGTTAGTGGTAATGGTTCTGGAATAGTATTAATTCTTTTGAGATAAACATTAGTAAAAGATGTGCCAAAATCTACCCCAACGTGCCATTTTTTATTAGGTCTAACTACTGGGGCAGGTTCGCATATGATTAAGCCAACTTGGTCGTGATTAAAATCAGTACAGGGTAAGTATTCAGGGAAGTTTTCTAGACGATACATTTGGAAAGTACCGAACCCTTCTTGGAAACGGTGGGCATAGCTAGCTTCGGGGCAAGTTACCTGGAAGGTTTGTTCGGCTAATTCCCCGTCATAGTAGAAGACGTAATATTGCTGCCAATTTTCAGTGCGGAAGTGGGGCCAAATCTGCAACACTGGAAGTTGATCTCCCAGGGAATTTTCTTCCTTGAGGTCGTAATCTTTAAACAGGCGATGATTTTCGTAGGCTTGATCCTCTTTAACTCCACTTAAGGGCAAGTCGAGAATGACACGGATTTTAATTCCATCTGCTGTTTTTACGGTTTGGAATTTCAATCTTTTTACGAAATCTTTAGGAGTGAGGTAGTCCAGGAGGAGAGAATTGAGGGGAATTAAGGGAGTGATGCGCTGACTATTAAAGACTAAAGGCTCGTTAACTTCTGGTAGTAATGCCCCTGGTAAGGCATTTTCTAAGTCGATAAATTTTAATTCTGGGAGAAAGAGGTCGTCTGATGTAGCTAAGATAACCTCTTGCCACTGATCCTGAAGGTCGGATAATTCTTCTTGCTTGAGAGAAGCCAGGTTTTTACCACGATGAATCCAGATATTTTTAGATGTTTCTTCCCACTTTTTAGCAATATCTGGATCATAAACTAGCAAGGGCTTGTACATACCTGCTTTTTCTGGACTAGAAACAAGCCGAACACTAGACTGTATTTCTGATGCTTCCATAACAGAATTGAGAACTTCTAATTTGATAAATTACTTAGCTTCAAGAAATCATTTCCAGAATCCGCAAAGAATCCATTCATACCACATAAATTTTAATTCTGACATATTAATATCGGCTACGATTTCAGGAATAACAAATTTTAAGAAAATACAAGCTCTCCTGGCTGTACCAGTTCCCATTGATCGTCAAAATCAGCAGACAGCCTAACTACAGCAGGTCGACGCAATTCAAAATTATTGGAAGTCTTATATTCATATCCCTGACAGGTAAAAATATATTCAACCGTCTGGTAAATGCGATCGTTAATGATTAAATTGGCTTTAGGAAGCAGATAAAAAGAATTGTCTGGTAATAGAAATTCATTGACAATCCAATAACTATCATTATCATTTTCTTTAAAAATAAGAGGTGTTTTAATTCCCGATCTTCTTTGCTCAATACTTTCTCTTGTTGCAGCCACCTTGGCTACTCTATTTGATAATGCTCTGGGATTTTTATTGTAAAATCCAGTTAAAGATTCTACGTCTGTAAATCGATTAGTTTGTGCCAATTGAGGAAAATACACTGCATTAGAGTCTATGGATGCATATCTAGAATCAAAATTTGAATTTGTACTTAATTTATTAGTAAAATTATTGTCAGGGTCAGTAATATATTGAGTAATATAATCTAACCTTTGATTAATATTATCATTTTCTTCTTTTAAAGATATCAAAGTTAAATTTGATTCTTGTACAATGGTTTTTATTGATTCAAACTGATTTTGGAATTCTTGATTTATGCTAATCATGTTATGAGGCTGATTTCTAATTATCTTTCCTTCAAGTTCTTTGATTAGATTTTTAAATAATTCTGATTGATCAATGATTTTTCGTTCAAAAATACTTTTAGAACTATTTTGGATATCTTGAATATCTTTCACTAATTGAGAAATTGAACTTAATTTTGAATCTAATTTTTCAATCTCTTGATATTTAGCAAATGAAGAAGGGGTAGTATTAGCTAATTTTGGATGGTACGAGGAGATTAGTTGTTTACTATATCCTAAATGTTCCATCCCTATTTTTTTAACTTTTTCGATTTCATTTTCTAATAGAGAATGATTGTTTTTAATGACCTCTATATCTTCTTTAATAGATGATAATTGAGTTTTAGTATTTTCTGCAATTTTATTGAAAATTAGATTAATTAGTGTTTCATTAGCAGATGCAAACTGAACAGGAAATTGTTCTTCAAAATATTTACTGATTTTTTCTGCTATCAGTTTTTCGATAGATTCTGACTGAATATTATGCTGCTTTTCTTGTATAGTTGCTTGTCTATTTTTTTCCTGCTCTAATTCTTCTTCAAGATTGCCAATCTTCTTTTCTAGATATTTAATCTCTCTAGCTTTTTCTTTTTTTAATTTCTCATATAATTGGTATGTATCTCGATTTTGATTAGTAGTTTTAGATATATTAGAATTACTTTTTTCTTGAAAATCTACTGAGTGGGAGGCTGAATTATCACCAAAATTCAAAGTCCCTTTTGTATTTAACCTCCAATATTTTCCATCCCAGTCTACCTTAGCAGGTTCTTTAACTATAAAATCAACATTTTGAACTTTTTTTCTTTCATCTAATAAAAAGACAAGTTCAAGATTATTGTATTCATGACTAGTAGAAATAATTTTCTTTGAGGGGATTAAAAAATGATTACTTTCTAATTTAAAAATCAAACAGTTTCCTTTTTTTTTCTTTTCAATAAAAAAAAATCCATTATTGTCTCTACTTTCAGTAGTAATATTAACAGAAGTTACTACATCATCTAAAGATTCATTATTATTAAATAATTCTACTATCTTGGATCTAGAAAGTTTGGAATTATCAGCATTAGAGTAGCTCATAAAATATCAATCCAAACAATAAATTTACAGCTATCTATAGATTTTAGCAAAATTGTGTGAACTTCCAGGAAAAACTTTTTTAAGAAAAAGTTAATTCTCCTGATTTTACTAGTTTCCAGCAGTCAGAACCGTTGAATTGTACAACAGCGGGTAGTTTTAGTTGGAATTTATTGGAAGCTCTATTCTGATACCCTGGGCAACGAAAAATATATTCTATAGTTTGATAAATACGAGAATTGATTACTAAATTGGGTTTAGGTACTAAGAAATAGTGATGATCTTCTAGTTCAGGTTCAAGCGCAATCCAGTAACTATCGTTACCTGTTTCGGTGAATAATATAGCCGTTTTTATTCCTGCTCTCCTTTGCTCAATGCTTTCTCTAGTGGCTGCAACTTTAATAGCTTTCTTAGCTAGTATTTTCGGATCTTGAGTATAGGTCGTCACCAAAGCTTCTTCAGAGGGAATATAGGTAGTAGGAAATGAAGATTGAGGGATAGATTGTGTTGTATGATTTTTGGTGATTAGATGACTCGTTGAATAGTCGTTTAAATTGAAAGATGGTTTAGTTAGTTTTTGATTATATTGCCTGGGATGGTGTTGTTTGGTTTTAGAATGGTGATTTTTATAAGTATTGGGATAGTCTGGGATTCCTGATATTTCTTGCTTATCTTGATTGAGGCTATCAAGATCCTGGGGATTATGTTCAGGCTGCTGGGAAATGTACTGATCTTTGTATATAGTTTTTATTTGTCTGAAATATTTGTTCTGCTTGTAAGCGACTATGACGATGGCAATAGCACAACTGGATAGTAGAGTTAATACGATTAATGCCTTGAAATTGAAAATACTATTATTAGGCAAATCTGCATCTGCAACTGCGCTTATAGGTTGTTGTTTTACTCTGGTTGTCCCTAATATATTGGAATTAAGACTATTGGTTGTATCTAAATTTAATAACTGAAGATAGATCAGATTTTCTATTTGAGAAATTTGTAATTCTAAATCTCTAACTTTTTTGGTTGAACCTAGTAAAAATTTATCTAGATTATTTTCATCGGATATTTCGAAATTTGATACGAGATCGTCCAAGATTAGTAAATCTTGATCAAGACTATCTAATATCTGACTCATTCCCCGAAAGGAATATAATTCATGATTATCAGCTATTTCTCGATTGAATTCATTCCAAGCTTGAATAAAGTTCTTGTTATTAGTTAATACAAAACGCTCCTCAATTGGCTCTTTGTCTTGGATCTGAAAGTTGAGTTGATCTATGACTTGACGGTAATTTATTCCTTGTTGCTGAAGATAATTTAATTTTTGTAGTAGTCCTTGATATTGTTTTAGCCTTCTGTCTGTAGCTGTAACAGTGCTTATTTGTTCGCTCTCAACTTGAGCCAGTGCTTCTTGTTCAAAATTAATTGGTACAGTCCAAACTAATGTAGAAAGTAGCAAACCTATAATTAAGCTACTATGGCTCATAATTCTTACCTTTTTAGATTGCCTGCAAGTCTAAAATCGTCCGATTCATGGTATTAGAGGGATTTTTAAATGTCAATGTCAATGTCGATTAAAGATCAGGGAAAAGGTACAAAAAGACTGGTATTTTTAGAAAATCTTAATTTTTGAGGTGATCAAAAATTGTTAGCTAGCTTTGATATTTGATTGAATTTGGAATATTCTTAACTAAGAGTCAGCGATCGCCAGTTGATAATTATAAGTCTTGTTCATGCAATTTCTCTAGCGTCAATCTATTTTTTGACATATCCAATTCTATTGACAATTACTAGCTTAAATTTTGTCAAATCTAAGCTCTCCAGGCTTTAAAAGTTCATACTCGTTATTTTTAAGTAATTTCACTTCAGCAGGATGCACCAATGTAAAACTATTAGAAGATCTATTTTCGTAACCTTTACAAGTAAATATATATTCAACAGTTTGATAAATGCGATCGTTAATTATTAAACCAGCTTTAGGAACTAAATAGTAGTTATCCTCTGGTGTTTTTTCAGCTAATATGATCCAATAACTACCAATTTTATCTTGTTTCAAAATGAAAGGTGATTTTTCACCTAATCTCATCTGTTCTATACTTTCTTGGGTAGGTGAAACTATAATTTTATTTTCTTTAAGGTTAGTGTTGTAATTGTCAACTAATTTTTTTGTAATATTTTTCAGTGATTGAATAGCCAAACTATCTTCAGACAAGTCGTTTTTAGCATTTTTACTACTAGTATTAGATAAGGAAACGGTATCATGATATCTAAACTCTTTTAATTCATTTGACAATCTATAATAATTATCTTGTAATAGGTTTTGAAAATGTAGATTACTATATCCGATATTTTCTAAATCCGTCTTCATTTCTTTTATTGAAATCATTATTTCTTTCATTGAAATTAGATGTTGTTTAGATAAATTAAAACTCTTAATATACCAATAAATCAAAGAAGCTATCATAAGAAAGATTAAAAGTAATAAGAGCAACAATATTCTGTGTAAAAATAAAATATTTGAGTTGTTTGCTGATTCTATAGAATCAATTTCAGATACAGTATTTTTTGAAGCAACATTTTTTTTATTTATTTCTAATAAGTTATTTTCAATATTACGACTTTCCTTAGTGGAAACTATTTTCAATCCTTTTTGGGTTCCTCTAAGGAATACACCTGATTCTTCTTGTATATTAGCTATTATTGGATCTATTTGTTTTTTTTCATCTTGATTTTCTTTGGATTTTTCTGATCTCAATTCTTTTTTCAGAAATCCCTGAAGTGTTTTTATTATTTCATTTGATGAACTTGGATTATCTTCTAGCTTTAGGTTTTTATATCTATCTATACTAAGGATCATTTGATTATGATTTTTTAATAAAGGTTTTATTTCCTCATCTAAAACTTTTAAACTATCATTTACTTGATTTGTTAACTCTGGAAATTGGGAATTATCACAGTTTTCTGGAAATTCCTCTGATTTAGGTGTACTAGATTGACAAAATTTCTTCCAACTAGTTACAAGTTTATTTTGAGTTTTTATTAATCTAGTAATAGATGTTCTATCAATTTCGCTCCATCCATTAACTTGAGAATGCAAAGCAGTATTGATCTCTTCATATTGATTTTCAAGTTGATTGGATAACTCTAGCAAGCCAGGCATACTTGGAGATTTATATTCCTGCGCAACACTTTTTGTATCTCTTAACTTAAGTATCAATCCTAAAGCAAAAATAGATAATATTACTTTCAATACTATTTGCTTTTTTCTCATAGTATTTCCAAAGTCAATTTTACTTACCTAATTATTTGTTTTTGTTAGCAAATAATCTATATAAAAATGATTGAATTTTAATTGGCTTTTCGTCCACTTTACTAAATTAATTTTCTTCAAATCTAAGCTCTCCAGGCTTTAATAGTTCATACTCATCACCCTTAATAAATCTCACTTCCGCAGGATGGAATAACGTAAAATTATTAGAAATTTTATTATTAAATCCTTTACAAGTAAAGATATATTTAACAGTGAAATAAATGCGATGACTAATTATTAAATTTGCTTTAGGAACTACATAGTAATTACCTTCTTTTGTTTGTTCATCTATTACTACCCAATAACTATCATTATCGCTTGGTTTTAGAATAAGCGGAGTTTTTATTCCCGAGCGCCTTTGCTCGATACTTTCTTGAGTAGCAGCAACTTTGACTATATTTTGAGCTAAATTTTTGGGATTTTTATTATAGTTTGCAACTAAATTCTCTAAAAAATCTGATAGAGATGAATACGTGGAAGTTTCATCTAAAGTATTTTTTTCTTGATATCGTTGGTATCTTTCATTTGAATAATGAGAATGTATTGAACCTAATTTATTGGAACTAGATATAAACTGCCGATTCAAATTTTTTTTGAGTTCTTGTAACATGAGAAGGATTTCATTATTTCTTGATTTTAATTGGTTGAAAAATTGATTGTTTAGTAAATATTTTTCATGTGTTTCATTTGAATCTATCGACAGCTTTTTATTTATTTCTGATAAGTTATTATTTATTTCTTTTTGATGCTTTTTATCCCGTTGTAAATCTGCAAATAAATCTAAGAGCTTGGTGTGATTTATCTTTAATTCCTCTATTTCAGTTTTACGTTGAGTAGCAATATATTGAGATTGTTGCAGTTCATTATGTAAACTTTGAATTTCTTGTTTATCCTGATGAGAATTAAATGATAGCCTTTCTAGTTTATTTGATGCTTTTCTTAAACGAGTTGAAAGCGAATTATCACCAAATTCAAGAACACCTTGCTTCTCTAGATACCATTGTTGTTTATCAATATTGAAAGCAACTTGAGCAGGGTTTTTAATAATAAACTCTTTTTTGCTATGTTGCTCATGTCCAGAACAATTAAACAAATTTTGAAGAGTACTATACTGATATTTATCAAAGATCTGTCCTCTTTTGGGAAAAAGCCAACCAGTCGAATTATCGATTTTAATAATCCAGTAGTTACCACTGCTTTCCTGTTTAAAGGAGCAATCTTGATTAACACTAACAACTATAGCTGAATGAAATAGAGTACGAGGTACAGTATTGTATATTTCTATTAAATCTGACTTGGAAATTTTTAGACTGTTAGTATATTCTGTATCCATCTCAATTAAGCTTTAAAGAATTAATCAATATGTTTAATTTTGGAGTTGATAGACAAGTAGTCTTTAGAGAGATAGTTTTTTGCTTTACCTACTAGCTTAATTTTCTTCAAATCTAAGATCTCCAGGCTTCAATAGTTCATACTCGTCATTCTTAAGAAATTTAACTTCCGCAGGATGAATTAACGTAAAATCGTTTGAGGATTTATTTTCGTATCCGCGACAGGTAAATATATATTTAACGGTTTGATAAAAGCGTTTATTGATAGTTAAATTGGCTTTAGGAACTAAATAGTAGTTCCCTTCTGATGTTTGCTCATCTAATACTACCCAAAAACTATCATTCTCACCTTCATTTTCACCTTGCTTGAAAATAAGAGGGATTTTAAGACCTGCTCTTCTTTGTTCTATACTTTCTCTGGTAGCTGCAACTTTGACTGTATTTCTCGCTGATTTTTTTGGGTTTTTATTATATTTTGTAACTAAATCATCTAAAAAAGCTGGTGGAGATAAATCCTTTAAAGTTTTATCTAAAGTATTATTTTTTGGGTGTCTTGTATCGATATTATGAGGATACTCTGTGTCTGAAATGTTATCTAAAGAGGGCGGGGAAGATATATTATTTATAATTTGATAAAATTGGCTTCTTAATTCGGATTTTAATGCTTGATTGTTAGCAGCTAATACTTGTTTTATTGATTGTCCTAATTCTCCTAATTGCCTTGTGTTTAAATCTACTTGTTGTGTACTCGTATAATTTACTTGGGTATTTTTTTTATTATCTTTTTCTGATTTTTTCAAGGATTTATATTGATAATATCCTGAACAAAGTACTGCTATAAATGTTAGCAAGGATAGCAATTCAGAAATACTGTATGTAATATGTGGTATTTTAAACCCAGAATCTTGAGGAGTACTCGTTCTTTGTAGTTGTGAAATAATTTTTTCATTTATTTCTAATAAGTTATTTTCAATATTACGACTTTCCTTATTGGAAACTATTTTTAATCCTTTTTGAGTTCCTTTATAAAATACACCTGATTCTTTATTTATTTCAGCTAGTATTAACTTGATTCTTTCTTCTTGCTTTGGATTGTTCTTGTATTTTCCTCGATTCAACTCTCCTTTTATAAATTCTTGAAGCTTTTTGGCTATTATGTTCGGTGAACTTGGATTATCTTCTAGCTTTAAGTTTTTATATCTATCTGTACTAATAATTGTTGTCTTGTTGTTGTCAAAAAAAGGTTTGATTTCCTCATCTAAAACTCTTAAACTATCATTTACTATATTTGCTAACTTTGGATGTTGAGAATTATCACAGTTTGCTGGAAAATCCTCTGATTTAGGTATACTTGATTGGCAAAATTTCTTCCAATTAGTTACAAGTTTGTTTTGAGTAGCTATTAATCCATTAATATTTTCTTCTGTAACAAGTTTCTCTTCAGATCCATTAACCCGAAAACGCAAAGCAGTATTGATCTCTTCATATTGATTTTCAAGTTTATTCGATAAATCCAGTAAGTTACTTATGCTTGAAGTGTTATCTTCCTGAGCATAACTTTTAATATCGCCCAGATTAGCTATTGAACCTGAGACTACAACCGTGAATATCACTCCTGTTATTATTTGTCTTTGTCTCATATTTTTCAACCTGATAAATTAAATTTCATAATTATAATTGCTGTATAATTTATTTTTTGACCCACCGATCACCAAGAACTTTTAATAAAGCCTTTAAGCCGTAGATAAAAGTACTTTCTGGGCGAACTTCTTTAGAATCTCCCTTGATAGGATGTAAGATTTTTTCTAATTCTCTATGAGTACTTTGCCATAATTTCTGATTAGCACTAGTATCTTTACTGCGAGTGTAGCCCTGTAAAGGAATAATAGATTCTAACTCTAGTTCCCTGATAGCCTGATGATATTCATAGAGAAACTTAGGAAGTTCTTCTAATTGAGGAATTTTGAATTCTTTGATACTCTCAATTTCCTGATTATTTTCTGGATTAATAAACTCTAATTTAGAATTACTGTCAAATTCTATGCCATTAATCTGATAAGCTTCACCTGCAATTATTGGATCTTTGAATTTTTTTCCTAATCCCTTCAGCCTGGTATCACTCATAACTAAGCCACAAGCTGCTTCATCTTTGGGATTTTCACTGAGAATGGTAGTTTCTTCTGTATCTTCAAACCCAGAAGCTTTACTTAACATGCGGCTAAGTAACTCATTCACTTCTGCATGATGATCAAATTGTCCCGTAGGATCTAACCAATTGATAAAACGAGAAGCATTACCACCGAGATAGACAGGAGTAATTTGTTTGCGTTCATATCTTCCTTCTGCCCAAAGAACTCTTAATAAAATCCCCAGGTAATAATATAAACCGGCAAATCCAATAGTAGTCAATTGAATTAGCCCCAGAAAATCTTCATCTTCCTGTAGCAAGGGTCGTTGATCCGCTAGCCAGTTTTCACTCTCGAAACGCAAATAGACATCTAGGCGGGCATTAAATGCCCCTTCTCCTAAACCTTTCCAGTCTTTAGAATTAAGTCCAAATTTTTGTTCGGCAAACTTAGGATTTAACTTGAGGAATTGAGAGAAAATATCTCTCCCTGCTAACTGGACAGAACATTGATGAACTAGGGAATTATTGTCCCAGATTGATATATCAGACGTTCCTCCTCCCATATCAATACAGGTACTATATACTAAGTCCCTGTTTTCAAAATCGGCAAAATACTGGGCAATAGACAAGCTTTCGGTGCGGAAGTTATCTGAATTGATGTCAGGGATATTGTGTTTAATTCCCGTGCTATTGACTAACTCTTTAGTTAAATTAGACCAAACTAAACCGTAATTTCTGATATCGCCCCTGGAAAAAGCGGAAGGATAGGATAATGACCATTCTATTTCTTGGACTCCTTCACTGGCAGCCAATGCCGAAATATGGAGAGCTAAGTGTTTCAGGAAAACTTCATTGTCCAGACGATTGTTTAACGACCATTTGAGATTAGTTTTAATATGCTCTTCTTGAGGACGAAATGTAAAATTATCGGCATTATAAATACGACCATCTAAAATTGGTAGCATTTTTTTATTGTTAGTATTTTTTCCCCTAGTAGTCAAAACACTAGATAAAGGTAAGGGCTTATCTTCAGGAATAAAGTTTTTGGGAATAAAGTTTTCAAATAATGTGTTAATGCGGGTTTCTCTAGGAGGGTTAGTTACCTGGAGTTGCAAATTCTTGATATTTAATGGTTGGGGAACTTGATTACTATTGATATAAACATTAGTAAAAGATGTACCAAAATCTACCCCAACGTGCCATCTTTTGCTTGGTCTAATTTTTGGTGCAGGTTCACATAAGATCAAGCCAACCTGGTTGTGATTAAAATCAGTACAGGGTAGGTATTCAGGGAAGTTTTCTAGACGATACATTTGGAAAGTACCGAAGCCTTCTTGGAAACGGTGGGCATAGGTGGCTTCGGGGCAAGTTACCTGGAAGGTTTGCTCAGCTAATTCTCCGTCATAGTAGAAGACGTAATATTGCTGCCAATTTTCGGTGCGGAAGTGGGGCCAAACCTGCAACACTGGAAGTTGATCCCCCAGGGAATTTTCTTCCTTGAGGTCGTAATCTTTAAACAGGCGATAGTTTTCGTAGGCTTGATCCTCTTTGACTCCGCTTAGGGGCAAGTCGAGAATGACACGAACTTTAATGCCATCTGCTGTTTTTACATTTTGGAATTTAATTTTTCTTAATAATGCCTCGGGGGTGAGGTAGTCCAGCAGAAGAGAGTTAAGGGGAATTAAGGGAGTAATGCGCTGACCATTAAAAACTAAGGGTTCGTTGACCTCTGGTAGTAATGCTCCTGGTAAGGCGTTTTCTAGGTCGATAAACTTTAATTCTGGGAGGAAGAGATCGTCTGGTGTCGCTAAAATCACTTCCTGCCACTGTTCCTTTAGTTCGGCTAATTCTCCTTGCTTGAGAGAAGCCAGGTTTTTACCACGATGTATCCAGATATTCTGTGGCTTTTCGTTCCACACTCTGTCCATTGCGGGATCATAAATGAGTAAGGGTTTGTGGTTGCCTAACTTTTCGGGACTGGGGACAAGCTGAACGCTGGATTCTATGGCTGGTGCTTTGACTGGATAGTTCAGCGCCTCTAACACGCCCCGATTAAGAGGAACTTCAAAGAATACAGGATTATCGCTTTTGGTTAGGGTAAGTTCGGCAGGACGGGTTAAACTAGCTTGAAAGTCGCCTAACAATCCGTTCATAATGTTGATTGCCCTTCTGTCCCCATTATGATCCCCCAAGGTGCGCTTGAGATTTTCTAGCCAACACCAAAGTAAGCCCTGTTCCGTTTTTTCCAGGTAACTTATGGGCGATCGCAATCTTTGTTCGCTCTCATTCCACCAGGGTAGATCTGCCCAGATCCCTTCTTCGGAGGGTACAACAATAGTACTGGGTGAGGTCATGCCAACGGGCTTTTTATGCCACAAAAAGACGTATACATCTTCCCAAGGATGTTTGTTATCTAGGGTATAAAGATTTCTACCCTGATAGTTGGGCAGGAGTTCGTATAAAGACCTAGCAAAGATTTCTGTTGCTTGTAATCGCCCTAATTCAATCAATTGGGCGGTAAGAGGAAAGCCCCGCGTTTCTGCCAGTGCGATCGCTGCTAGCATCCCTTGCCACTCTTGGATCATCTGTTCTCGTAGAGAATGACCCTGATCGTATAACACCATCTCTAAAGTAAGAGGGCGCGCCCACATGGTGGGAACAGAACTAATATTTTTTACCGCCCCTGGGGACTCATAACGCAGACTGGAGGCAACATCACCAAAAGTTTTATTGCCCTGAACATTCCATTCTCCAGGAGGAGAACCTGATTTAACATCTGAATTTTCTTTAAGTTGGGGTAGTAATAGAATTGACTCGGACATAGGGCTTAATGAGTGAGGACAAGGATAACTAATAACTGAATTTATAAACGGCAAAGCTGATATAAAGCTTTGGCTAAACCGATGGTGCCTTGTTGGGCAGAAGAAGAATTTGAAGTGATGGATTCAAGCTGTAGTTTTAACTGCTGTATCGTATCTTGTTTTTTGGCGTTGGAATCTCGCTTATCCCCTATTACTAACTCTGATAAGTATTCTCCTTGCAAATCGTTGCCCAAGTTAGCAAAGGCACGATATCTAAATAATTCAATATCATCTCCATCACATTGATGCACTTCCGATAGCCAGCGTAAATAGTCTTGACACCATTCTGTAATAATATCTATCGCCTTTTTCTGTTCATCGTCGTTAAAATCGGGTAAATCTTCCCCTCTACGATCAAACCACTTACCCATTACCCCCTGACTAGGACGATAAAATTCGACAAACCAAGGCGCACCTTTCTGAAAACTAGCAACGCCTATTTTGGCGGCGGTATTTAGTTCAGGCAAAATATTAGATAGCCAGACATAGGCAAAACGGGTGGCGTTAACTAAATTGCTTTGGACTTCTGCGCTATCTGGTAGATCTTGCCAAGTAATACGCTGACTATTCTGACGACTATTGATAACTACTGTGTTTTCCCTACTAGGAGTATCAAGGAGAAAGTGTCTAGCTGCTAGGGCAGAATATACTTCAATGAAGTGGGGTTCATTTTTTTGGGTATTCTTACCGATACTGAATTGGTAATTGGATAGGTTTTGATTTCCTAATAAATAAACCGTATGGAAGTTCTGATTCTGATTAACGTAATAGCGCAGTGCCGCTTCCGTATTGAGCAGAAATTGCTCTGAACGGGCATATACTTCCTGATTTGCAGCATCCTTACCCGTAGGCTGAGGAAAGCGAAAATAGGGCAGGACAAATAAACAAGAAATCTTTGCCCCTTGAATTTTTTCCTTTTCTAACTTGTTATAAATCAAACGACCGAGAGTCGGTAGACCCGAAGCCCCTGTCCCACCAAAAATAGAACCGCAAAGAAATATCCTGGGGGAGTTGCCACTACCAACATCTGCCAAAATGTCTTGAGTCAAACTAGCCCAAGGATCGTCTTCAAGATTATCTAAATCTAGATGACTCATCACTGCCGAACCGATGGCAGGTCTACCCCTAAAACCCACGTCTAAACTAGCTTTTCGTTCTTCTTCAGTATAGAGAACATCAAATAAGTTACCTAGCCCTTCAGGATTTTGCTGAAGATTGTTATAACTATAAAACGAAGCCAAATCTTTATTGGTGTTGGTCTTGCCAAAAGGCGACCACAAATCAGGATAATAGAGCTTAATCGGAGTTTTTAACCAAGAAGAGTTACCTCCGACCGCAAGTAGCTTCTGACATTTACGATAGATACTTAAACTGTCTTTTGCCCGTTCCAAACTACCATTCGTCTCGTCGGCATCGACAAACAGTAGCTTGATTGGAGTATCAGCAAATAGTCCCACCGCCGCCAATTGGGCGATCGCTTCTAAACATTTTGCTCCTGTCCCACCAATACCAATTGCGTAGAGTGAATTTTGTCCCATGCTATTTATCTATTTACCCAATTAAACGACGTAGCATAAAAGATCCTGGAGGAATATGTTTAAACATCCCAGGAGAACTGGTGGCAGTAGATAGCCAAAATAACCAGATCAAACCATCAAAAACCAAAAACCCCGCCAAAGATAGAAGTGCCTGATCGCTTTGGTTAAAAAATATTAAGGCGATCGCAATACCAGCGATCGGCAACAATCCCAAAAGCCACCACATTACTTGCCATCGCGAAACATCTATTGCTCCTTTTATTTGAGCTTTAGCGGTAAAAAAAGACCAGAGTAAAGTTGCCAAAAGAGAAAAGACAAAAACTATTCCTGCACATATCATGTAGTTGTCTGCGATCCAAGCCTCTACTCCTGCGGGAACACCATTAACTTCGTAGTCACTAACCCTAATATATCTGCCTCGATAAACCAGTGGCTGTAGCCAAAACATCAATCCTAGACCTATTACAGCAAAAACAATGATCCGAATGATTTCTTTCCCTTTCATTTGCCCCCCAAACAATCCTGTTAATTACCGATAAATTAAATAAATTTTTCTGATCGTTAGTAATAGAGATAGTAGACAACACTTAAAATGAGTATCTAGTAGAATGCTAGAGATTACCGCTTAATTTAACTCTTATATTCGACAATTTGCTTTCAATTGGCATAATACTAAGATCTATAAACATACGGTATAGTACTAGAATATATTTGTATACACTTAGCTCAGCATATCAACCCTCACCTACGGAATTTCAAAAAGTAATATTTTTTTAAAGAAGTGATGAATTTTCGATTTCAGGTTCAAAATTTGGCAGTAGCAGTCTCTTCGATTTTTTTTTGCGTAGCTTGTCAACCTCTAGTCTTTAAAGACTCGGATTTACCTTGCCAAGTCCCAGAATTAGCCCCAGTAAATGTTGATAATTCTGCACCACTAAAAGTTTCTGTCAATGTTGATGGTAGTGGGTCGATGTATGGCTATGTTAAAAATAATTCTAATACTCGTTATATTGAAACTCTCAAGCTAATAGATACAGTATTACATGTTGGTCAACCATCGCGATCGCAAGAGCCGACAATTGAATTTTATCGAGTAGGAGAAACTCAAACTCAATCAATTAGTTCCAATCAATATCGCCAAGCAAGAACAGGCAATTTTTATACTGGTTTAGATCCTAACTTTCCTGAAGTATCAAGTAAACTAGATGTGGCAATTGTTAAACCTGAAGAGGAAGAGCAACTACTAATCTTGGTTACAGACTTGGATCAAGAAGGAAAAGATTTAAACCGACTTAATAAAGCAATTCAAGAGACATATCTCAATCAAGCACAAGAGGGTCAAGCGGTAGCTGTTTTAGGTATTAAAAGTGAATATAACCACACTGTATATACCATTGATAAAGATGTTTACCCAGATTTTAGCTACGATACTACAGGTAAAGATCCAGAAGCTTACCGCCCTTTTTATGTAGTGTTTATTGGTGCTTATCAAGATATTATGCACTACTATGAAAAGATGCAGAACAAAAACCCTGATTTAATTAATGCTGGTGAGTTTAGCGTTTTTTATCCCGATGTTTTAGTTGAGCAAATTGCCACTCTCCAAAATTTACCGTCTAAATTACCTCAAGATATTTTCCGACCTAGTTCTCTCCAAAGTGACAAAGTGGCGGTAGAAGTCAAAAGTCCTCCCTACGATCTGCTAGAAATCCATGGCAAAATTGCTGAACAAAATCCTAAAATAGATTACACTGCGCCTCTATCTCTTTTACCTTACACTCCCTCTCTTGATACCCAATCTATTACTACCGAAACTGAAGTTTTTACCTACGATCCTAATGCAGAAAAGTTCACCTCTGGGACTAATAGCTCTATCGAGAAAATGATTAATCTCAGCAATTGGAATCTAACAGAAAATCAGCTTAAATTCACCAATACTTTAAATCTAAAATCTTTTCCCTCCACAGGAATTTATCTGCTTAAAGTTAATGCGATCGCCGAAAAACTTAGTGATAAATCTTGGTGGCAAGAATGGGATCGAACATCTAGAACAAGTGATGCTGACGGTTCAAAAACCTATAACCTATTAAACTTCATGCAAAATTTGAAAGTAACCACTACTGACCTGATTGAACAACCTGCGATCGGTCATTTCTGTTTTGCGATTCAGAAAAACTAGAAAAATTGGCGTTGCTAATGAAAAAGATGACATATTTAGTGTTACGGTTCGTAGCTCTTAGCCATTAGCCATTAGCTTTTTGTAATTAAGAAAAAATAATAACTTTAGAAATCATCCCATAACTGTGCAACGCCGAAAAATTAATTGTTTTTTTTACTAACTTATGCTTTCAATGCAAATATCACCCTAAATTTATTTTGAAAATTCTTATTTATTATATATAAATGTAATTGAAATTACTAGTTATGTATAAAATAGTGCTAGCATAACTTTTTTTACTCTTTTTTCTATATCACCAGAAGTTTTTATAATATTCTCATAAAAATCTCTTACGTTATTATCAAGTAATTCAATACTGTCTGGATCAAAAGATAGATTCTGAAATTCAGCTGGATCAGAATAACCTGGATTATTTCTAACAATACTTTCCATTTCTAAAGCTTTTAAAATAAAATTTTTAGTGCCTTCTAATATTTCAATAACTTTCTTTTGATCGGCATTGTAAGTACTACCAGTTGGAGAATAAGAGTTGATTAACGTATTTGACTTTATTATAAAATTACGCGTATTTCTATTATGATTATCAACTTCCACAAACAGCTTATATAAAGTCCTGTAACGCAATATAAGAAGCAGCTTTGCACTAGTTCTCATAAATGACTCTTGAAGTGTAATCGAAATATTAGGCAAGGTAGTATCTTTAAAAATCCACAGCCAAAAAATTATAAATGGGATCAGTGAAAATAAAAGTGCAAACCCAAAGGCAACTAAAAATAAGTCAAAAATATTTCTGAAGTCATTAGGAATATAAATACTTATACAAAAACAGAAAAGGAACGTTATTAAACATAGCGTCAAGAAAATAAAAATAGGTTTTATAAACTTAAAATTTACTTTTTTTACTAGCTGCTCATTGCTAATTTTAATATAACTAAATTGACTGCTATTTCTATTATTTTGAGCAGACATAATAATGCAATTTCATTCTCAAGAAAATATGAAGACAATCAAGGAAATGGAGAGTTAAAACAAGATAGTTAATAATCCCTAGCAAGGCAAGCTATTAAGATTCATAAGATATATTGACCTCAATCAAATATTTTCATCTCGGAAACACAATACATACATTAGATACATTATTGTAATATGCAGAGATTGTAAAAAGAAGCTAATAAAAAAATCTTAATTATTATTTTCAAAAATCAATGCAGAAAATACACAATCATAATTCTATACAATTATTATATAAATACTTCTATCAAAAATAGAACAAAGATCTATTTAAAATCAATGCTATACCACAAAGACTCAGTGACGAATCTTGGTGCCAAGAATAGGATTGAGCATCAAGAACAAGTGACACTGATGTATCAAAAACCTATAATCTATTAAACTTGATGCAAAATTTTAAAGTAACTGCTACTGACCTGATTGAGCTACCTGCGATCGGTTATTTCTGTTTTGCAATTCAAAAGAATTAGTTTTTCCTGAATTGCATATACGCTTATATTCGTCTTGATATTTTGGATCTAGAACTTTTTCATCAATCCAGTTGCAACCTCTATTGATTAAGGTTTCTAAATGCAATTCCTCATCAAGATTCCAATATTGTAACCATATATTTTTATTCTCATCTTCTTCGGTAGCAATCAAATAATCAGGATAAAATTTTTTTCCACCTGATTCGTTTTTAAATCGCTCGGGGCTAAATTGTAGGTCTATCACTTTACCTCTAATTGTCGGTAATTCTAATATTTCTCTTGCTTTTGTTAAATTTTTGGAACTTAAATTCCAAAGTCTAATTTTGCTATTATCTCCACTAGATTCAACTGTAGCAATTAATTTCAATGACGGCTTTTCATCATATAAATGTAAACGTAAATTGCGACTAAATACTAATTTATCGACATTATTCAAGCTATCTGATGATTCATAAGGTTTTAGATCAATTGAATTTAATTTCTTATCTGCTAAATCATAAATACGAATAATATTATCTCTATTCAAAAATATAAAATAAAGAATGTTCTTTTCAACTTGGGATATATAGATATGCTGAGAGATAATATCAGTCTTATTTCCTATTAAAAAAGAACCATGATTATTATTTGCTTTTTGGTTTAATTTTGTCAAATCCCAAAGCAATAATTTCTTATTCTTATTTTTTTTATCTTCAGGGTTTACTGTTCCAAGTGTAACCATGAAATTCTCTGTTGGATGAAAATCTAAAATATTATTTATATTATGAGAATTATCTGAAGAATTAGTAGGCACCGGCGCTAAAGTTTCAAATTTATATGTCTGCTTATTTAAAAAGTCCCATAGTTTTATACGATAATCCTGATCAATAACTAATAGAGAATAACTACCAAAGAAATCTTTCCAAGGAGTAAATTTCGCTTCTTTAACTTCAAGTTCATATGTAGCATCAGATAAGATACTTAATTGCTTAGATAAATCCCAAACATAAACTCTGTTATTATCTGTTGTTGCAGAAATATATCTATTGTCATAGCTAAAACTAATAGAATGAACTTTTGCAGATTTTTTAATCATCTTAGGTCTTGCATTCAAATCTGCTAAATTATATATTTTAATATAATTTTTTGTTGCAATTGCTAATAAACTTTGATCAATAGCATTTAAATGAATTTTTGATTTAGGATTGAAAGCAAAACTTTCAATCTCTGTAGTATCGAATTGTTTATTGCTCAGAACATATACATCATTTTTCAACTCCCAAAGCTTTGCATTATTTCCTTTGTCAAGGGTAAACAAATATTTTCCATCAGTACTAAAACCAATATCATAAATTTCTTCTTGATTTATTTCGTTTTTTGCTTCATTGTCTAATTTTTCAGACATTTCATTTTTACTTGGATCATAGAATTTGATTCTTTCATTTGAATCGTCAACAGCAAGTGCTAGAACCAATTTATCTACATTAGTATTGAAAGACAGGCTAGTGACTGTTTTTCCTATAGGCTTAGAGTCTTTTGGTTTTGTGACAAAATGAGAAAAGTAATAATTTTTTATATTATCAGAAACTGTTTTAATATTATATGTATGTATTTTTTGGTCTTCTCCTCCAACTGCAAGCTGAGTAGCATCAGAGCTAAAACTCACAGCTCTAATAGGAGCATTATATTGATAAAGCCTTGTCTTTACATGAATATTTCTCAATATTTTTGATAGCTCAAAAATAGGTTTAGCACTAGAAGCATCTGTAATCTGACTATTATTATTTCCAATCTCATTTTGTAATTTCACTCCATTTTGTAATGCTAAAAATAATCCTTCTTGTTGATTCTTTTCAAAGATACTAAGAATATCTGCTTTATTGCTTGATCCAATCATACTTCCAATATCAAATTTAATATTATCAAGTCTAGATATTAATATAATTCCAATCAAAGCTATTAAAAAAAGAATTAAAATCTTATATTTTTTGATCTTAGAGCAGATTATTATAATTACATTTTGAATATGGTGTTGTAAATTATCTACAATTTGCTTTACTCTTAAGTGCTGAGTATTTGCCTCTCTTCTGCTAGCTAATTTAGTCTGAGGATATTTATGCTTAAAAGCTTCTTCGTATATCCAATGAGATTTTTTAATATCTTCTAATTCCTGACTACTACTTGAGTGGGCATTAAAAACTTGTCGTAAGTGAAGATGCTGTGGCTCATTACCATCTTCCCAGTTGTCTATTAGTTTTGATATGTTTTTTTCTAACCAATTAGAATAATCATCAGGAATAACTTCAGTGTGATTAAAAATAAGCTGTTTTAATCTTAGCTGAAACACGAATAAATCTCTATCTTCAATTAATCTTAATATCTCCTTCCTAATGTATTCAGGAATCAGTACACCTTCCACCCAAGATAGACTGAAGCAGTGACGAGACCAAGGATTTGAAAAGATTAGCTTATTTTCTTCTTTTCTGACAAGATTTAATTCTAATAACTCTTTTTGTTCTTGACTACTAAAATCAATATTTACTTGCCATTTTAAAATTTTGCGATATAGAATTAGCTTTTTACGATTTTCAATACATTCAGGTTTATTATCTTTAACATATTCCAGCTTTTGCTTTTTTCTTCTATAGTCATTCATCCTATCTAATCCGTTCTAATAAATTATTTACATATTCTATTTCTCTTCCTCGAACAATATTAATAGTATCGGTTAGAATGTATTGAAAAAGCTCTTGAGTTAAATATGGATTTCCATCAGATAATTTCCATACTTTTATGATTATTTTATTTAAATCTATTTTGTTTAATCTGTTGTCACATTCTATTTTATTTATAGTAACTTCTCCTTCTTTTTGTGAAAAATCAACTATCCAACCAATAGAAATTTTTTGCAAGATATAATTATCTGAGCCTACAAATAGAAAGTTAATTTTTTTGAAAATATCTCGGTTCTGTCTTTGCTTATATATTTGTAGAATAAGTTCAAACAACTCTTCTTTAAATTCTAAATTTTTGAATATTTTTTCAATTTCGTTAAAAACAATAATTATACTTCCTTGTTTTCTTGAACTAA
>JBCDDK010000025.1:0-67767 GCA_039180345.1 Cyanobacteria bacterium P01_G01_bin.39 | reverse complement strand
CTGGCAACTTGATTTTCAGGCTACCTAAACGTCTCGACACAGTACTATGATCTGGTACGGGCAAATTAATTTGCATTAATTTAAACACCGATTCAACGAATCTTTGAGCTTGTCTTCCCGCTAAACTAAAGATACTTTTGAATTGTACTCATCGTCGCAATCGCAATATCGTTATAAGTAGCAGATGCTCCTCTTTTTCCTGTCTTCTCTACTGCTAGCCATTCTTCAATTACGTCTTGTGAAAGCCAAAACGTAATGTTTCCTCTGTGTCTTAGTCCTGCGTTATACTCAGACCAGTTGCGAATGCGGTACTGATTCTTCATTAATAGATTTTTGTTGTGGTTAACTTTAATCTATCATTTTCAAGTTTCTACACTTCGCAACTTTGATTTGTGCAACAACACCATATTGGACTATTAAATCTTGCCGAAGATACATCCGATTCGTCTGAGTCTGCCGAACCATTGGGCATTGTAGCCTTTGTTAATCCTGAAGATGCTGTTGGTCTTAATATTTTTACCGCAGGCTATCCAGGTTCTTTTAATATAGAAGACATAGATATTAGTAAAAACGCGCAATTTATTTTTGAGGACGACAATGGTAATACCTTCTTAGATGATGAGGGTAATTTTAGTACCATCGCAACAGTAATGTTTCGTGCTGACGGAAGTATTGTTGACATAGAAAATGAGAATTTTAAAAAAGACTTTGTGCTTTCGCAAACTGTAGATGGAGAACCTGGTCAAAGTGGCAGTGGTCTTTTAACTTTTCTTGATGGTAATCCTGATCTTATTACTCCTGATTCTGAACCACGTGTGGCTGGCGTTTTAAGTTTCGTAACACCAGATAGCGTTGTTACTGCTGCAATTGATAAACCTGTATATGACAATATTGTTGCAGAGATAGGTCGTGTACAAGGGACTGAAAATGGCAACGATCTTCCTGAAAATGCAATTGTTGGTAAAGATGCTAATTTTTCTAATGCCGATGATATTGTCGGCTCTTATCGTAGAGAGCGTATTTTAGGATTAGGCGGTAATGATGTTCTTGAAGGAATGGGAGCAAATGATCGCTTAGAAGGTGGAGAAGGCAATGATCGTTTGGAGGGAGGTTCAGGAAATGACAGGCTAACATGAGGTGCTGGGAATGACGAGATTAATGGTGGGAGTGATGGTGTCATTGGAATTGGTATTCCTGGTCTACCAGAAGAACTTCTCCCTGGCGGCGACATAGCTATTTATTTAGGAAATAGTAGTGAATATGATATCGAACGGTCAGGATGATTGGGAACAACCCTAACTATCACTCATCAAGATGGTGGTATTGATGGTACGGATACTCTTACTGGTATTGAATATGTTCAATTTCAAGATACAATCAGAGCTTTTCCCTTTGGTGAAGATGATGGCATTGATAATCCAGACGAACAAATAAACTTTACTGGCGGAGCAGGTAACGATAATCTGATTGGCAATGCTCTAAACAATATTCTAATTGGCGACACTGGAAATGATACTCTCCAAGGTGGCGATGGTGAAGATACCCTCAAAGGAGAAAACGGCAATGATTCTCTGCTGGGCAACAACGATAATGATCTACTCCAGGGTGGCAATAATGAAGATCAGCTTTTCGGTAACGGTGGCAATGACCGCTTCTTTGGGGGTGATGGTCAAGATTTAGTGTTTGGCGGTATCGGTAACGATACTGCATCTGGAGGTAATGGACTTGATACCCTCAAAGGAGAAGATGGCAATGATTCTCTTTATGGCGGTAACAACAACGACTTACTTCAGGGTGCTGATGGCGATGATGTGCTCGAAGGTCAGAATGGCAATGACCGCTTTTTCGGCAGTGATGGCAGAGATCTAGTCTTTGGTGGCACAGGTAACGACACCGCATCTGGGGGTATCGGTAACGACACTCTTAAGGGAGAGGATGGTAATGATTCTCTCTCTGGCGGTAATAGCAACGACCTACTTCAGGGTGGTAATGGTAATGATGTGCTAGAAGGTCAGAGCTTTGCGCGATGCAAGCTCGCGCAACTCCTCTGACTTCGTCAAAAGGGTAGTGACCGTTTCTTTGGTAGTAACGGTAATGACTGGCTCTATGGCAGTAATGATAATGACCTACTTCAAGGGGGCAATAATAATAATGTGCTGGAAGGGCAAAATGGCGATGACCGCCTGTTTGGAGATACAGGTAATGATCAACTGTTTGGCGGTGCGGGAAGTGATACTCTGACTGGCGGAGTTGGGTTGGATAGTTTTGTCTTTGGCAGCACTAATGATGGAGCGGAAGTTATTAGTGATTTCTCCATAGAGGATGATACCTTTGTTTTTGTGGCTGCTAATTTTGCAGATATTCCCAACTTGGGGCTAGTTAGTTCCCAGATGTTTACTGTTGGCAGTAATGCGACTACTAGCGCTCACCGCCTGATTTATAATTCGGGTAATGGGGAATTGTTTTATGACGCTGATGGCCTGGGCGGCATAGATCAGGTTAAATTAGCGCAATTGGATTCTGGTTTACCTTTGACTCACGTTGAATTTTTGATGGTTTAGTTGCGGCTGAAGTTAGAATTAGAGAGATCGCTTGATTATTGTTCCCGTTTACTTTAGGCGATTACTCTGTACTCTTTACCATCAAATTACACTTTCGTTTTATGCTGGTGTTTAATCAAAAAACCCCGTTATATTATTAAGTGTTTCATCTTCAATGGACTCAGAAGTTAAAGGTAGATTTTTTTTAGTTGGTTGTCCCCGCTCTGGTACAACTTTGCTTCAAAGTCTAATAGTTGCTCATAGCCAGGTTACTTCCTTCCCCGAATCTAAGTTTTTCCAGAAAATAGTCGTATCTGGCTCTATCTATAAAAAATTCAATTTAGCTCCATTTACTGCTCGCAAAGTATTTAATACATTTTTAGCAGATACAAATAATTTAAAGTTCAAAAGATTATTACCCTTACAGGCGCTTTTCATACCGCAATATGCTACTGCTTTTGTTACTGCACTTGATACGATAACTCTGGGACAACAAAAAAAATATTGGCTAGAAAAGACCCCTGAACATCTAAGAAGAATCAACGCAATTGAAAAACTAGTGCCAGAGGCAAAATTTATTCACATTGTCCGCAATGGAGTTGATGTGGTGGCTTCGCTGTATGAAATGACCCAAAAATTTCCTCAAGTTTGGGGACAACCACGATCGCTCTTTCGCTATGTCAATCGTTGGTCAACTGATGTTTTGATTAGTAGTCATCATTCACATAAACCAAATCATTTTGTAGTTAGATACGAAAATTTATTGACAGATCCTTTGACAGTTTTAGCTAGAATTTGCGAATTTATGGATTTGCCATTTGAAGCCTCAATGCTAGAAAACAGAGTGAACAGTGTCAGTAACTTGATTAGAACTAGAGAACATTGGAAGCAGTCAGTCAACGAAAATTTGAGACAATCTAACTGTGATAAGTTCTATCGAATTTTTAATCCTAGTCAACAAGAATATATTCTGACTTTAATTCAAGAAGCCAATCTAGATTTAGATAACTTGCCTCGAAGTAGTGAGCAAGATATTGTTACAGATTGTCCTTGTCTAATCTAAGTTTTATTCTGAAGCAAATTTCCATGGCAAACACTCAGATCACGGTAGTTGTGACCACCTTCAAACGAGGAGAGTATCTCACCCAAGCGATCGCTAGCATTGGTCAACAAACCTATTCTCACTTTGAATGTCTAATCGTCAATGACTATCCCCCAGATGCCGCAATCTTAGAGCAAAAAATCACTAGTCTCAATGACGATCGCTTTAAATTGATTAATCGCGATCGCTCTGGGGGTGGCAATGCGGCTAGGAATACAGGGATTACAGCAGCACAAGGAGAGATCATTGCTTTTTTGGATGATGATGATCTGTGGCTACCCCAGAAGTTGCAACAGCATTTAGAGCAACATGAGGCTAATCCCCAAGCAGGATTAGTTTTTTCAGGAATTCTCAAACGCTGGGAACATCAAATAATACCCGATAAAAGAGTTAAAGCAGAACTACCCAGTGAAGGAGTAGTTTCCGCTATGAGTCAAGGCAAATTTTGCCCTGTTACCACCAGTAGTGTTACAGTGCGACGGAAATGTTTTAGTCAGTGTGGTCTATTTGATGTCAATCTGACAAGTTTTCAAGACTGGGATATGTGGTATCGTATTGCCCGCGAATTTGAATTTGACTGTATTGAATCAGCTCTAACTATTTTTCGTCAACACTTAGGCGATCGCACTTCTAAAACTAAGACACGACGTTTACAAGGGTTAAATCAGCTAATCGACAAATGGCAATTTGATCTAGATAATGCACAACAATTTGAAGCTCTTTTTATCAAAGATACCTATGTTAATTCCATTTATGATTCCATTCTGCGATCGCAAAGAAAAGCAGCTTTTCAGGATTGGTATACACTATTAAAACTGTCTCAAAGTAAATCGGATATTCTATTATTAATCAAACTAATGTTGATGTGGCTAATTAATGCTAAAAATTATGGTCGTCTAGCCAAAGCTACTAAGCTTTAAATTTTAATCAGGTTTTAATACAAGTTAGTCAGAGGTGTAACAATTATTCAAAATGAAATTAAAATTACCTTTGCCAAAACTAAGGCAAATTTTGTGGTTAATATTGCTATTTATTTATATATATGCACCGCCGTTTAATTTTCTTCCTTTAGGTATTAATAAACTAATTGCTCCTATTGCTGTAGTTGGCTTGCTATTCTGGTTCAAAAGTGCAACTTTAAAGGTTTTGCAGCAGAAACATGTGTTTATGGCAATTTGTTTAATGATTGTCACCACTATCTATGCTTTTATTATCGATACCTCAACTATCTATCCTAATGATTTAGCTTTTTCACAAACAAACACCTTTAGTCAGGCAATGGTCTTGGTAGAAGTTTTGCCTTTGACCCTGTTTTTTAGTATTTATGGCATTCGCAAATTAAAATTTACTCTTGCTAATCTGTTAAGTAGTTTAGTAATCATTGCCACTATTCAATCTTTAATAGCAATAATTATGTTGCTCTTGCCTAATCTGAGAATGTTTGTCCTGACCACCGTTCTTAACTACGATCCCAGCGATAGCAAAATATTTAGACCAGATTTATTTGCTTTTCGTAGCTTCGGTTTCAGCCAGGATATTTTGTTTTCTTTATCAATTGTTCAAGGCATCGCAGTAGCCGCTATCTTATGCCTCTGTTTATATAATTTTACTAAATATAAGTATTCGCTGTTGCTGATTGTCCCCCTATTACTATCAATCGCCCTTAACGCTAGAGTAGGTTTTGTGCCGATTATTCTGTTTACTGTAATTACCTTGTTATTTAATTTATTTAGATTAAGGATTTATTTAATAGCAAAGTTTATTTCGTTTTCAGTAATTAGTAGTTTGATTATTTACCTGACAATTAGCAATTTTGCATTCTCGTCAGAATTAGATTTGGAAAAAAATATTGGCTGGGTGACAGAAGTTTTTATCCACAGCAAGAATTTTGCTCAAGGGGAGGACTCTAATACGGGCAACTTTGGTACTATCCAAAACCGATTTTTACATTTACCAGATTCAGAAGCGGCACGAATATTTGGTGAAGGCAGATATGTCTTCAATAATAAAAGATCCACCATTAAATCTGATACAGGATATGTGCGTCGGATCTACTTTGGTGGCTATATGTATTCTATTTTGGCTTATGGTGCTTTAATTTATCTATTTGTCGCTAGCCAAGGAAAAACGCAGTTAGATGCCTTTAAACCACTGTTTTATACTCTTTTGTTCACGGCTTTATTATCACATTTTAAAGGAGATATATTTTTACCTATTCCTGGCTTTAGAGTTATCTTTCTCATCTTCTTATTTACAGTTAGTGAACGTCGTTTAAAACAACCTCAGCTCAATCGTCGATTTATTCCTTGGTATCCCCATGAAACCAGTAACTTTAGACTCTAATTATGCTACAACTCGCATGGTTGTCCCAGGCAAAGACTCATTAGAGCCATTGCAGGCTAAACAGCTACGACAATCTGATGCCGAACCTTTGCTAGTTAATGGTGGCTTGCGAACCAAAGGATATCAAAAACTTTCTTGGGGTATAAATCAGCTATCGCCACAGCCAGAGAAACCTGGGATAAATGATTTTTTGCCCTTAGTGACGATTATTACCGTTGTTTACAATAATGAGCTGTACCTCGAAGAAACAATCAACAGCGTTATTAATCAAAGCTATGACAACCTGGAATATATTATTGTTGATGGGGGGTCAACGGATCGAACCCTAGAGATTATTCGTCAATACGATCATTATCTTGATTACTGGATTAGCGAAAGCGATCGCGGATTGTATGATGCGATGAATAAAGGAATTGCTCTGGCGAAGGGAGAAATTATTGGCATTCTCAATAGTGACGATCTTTATTTACCTAATACCGTAGAGCAAGTAGTTCAAAAATACCAACAGCAACCGCAACCCTGCGTCATCTATGGCAGCATGTATAAGTTTGCTGATCAGTATCAAAGCCTGTCTCTGCATCAGGGAGATTTAAGCGATCGCGCCTTCCGAGATGCCAGGGTCTTAATTAACCATCCGACTTGTTTTGTCCAGCGCACTCTCTACGAGAATTGGGGTAGATTTAAGCCAGAATATGAAGTCGGTGCCGACCGTGAGTTGATGATGCGATTTCACTCTCATCAAGCCACATTTGTCAATCTGAAGCAGCCCCTGGCAAAGTTTAGACTAGGTGGAACGACCTCTAACCAAAGCTTGGGCAAAATCTTTCGGAGGGAGTTAATTCAGGAATATAAGCTGCTAACTAGCTATCAGATCCCTAAAAGAAGAATTGCGGCGGTATTAGGCAAAAAAACCGTTCAAGGTCTCCGAAAATGGATTTTCTATCTTGTTTTGGGTGAAAAACTGACTAATCAACTTATTATGTCTTATGTGAGCCGCAAATTTCCTCAACACCAACCAGATTAGCTGCTTATTACAGAGCAAAATTTGAGAGTATCCAACCAACATGAAAGTAGCTTTTTTAGCTGGGCAAAACTCAATCCATACCGTGCGCTGGGTAAACGCCATGGTAGAGCGGGTAAGTGAACTACACCTGCTTACGATGCACCAACCAAGCGACCCCATAGATAGTCGAGTCAAGATCTATGATCTACCCCACAAAGCGCCCCACGGTTATTTTTTAAATCAGAAGCATGTCCAAAAATTACTGGCTAAAATCCAGCCAGATTTGCTCCATGTCCATTACGCTAGCGGTTATGGCACTCTGGGGCGTTTGAGTCAGTATCATCCGCTGTTGCTATCAGTTTGGGGCAGTGATGTCTATGATTTTCCTGCCACCAGCTTTTTACATCGTGCTTTAGTGGCGGAGAATTTACGACAAGCTGACTGGGTAGCCTCAACTAGTGAGGTCATGGCACGACAAACCGAATCTCTTTGCGAAGATATTACCTATCTCAGTATTACTCCCTTTGGCATTGATCCAGCCCAATTTTGTCCCCAACCTCAGCAAGATACTAACTATATAACTATTGGCACTGTCAAGAAATTAGCGCCTAAGTACGGTATTGATATTTTAATCAAAGCCTTCGCCCAAGCAAGAACAAAAATCATCGCTAAATCACCCGATTTGGAGCAGAAATTAAGATTAACTATTGTCGGGGATGGCGAACAACTAACCGAACTAAAGACTTTAACCAAAGAGTTACAGATCGACCAGATAACCAAATTTGTGGGAGCAGTACCCCATGAGCAAGTGCCTAACTATCTCAACCAGATGGATATTTATGTTGCTGCCAGTAGATTAGATAGCGAGAGTTTTGGGGTAGCAGTTTTGGAAGCCTCTGCCTGTAGTTTACCCGTTGTGGTGTCAGATGCAGGGGGTTTACCTGAAGTGGTACAAGATGGAATGACAGGCTACATTACTCCCAAAGAAAATGTTGCGGCAACGGCAGCGGCAATAGTTAAATTAATCCAGAGTCCCAAAACTCGCAAGAAGTTTGGTTCAGCAGGACAACAGTTGGTTTTAGAACGCTACGTTTGGCAAGAAAATGTAGGGCTGATGCGAGACATTTACGACAAAATACTAGATCAAGAAAATCAGTGATTTTAACTTCAAGTTAGTTGGTTTTCATTAAACTTACTAGAACTTCTTTACTATTGCAAACTTGAGAATCTACGTCAATCATCAAGAAAAGTTACAAATACAATACACAAAACTATTTAAAAATATTGAAAGTATATACTATTGAATAGTTTAATTTATTGATGTAGTTTAGGATTAAATTAAGTCCGTAATGCTTAATGAATACTCCTCCAGAATTTGCTTTATCACGTTATAAAGCATCTTTAAAGTATCTTAAAAAGCGCTCTATATCCGAGGCATCAGCCATCGAAATTTTATCCTCCAGAGAGGCTTTGGAATTATCTTTATCTAACCATAATTCAATTGAGCCTGAAATTCAGCAGTCAATTACAGAGCTAGATTGCAATTTAATAAAACAAGCTTATAGGCTCAATGCGGTAGTTAATTTGAGAGATTGGCGCATCAAATCAGCAAATCAAACTGCTGACTGGATCTGGAATTTAGAAACAAAAGGAGCAAAGCATCCATTAAATCAATATCAATGGTTATTCAAAGGATTTAGATTAATTGCTTGGGTGGTAATTTTAGCAATCTTTAAAGATATTTACCCTCGATTTATTAATGGGGGATTATCAGTCCTAGCTTCTTGGGAAATTGTTGTACCCAGTTTGTTCACTTTATTTACTGCGGGTAGTGAACTCACAGAATCATCCAAGACAGGATGGAGTAGTTTAATAGGTAAATGGAAATTTAATCAAAATTATCAAGAAATAAGTATTTTAGCGATAGTGTTAATGTTACTGATATTTGCGATCGCATTTCGCGCTTATCTTCCCACATTATCTCAAAGCCGCAATCAACAAGGGTTTGAAAATTACAATAGTGGCAAAGTAGTAGCAGCAGAGGAAAGCTTTTTAAAGGCTTTGGCATTTAATCCCGACAATTATGATGCTCATTACAATTTGGGGAATCTCTACGAATACTTACAAAAATTTGATGATGCAGAAAAGCAATATTTGATTGCTATGAAAGGAGACTTTCCTCAAGCTTACAACAATCTTGCTCGGTTGCGTATTGGCAATCAAGAATATGCTCAAGCCGTCGCCTTATTACAAAAAGGAATTAATAAAACTCGTACTGAAGAAAACTTTCATCTCGAAGATAAATATAGCTTATTTAAAAATTTGGGATGGGCAAGATTTGAACAAAAGCAATTTAAAGAAGCAGAACAATCTTTAAAAACTGCAATTAATATTGCCAAACATCCTGAAGCCTCCTCATACATAGAAAATCCAGGTTCGGCTCATTGTTTAATGGCTCAAGCATTAGAAAAACAAGAAAAATCAGCCATCACAGAATGGGAGCAATGTCTTCAGAAAGCTAAATCAACTATTCCAGAAGAAGATTCTTGGCTACATCTAGCTCGTACAAAATTACAGGAGGCGAAATAACAGTGCTTAAAAAACTAATCTTGCTAAGTAGTTTATCGGGAGCATTACTTAGTCTGATGACACAAGGATTTATAAATCAGAGTTGGGCTAATTCTAATGGATTTTTTTATATCGATGAATTAGAGGGAGAAGTAACCATCCAACACAACTCATCGGGTGATTTTCGTCCAGCCTTCCCTGGTGATCCTCTAGATACCAATGACAAAATCCAGTTGAGAGCAGGAGCATCGGCAATAGTTATTTGTAGTAATGGTGAGCCTTGGGAAGTACCGACAGGGGTAATATCAGATATTCCCGAAAGTTGTTCTGGGGGAACTGTTTTGGTTCGCTCAGATAGTAATCGTCTTAAATCTCGAAATATAGGAAATCCTAATGTTCCTTACGTTATCAGCCCTCGTGGTCTATTGGCAGAAGAATTATCTCAAATAAGGTGGAATAAAGTAGCTGATGCTAATAGCTATAACGTCCAGATTCTTGAAGGTAGTGAAGAGATTTGGTCTCAGACAACTAGCGACACCGAGATTAGTTATTCTGCTCAACTTTTAGAACCAGGATTAGGTTATGAAGTTGTTGTCGAAACTGATAATGGAATTTCTTCTCGTGTTGAAGGCGTAAATGGATTTCGGTTATTAGAAGAATCAGAATCTCAACCCATATTGGCAAATGCAGAAACTATCAAGCAGCAAGAATTGAGCCAAGAATCGAAATCATTAGCTTTAGCTTATTTATATCTCAGCCAAGATCTAAATAGTGAGGCGATCGCAATTCTGGAAAATTTAATAGAGGCAGAAACTCAAAAAACGATTGTTTATCGTCTCCTGGGGGATACCTATAGGCAAACTGGACTAAGCGCTTTGGCAAAGGAGCATTATTTAAATGGCTTGACTTTAGCCGAAGCAGAAGGAAATTCACCAGGAATCGCATCGATAAAATTTGGTTTGGCTGAAGCTGAATATGCTTTAGGCAATGAAGATGACGCAGTGACTTGGATGGAACAAGCTCAAAAAGAATATGTTGTATTAGGCGATGAGTCGAATCAGCAAGAATCAGGAGAGCGAATTAAATACTTCTTGGGAGAAATTTAGCGATGAACAAGGAGAATTTGAAAAATAAATGGTTATTTATTGTCGTGATGACAATGACGATCATTTTAGGGATAAATAAACCAATATCAGTCTTAAGTCAAACAACTGTGGAACAAGAACAACAATTAGCAGAGGTAAAAAAAATAGATCAAGAAATTGTTGATCTGTTTAATCAAGGTAAGTTTTATCAAGCTATTCCTCTGGCTCAAAAGGCTTTGGAAATAAGGAAAAAGATTTTAGGAGCAGAACACCCTGATGTTGCAGCAAGTCTTAATAACTTAGCAGAGCTTTATCTAAATCAAGGAGAATATGATAAGGCGGAGCCTTTTTATCTGCAAGCATTAGAACTAAGAAAAAAACTTTTTGGAAATAACCATGCTGATGTAGCGATTAGTCTTCAAAACCTTGCTAGTTTTTACACTACACAAGGAAAATATTCTCAAGCTGAACCTCTTTATAAGCAAGCATTAAAAATATATCGAGAACAGTTAGGACAAGAGAATCTTTATGTAGCAACGAATCTCCACAACTTAGCATTCACGTATCTTTTACAAAAAAAATATTCTAAGGCTGAACCTCTTTTCAAAGAAGCATTAGAGATTAATAAAAAACAATTAGGAGAATCACATCCTTCTGTTGCAAATAATTTAAATAGTTTGGCAGTTTTATATCAAGGTCAAGGAAAATATTCTAAGGCTGAACCTCTTTTTAAAGAAGCATTAGAGATTAATAAAAAACAATTAGGAGAATCACATCCTTCTGTTGCGACTAATTTGAATGATATAGGTGTTTTCTATGAAGAACAAGGAAGATACTCAGAAGCCGAATCTTTTTTTAAAGAAGCATTGGAGATTTATAAAAAACAGTTAGGAGAATCACATCCTTCTGTTGCAACTAATCTTAATAACATAGCATCAATTTATCAAAAACAAGGAAGATATGCGGAAGCTGAGCCTCTTTTTTTACAAGTATTAGAATTAGACAAAAAGGTATTTGGAAAAAATCACCCTCTACTTGCAACACATAGTAATAATCTAGCATTGCTATATCAAGAACAAGGAAGATACTCTGAGGCTGAATCTCTTTTTCAAGAAGCATTAGAGTTAAGAATAAAAGTTTTAGGAGAAAATCATCTGGATGTGGTAGGTAGTATTAATAATCTAGCATTACTCTATCAAGCCCAAGGAAGATATTTTAAAGCTGAACCTCGGTTTAAAAAATCATTAAATATTTATAAACAGCAATTAGGAGAAAAGCATCCTTTAGTTGCGATTAGCCTCAATAATTTGGCAGTTATATATCAAGCTCAAGGAAGATATTCTGAGGCTGAACCGCTTTTCAAAGAATCACTCAATATATACAAAACCCAATTGAGAGAAGAACATCCATTAGTTATAAAAAATTTTAATAACTTAGCTTTGAACTATAAACTAGAAGAAAAATATGCAAAAGCCAAGCCTTTTTTTCTAAAAGCGTTGGAATTAGAAAAAAAAGTTTTAGGAGAGAAGCATCCTTCTGTCGCCATTACTTTTAATAATTTGGCTCTATTTTCTCAAGCCCAGAATAATATTAATTCTACAGTTGATTTCTTAAATCAAGCATTAGAGATCGAAGAATATAACTTATCTAAAAATATTCTTATTGGCTCAGAGAAACAGAAGCTTGATTATGTAGCTAGTATTGCTAGTACTTTAAGTGGAAGTATATCTCTTCATCTCCAGTCTGCACCTAGCAATAAAGAGATTAATCGCCTTGCTCTTACTACAATTTTGCGTCGTAAAGGACGAATTCTAGATTTCATGACTAACTCTCTTGAAACTCTACGTCAACAAACTGATAATCAACAAACTCAAGACTTATTAACTCGATTGATCTCCCTTCGCACTCAACAGAGTAATCTCGTTTTCCGTAAACCTGTAGAGATAGAATCAGCTAACATTTACCGTCAAAATTTAATTGAATTAGAAACTAAAACTAAACAGTTAGAAGATAAGCTTAGTCGTCGTAGTGCAGAGTTTCGCGCTTTATCTCAAATAGTTAGCTTAGAAAAGATTCAAGAGAATATTCCCAATGAATATGCTTTATTAGAACTAGCCCAGTATAGACCTTTAAATCTTAAAGCACCTCCTGCTCAACGTTTTGGCAAAACTCGATATGCTGCATACACACTTCGCAATCAAGGCGAACCTCAGGCCATAGACTTAGGTGAAGCTGAAACTATTGAAAAAGCGGTAACAAAATTCCAAAGTCATCTACAAAATAGACAATCCAATATCGACAAACAACTAAAAGCTTCTGGTAGAGAACTAGATGAATTAGTAATGAAACCAATACGTCAGCTATTGGGAGATAAAACCAACATATTAATTTCTCCTGATAGAGTTCTTAATCTGATTCCTTTTGAAGCTTTAGTAGATGAAAACAATCAATACTTAGTCGAAAACTATAACTTTACCTATCTTACTTCAGGTAGAGATTTACTCAGAATTACTGCTGAAGATAAACCGACTTTTCAGCAACCTGGAATGATTATGGCAGATCCTCTCTACAATCGAGAGGGTAAATCTGCGGCTCAAACCAGAACTTTCGATATCTCTAAGCTGAACTTTGAGCGTCTCGACGGAACAGCAGCAGAAGCGGAAGCAGTTTTTTCTGAGTTTTCTGATGCAAATCAACCTTTAACTCGTTCTTTTGCCACAAAGAATGCGCTCAAACAGGTAAAACAGCCTCAGTTTCTGCATATAGCTACTCATGGTTTTTTTGTGGATAAGCAGAAGAAAGATAATTTTGTAAATGACAATCCACTTTTGCGTTCTGGTTTAGTATTTGCAGGAGTTAAAAAAGCCAGTAGTAATAGTCATGATAATGGGATTTTAACTGCTCTAGAAGCAACTACTCTCGATCTCAGAGGAACACAATTAGTAGTACTCTCTGCTTGCGATACAGGAATAGGAGATGTAACTATTGGGGAAGGGATTTATGGATTACGTCGAGCTTTTGTCTTGGCAGGTAGTGAAAGCCAAGTAATTAGTCTGTGGAAAGTAGATGATAGTGCGACTAAAGAGTTGATGGTGAATTACTATCGGCGACTAAAGAACAATGAAGGTCGAAGTCTAGCTTTACATGAAGTACAGCGAGAGATGTTGAAGAGTGAAGATTATCAGCATCCTTATTACTGGGCAAGCTTTATTCCTTCTGGTGATTGGTCAGAAATGAAATGAATAAATTCAGATTATTTAGACAGCTCTTATTTTAGTTTATTAACAATACCTTATGTAAGTTATGCAGATTAATTTATTTAAAATATTGATTTATACAAGTCTTATATCGCTAGGTTTATTAATTAAAAAACCTCAAGAAAAGACTTTTTCTTTAGACAATATTAGTAGTGCCCAAGATACTGAAAACTCTTCTGATTATATTTTTTATGCTGAAGGAGAGTTAAATGAAAAGAGTGGTAAAGATAGTGACAACAGATATTATAATTTTTATTCTTTTGATGCCCAAAAAGATGAACAAGCTACTATAAATTTAATTAGTGATGACTTTGACGTATATTTTAATTTAGTAGACGGTGATGGTAATTCTATTCTCAGTGATAATGACAGCGGTCAGGGAACTAATGCCAAGGCTATTTTTACTGTGCCTAAAACTGGAAAATATACGATTACCATAACTTCAATTCAAGCAAATAAATCTGGAAAGTATGTATTGAGTTTTAGTCACACGATACCAGAAGACCTGGCTTTAATTGAAGAAAATAAATTGTTACTTGAAGCTAAACGACTAAATCAAGAAGTTTTGGAGCTACTCGATACTGATAGATTTTCTGAAGCAATTCCTTTGGCAAAAGAAGCTTTAGCTATTAGACAAAAATATTTAGGCGACAACAATATTTATACAGCAAATTCTCAGAATAATTTGGCAGAGATATATCGTCTTCAAGGTAAATATGCTGAAGCAGAACCTCTTTATATCCAGGCTTTGGAAACTACAAAACAAGAATATGGTATTGATAGTCCTCTAGTCGCTGAATCTTATAATAATTTAGCTTTGTTATATTATGATCAAAGTAAATATGAAGATGCAGCACTGCTTTATATAAAAGCTTTAACTAATACCAGACAACAACCTGAAGTAAATTATCTTGAATTAGCCGACTACTCTAATCACCTTGGCTTAACATATTTGGCTCAAGGAAAATATAATGAAGCAGGGCCTCTACTTCGAGAAGCATTAGCAATTAGGAAAGATAAGCTAGATATTGAAGATAAAAGAACTGTAGATTCAATTAATAATCTAGCTGGGTTATTAATCGCTCAAGGAAAATATAGTGAGGCAGAGGTAAATTATATAGATGCTCTGACTATTACCAGAAAGCAACAAGGAAATAATAATCTTGATACAGCAATATCACTAAATAATCTAGCTGCGCTGTATGTAAATCAAGGAAAATATACAAAAGCAGAGCCTCTGTATCGAGAAGCATTAGAAATTAAAAGCAGTATAGCTGGAGAAAATGACCTTGAATATGCTACTTCTCAGAACAACTTAGCTCAACTATATTATTACTTAGGAAGGTACTCAGAAGCTGAATCCTTATATCAGAGATCTTTGAAAATTAATATTGATCAATTGGGAGCAGAACATCCTGATACTATAATTAGTGTCAATAATTTAGCTGCTGTATTTGAGAAGCAAGGTAGCTATGAGGAAGCCAAAGTTAGGTATCAAAAAGTATTAGCTTTTAGAAAAAAGCGATTAGGAGATAATCATCTCGCCACTGCCACCGCGATGAATAATCTAGCTGGTTTATATCGTCTTCAGAGTAATTATAAAGATGCCTTATCCCTTTATCAGAAAGCTTTGGCTATTAGAGAAGAACAGTTAGGCGATAATCATCCTGATACTGCAACTTCGATCAATAATTTAGCTAGTTTATATCGTCTGCAAGGAAACTACGATCAAGCTTTACCTCTTTACCAAAAATCTTTAGCTATTAGAGAAGAACAGTTAAGCAATAATCATCCTGATCTTGGCGTTTCTTTGAATAATCTAGCAACTATATATTGGACACGAGGAGATGCTGAACAAGCAATTAAACTACTGAAAAGAGGTTTAGAGATTGAGGAAAATAATCTTAGTAACAATCTCATAGCTGGTTCAGAACAGCAAAAATTAGACTATGTAGATACAATTTCAGGAACAAGTAATTCAATAATTGCTTGGAATTTAGAGCTTGAATCACCAAATGCTGAGATTACCAATCTAGCACTCAAAACAGTTTTGCAAAGAAAAGGGCGTATTCTGGACTTTCTACATAGCTCTATACAAACCCTATATCAACAGACAGAAGACTCTTCAATCAAGCTGTTACTTGATGAATTAATTGTTTTAAAAACTCAATACAGCCAATTATTTTTCAACCCAGATAAACTTAAATCTGATAGCAATAATCCAAAAAAATCATTAAAGAATTTAGAAACTGAAATTGAAGAATTAGAAGGTAAATTAAGCATTCTCACTAGCCAATTTAATCAATCATCTACTGATTTTAGTTTAAGCAAGATCCAAAAACTAATACCTAATAACTCTGTTTTAGTAGAGTTAATTAAATACACACCTGTTAATTATCAAGCTAATATTAGCAATCGTTTTGGGTCTGCTCGCTATGCTGCCTATATTTTGCAATCACAAAATGATGCTGTCGTTATAGACTTGGGTGAAGCTGAAATTATAGAACGAGCAACTTCAAAATTTCGTAGTAATCTACAAAATCAATATTCTGGAGAAAAACAGCTTAAAGATACTGGACGAGAACTGGATAAATTGCTAATGAAACCGATACGCCAGTTGTTAGGAGATCAGACTAATATCTTAATATCTCCTGATGGGGTTCTCAACTTGATTCCTTTTGAAGCTTTAGTGGATGAGAACAATCAATACTTAGTCGAAAACTTCAATTTTACTTATCTTACTTCAGGACGAGATTTACTTAGAATTGCAACTGAGAATAGACTAACTTTTCAGCAACCAGGAACGATCATGGGAGATCCTCTTTACAATTCAGAAGGTCAATCTGTATCGCAGACAAGAACTTTTGATGTCTCTCAGCAAATCTTTGATCGTCTTGATGAAACGGCAATAGAAGCAGAAGCAATTTTTGCAGAATTTCCCGATGCTAATAAACCTCTAATTCGTTCTTTTGCCACAGAGAATGCACTCAAACAAGTAACACAGCCTCAGTTTCTTCATCTTGCCACCCATGGTTTCTTTATCAATAAGAAAGAGAATAAAGATGCTTCCATTCAAGAAAATCCTCTTTTACGTTCTGGGCTAGTTTTTGCAGGAGTTAAAAAAGGTAAAAGTGCTGGAGATGATGGAATTTTAACTGCTTTAGAAGCGACTACTCTTGATCTTAGAGGAACTCAGTTAGTAGTGCTTTCTGCCTGTGATACTGGTGTAGGGGAGGTTAGCACTGGAGAAGGAATTTATGGATTGCGTAGAGCTTTTGTCTTGGCAGGAAGTGAAAGCCAAGTAATCAGTCTGTGGAAAGTAGATGATACTGCAACTAGAGAGTTGATGGTAAATTACTATAGGCGGTTGAAGAACAATGAAGGGCGTAGTCTGGCTTTACATGAAGTACAGAGAGAGATGTTGAAGAGTAAAGATTATCAGCATCCTTATTACTGGGCAGGTTTTATTTCTTCTGGAGATTGGACTGAAATAAATCCGTAGAAATTTACGAATAATTGTTCGAATTTTGCTCGACAATCAAAATTTAAAGGAGCTGTAAATTCTTTTAGGTTCCTAATCAATTGAAATGCTTTTGATTCAATTTATCAATTTTAGATAATATAACTGACAGAATTAAAGCAGAGTAACGTAACACTTAACAGTAGAGCAAGAGGAGTGATCCCAGATGGTAACAGATAATGCCAAACTTGAGAGAGAACGGGAGTTTCACGATCGCCGTTTTGCTAGCGATAGTGAAAGACAACAAAAAGTCGGAAAGTTCTATCAGATAATTAATTCAATTCAGCAAGAAAAAGAAAAAATACTATTTAATAGCGCTCCAGGGGCAAAGGTCATTGAATATGGCTGTGGGACGGGTAGTTATGCCTTTAAATTGGCTAAACATGGAGCAACTTCAGTTACGGGAATTGATATCTCTCCCGTAGCTATCGAGCAGGCGATCGCCAAAGCGGAGGCTCAGGGGGTTGCTGCTCAAACTTCTTTTCAAGTTATGAATGCGGAAAATTTAGAGCTTCGAGCAAACTCTTACGATTTGATTTGTGGTTCAGGGATTTTGCATCACTTAGATCTTGATTTGGCGATTAATTCTATCACCAAAGTTCTTAAACCAAATGGCAAAGCTGTATTTTTAGAACCTTTAGGTCACAATATTCTAATCAATCTCTATCGTCGTCTAACACCCTCCATTCGTTCGGCAGACGAGCATCCTTTATTAGATCAAGACTTGGCTTTTTTAAGACAGCATTTTCAGCATGCCAACATCCAATATTTTTACTTTACCTCTCTGGCTGCCAGTTTTATGGTGGGCAAACCAGGTTTTAGCACCGTTCTAAAGTTTTTGGAACTAGTAGATACAGCTTTGTTAAAATTACCTTTGATTAAAAAACAAGCCTGGCTAGTTTTGATCGAATTATCTCAACCAATTCCAAAGGATAAAGGATGAGTCTACAATCGCCAGCAAAATTAGTTTATCCTGATAAATAAGTTCCAACTTTACTTAACTTTACAAGCTTTGAGTATTAACTCTATATATGAAATGCATTATTAATCGTCGCGCTAAGTTTTCCGCCAGTCACCGTTACTGGCTACCAGAATTAGACGAAGCAGAAAATCAACGCCTTTTTGGTGCCTGTAGCCGTTTCCCTGGACATGGACACAACTATGTATTGTATGTATCTTTAGCTGGGGATTTAGACCAGTACGGCATGGTAGAAAACTTGTCCGTAGTCAAGCAAGTAATCAAACAAGAAGTTACCAGTCAGCTCAACTATTCTTATCTCAACGATACTTGGTCAGAATTCAAGTCCACTTTACCGACTACAGAAAATATTTCTCGGGTGATTTGGCAAAAACTGGCGCCTCATTTGCCCCTAGTCAACATTAAACTATTTGAAACTGACGAACTCTGGACAGATTATCAAGGAAATAATATGGAAGCTACGCTAACAGTTAAAACTCATTTTAGTGCTGCCCATCGTTTAGCGCTGCCTAGCCTCAGCTTTGAGCAAAACCAAGAAATTTACGGTAAGTGCGCTCGTCCCAATGGTCATGGTCATAATTACCACCTAGAAGTTACCGTGGCGGGAGAAATTGATTCTCGGACAGGAATGTTGGTAGATTTAGGGGCATTACAAAATATTATTGACGAATATGTGGTGGAGCCTTTTGACCATACTTTTTTGAACAAAGATATTTCTTATTTTGCTGAGGTTGTTCCCACTGCCGAAAACATTGCTGTGCGTATTGCCGATTTATTGCGATCGCCAATTAAAGAAATCGGTGCTGAGTTAGACAAAATTAAGTTAATCGAGAGTCCTAACAACTCCTGCGAAATTAACTGTCGTACAGAGGCATCCTCTTCAGATCAGATTACTCAAGAGGCAATGTTAACTGCTACCTAATTGACTCTCAACTAGAATCATAATTTTCGCTAATGTAATCTTAAAAGGGTTCAGTTCAAATCAATTGGGATATCTTATCTATACCAACGAATAAGATATCCCTTTTTAATTGAAATCGGGAATAATTACGAAAAGTACCTAGGCAATATAAAGCTTAAATTAAGATTAATAGACCAACTAAGGTCAATTAATAGCAAATAATGTTTAAATTCTGCTAAAAATCAGGAATATATCTTATTAATGACGACAAACTAGCCTAGAACTACTACTATACTGTGAGAGGATATTCAGGACTGTTAATGATTGCTTAAGTGATCAGATTGCATTAAAAAGTATTTGGTACTATGAGCAACAGTATAGTCTTCATAGTAAAACAAAGCAGTAGCAGACTAATACTCATTTAAACAACAGGAGAGCATAAAATATGGAATCTAATACTCCAGAAGTCGTAGAAACTCAGTCAACTGCAACAGGTTTAAACAGTGAATCTGCGGGGGTAATCACCCCAAGTAAAACCAAATCATCGCCAACAGACAACGCGGTTCAAGAATACTTGAGTATTGGAACAAGTTTCTTGACTCAAATTTTTGACATTCTTAAAGGGTTTATCGATGCTAACCAAAAGCTTTTGGTTAACTTGCTGCTGATTTTTCTGGGCATTATTGCGGTCAAAGTAACCTTAGCTATCATCTCTGCTATTAATGATATTCCTTTACTAGCGCCTACTTTCGAGCTAGTAGGTCTGGGTTATACAGGCTGGTTTGTTTATCGTTACTTGTTGACTAATTCTTCTCGTCAAGAGTTGGGGCAAGAGTTTGAAGCTCTTAAAAATCAGGTTATGGGTAAAGAGTAGTTATAGTCCTTTAGTTCAGATTTTATCAAATTACCGTGAAACCTCAGCCAAATCGCCTGGGGTTTTTATTTATCTAAAAGTCTTAATTGATGAGAAATGCGAGTGTGAACTGCCTGCAATTCTCCAAGGTTGGTTAATTTTGCTGAATCAAAACAAGATTGAATACGGCGCAAAGTCTTTTCAAGCTGTTTAGCCAGTTGCAGGGCTTGTTCGCTAACCTTATCCATTTGCTGTTGTTCATAAATTTTCAAAGCTTGATGGCGTAGGATTTGAATTCCTACGGTTTCAATCTCTGCTTCGAGACTAAATTCCAATCGTAGTAAGATACGTTCTTGTTCGTGTAATCTTTCTAAAACTACTTTTTTGGGATGAGAAGAAGTAGTTGCTGGCAACTTTGCCATACGCTTGATTTCATCAATTAACGAACAAAAAATCGGTAGAGGCACCCGATCAATAAAAGATTGAGTTGATTCATTTCTACGGGCAATAATACTGCCGCGATCGCTATGACGACTCAAGCTAAGATATTCAGTATGATGACGAAAAGCTTGTTCTAACAACTTCTGCCAAGATAATTGAGGCATTAACTGCGGCAGAAAGTCAACAGTTTGGGGGACTTCGCTCTCTGCTGGTTGAGGTACATTATCTAGCGTTTCAGCAATTAAGTTAGATATTTGTGCTTCTCCAAAAGCAATTTCTGCATCTGATAGAGGCGCTTGTTGATTAGTTGACTGTGCCAGTAGTTGAGCGGGATCACCACCGATAATCGTTGGTTTATTGTCGAGATTGAGGGGTTGTTGCTGATTGAGAAATTCTGGGGGAATTTCATACAGCGTCGGAGCAATATCAACTTTTTTCTTATTTGATTTTGGTGAACTTGCTGGAGTTAAATCTAAATCTTGGAGGTAGTCTAAGTCTGGTGGTAATTCAGGTTCAGCGCCTATTTGAGTAGAAGAGGATGAGTCTGGTGCTGCGGGAGAAATAATGGTTGGTGCAGCATCAATTCTTCGGCGACGTTGGTCGTTATCCAAAGAGAGACTGGGATTGAAGTTGGTATCAATTACAGTTTTGTTTTGATCCTGTCGGGCGGTCGGAGATTGAGGCGGATTTTGGGGATAGTTGGCGAGAATTATTTGATGAGTTTGTTGATCGATTAGTTGAATATCTAAATTGTATTTAAAAACTTTGGCGATTGAATTAATAAACTTTAATGATTCTGAGTTGGTAGGATCTAGCATTCCCAGGCTCAAATTATGATCACGCAACTTCAATGGTAGAACTTCATAATGCTGGCAAGAATCGAGAGGGAAAACCTGATCAATCAACTGGAAAATTTCTTTGCTATTAGCAAGGCAATCGGCAAATATAGCCGTTTTGAAGTTACCAGAATTAGAAGCATTATTCATTGGAGAAAGCCTACGGGAGAAAATAAGTTTAGAAGTAGATTGATAATTTGCGACTGTTGTTATTAGTTCAACCCAAATTTAACTATTAATAATTATCTAAAGAATCCTTTCAATCTTAAGTTACCCAAATAGGGTATCAAGATTAGCATCGGCTGTTAAGTTAACCATGAATATTATTGATCGCGAAACTAAGTATAAAAATAGACAGCGCTGCTTTCCCTACGCTCTCAAATTGTTTTAAAATAACTCCTCTAAAGACTTATTCAAATTTGGCAATACATAAATACAAATGACAGATAACTCACCAATCCCAGTTGTAGTCAATGGTGCCTTGGGTCAAATGGGTAGAGAGGTAATTAAAGCCGTCTCCCAAGCCGAAGACATGATGTTAGTTGGTGCCGTTGATCTTAATCCTGAATATTTGGGTCAAGATATCGGTGAAATTATCGGAATTGAAGCCTTGGAAGTTCCTGTACTTAATGATCTCCAAAGTGTGTTGGTGATGGCGACCCAGGAAAAAGTACAGGGAGTAATGGTAGATTTTACCCATCCTGATAGTGTATACGAAAATACTCGTAGCGCGATCGCCTATGGAGTCCGTCCTGTGGTGGGGACTACAGGCTTAAGTGATAAACAACTGGAGGATCTAAGGGAGTTTGCCGAAAAAGCCAGCACGGGAACTTTAATTATTCCTAATTTTTCTATTGGAGTTGTTTTGCTTCAGCAAGCAGCACTCACGGCATCTCAGTATTTTGACCATGTGGAAATTATCGAATTGCATCATGATCGTAAAGCGGATGCACCAAGTGGCACAGCGATTAAAACGGCACAAATGCTAGCAGAAATGGGCAAATCATTTAATCCGCCCAAAGTAGACTCAAAAGAGACGATGACAGGCGCTAGAGGTGCTACCTCAGCTAGTAATATTCCAATTCACAGTGTTCGCTTACCAGGCTTGATTGCCCATCAAGAAGTATTATTCGGCGCCCCTGGTCAACTATATACCTTACGTCATGATACCAGCGATCGCTCTTGTTATATGCCTGGAGTACTACTGGCAATTCGTAAGATAACTGAACTAACTTCTTTGATCTATGGCTTAGAAAAGATTTTGTGATTTAACTCTAGCTGTGATATTGCAATTCTATCTGAGTTTAGAAAAGTATTAGTCTGAAATGTCATTCGTACATGCGGAACCCGCTATCACCTTTGTTTGTAATTAGTTGTGTTCATTAATGACCACCGACTACCATACACAATTAATTGTTGAGATAATGAAAAGAGATATTTGCTAGTTGGAGATTAAGGATTAGAGGGTTAAAATTTCTTTGGACTGTCAAATCCTAAGTTAATTTGTCTAAAATTGATTGAACATTATTTGGATCAATTTTCATAGTTGTAATGGCGAAGTAATAAACTTTCCCCTACTCCTCACAAGGGTAGGTTTTTAACGTCCCGTACAAGCAAGTCTAAGAAACCCGACAAGACAGGGACGTTAAAAGAGGCGAGTGTTTACTATAATTTGAACGAAAAAATCAGCATTTCTCCCTTGTCCCCCTTGTCTGCCTTGTCTTGATTTCACAGCCTTAAATGTAAAAAGTCTACCCTTGTCAGCTCCCCTACTCCCCTATCCCCCAACCTCAAACTAATCAATTTTGTACTCATCAAACTCACGTTACTTTTATGCTCACCCCTTTAACTAGAGAGAAAATGGAGCAGTTGATCCCCTTAATTGCTACAGGAAAACAATACTCCTACTATTGGGGCAAGTGGTCTGATGTCTTAAATCGACTCCTAATTTCCGTGGTGGGAATTGTGGTGATTTTAATTTTGGATGTACTGTTTGGGGATCAGGGTGAAGCTTTAATTCTGCTGTTAGGAGGCATCATGGCCCTTTACTGGCTATGGTGTCCTGTTTATCAGGCAAGTCGGCGTAACGCTGCCAATCGCCGTTTTAAGTACTCTGGTTTTTGGCGGGGTAAGGTCTTGGAGGTGTTTCTCAGCGAAGAATTAATTGGAGAAGAAGAAACGGTGAATCAACGGGGAGAGCTAGTAATTATTGAAAATCGCGAACGCTGGATCAATTTAATTTTAGGGGACAAAACAGGTTTTGAAGTGGAAGTTCAAGCCCCTCTACAAAGGATTTATAAAGGAATTAAACCAGGACAAACTGCTGAGTTATTAGTTTTATCTAATAAGCAAGACCTTAGTCAAATCAACAAACTTTCTGATGCTTTTATTCCCCAAAGAAACATCTGGGTGGGACAATATCCCTATCTACAAAGAGATGTTTTTTTAGAAGTTAGTCGTCAGCTTGGAGGGGCTTCTCCTCAGAGAATGAGACGCGACCGCAATCCCAGAATCAAACGGCGCGATCGCTGAATCATTGAACATTGAACATTAAACATTAAACAGTCCTTAATTGAAGGTAGCTAATAATTACTTATCGTTCATTGATGAATCAGGGGGATCGCAGCGAATTTCCACCATGAAACCATCGGGGTCGTAAATATAGAAGCCTCTTCCTGTCAGACGAGTCACCACATCCATAGCAATGGGAACCTGAAGTTCTTTGAGCGTAGCTACGGCATCATCAAATAGCTGGGGCGCAATATCAAATGCTAAATGATTTGCTCGGGTAAACTGCTGCTCGGGATCAGGATTGGGAGGAGCTAAATCGGGTTCGCCAAATAGATCGAGAATTACGCCATCAGGAGTTCTAAAGTTACAGACTTTCCCCGCAGCAACAAGTTTAACCAGAGTAGATGGAATTTCTGCACCTACTAACTGATGTAAACCCAAAATATTGCCATAAAAATGCTTAGATGCTGACATATCTTTAACGTTTAAAGCGATATGGTGCATCTTTCTTAAACTGCCAACTGCTAAACCCTGAGTTAATTGTTTTTGGAGCATAATTAAATTACTTTTCCCAATGCCAATAATTACTGTAACTGTACCAAATGGGTAGTTCCCGCAACGGTAACACGATCGCCTGTGACTAATTTACGACCTCTTCTAACTTCTGAGGCGCCATTTACTTCCACCAAACCCTGTTTAATGATAATTTTAGCTTCTCCCCCAGTTTGGGCAATTCCCTGCCACTTAAGAAACTGATCTAGTTTAATTTGTGATTTTGATGTTAAATCATTCATGACTTTAAGGGATAAAAATATTGATAAATCTGACAGAAGCCTTATTTATTGTACTGATTTGTCCCGTTTTGATGATTAATTATGTTATCTGGCACGATGGGACTGATTGCTGGTTACTGATAAGTGACGACTGATAATGTTACCCTTTTACTAAAGCCTATGTGAAAGTACTGATGAGCGATAATCAAAATCAAATTGTTGATCGGCTTACGACACAACTATCAGCAATTCAAGAACAGTTGAGCCAGTTAACTACTCGTTTTGACCAACTAGAAGCTAAGTTAAGCGAAGAATCCAACATAAGCGATAAAATATCACAGTTAGAGTCAGACGTGATGCTGATGGGCGATCGCTACCGCTATCAAGATCTGCAAAATTACTTAGCAGCAGAAAACTGGTTTGAAGCTGATAAAGAAACGATTAGAGTGATTTTGGCAGTTACAGCCAAAGAGATTGAAGAATTGACTCCTGAAGATATTCAGCACTTTCCCTGTAATGATTTGATGGTGATTGATCGTCTGTGGACAAACTACAGCGATGGTCGTTTTGGGTTTACTCCCCAATTGAAAATTTACCAAGAACAGGGGGGCAATTTTGATACTACGGTTGAGCAAAATCAACAGTTAATTGAAACCTGGGGCGAACATTTAGGATGGCGCAAAGAGAATCGCTGGCTTCCTTGTAATGAACTAGATTTTAGCCTTAATGCACCTGTGGGTTGTCATCCCTCGCGCTGGTGGAACTCTCCTTATGGTTCTAAGATGACTAACTTTTTCTTGGGTCGCTTACTGACCTGCAATATTGAATAACTAAATCTAGTTTTGAACATTCATTTTGGTGATTAAATCTATGGCTACTCTTTCTCTGGATAATAATTTGACCACCGTAATTATTATCTTTAGGGTCAAACCAGAACAGCAATTAGCACTAATCGAGGCAATTAAAGAGTTTTTGTCCACCGTCACCACTCAACCTGGGTTTGTTTCGGCTAATTTACATCGCAGTACTGATGGGGTAAAAGTTGCCAACTATGCTCAATGGTCTAGTATGGCAGACTTTAAAGCTTTTAGAGATAACGAAGCAGTCCAGCAGAAGGCGACAAAGCTCTTTGAATTTGATAGTCCTGACTCTCATGTCTACGAAATTGTGGCATCAGCTTCTAAAGTAGGCACCCTTGAAATTAAAGAAGGTGAGTATCTGACTCACTTTGCTGAATTTAGGATGCCTTCTGAAAATCAGCCGAAAATGGTCGAACTGGCAAAAGAACATCTACAGCCTGCAATGGAGCAACCAGGCTTGATTTCAGCTACATTCCACCGTAGTCTAGACGGTACCAGAGTCATAAACTATGGACAATGGTCAAATCCAGAAGCGATCCAGAACTTAACTAAAAAGCCAGGATTTAGTAAAGAGCAACCCTATTGGGATGGCATTGCCGAAAATGAATATCATCTCTATGAGGTCGTTCATACGGTAAATTCCTAAGGCTCTTGCGATCTGTCAGACGACGCTGCTAGATTAACTTTTCTCAAGTAGTTCTCACAGTAAGCTGCTAACTATTTATTATTCATCAACTAATTCTTAATTGAATTATGGCTAAACCAACAATCTTGACTGTCGATGACGATGCTGCAGTATTACAGGCGATTTCTCGCGATCTGAGAAACCAGTACGGCGATCGCTTTCGTATTGTCCGCGCCAATTCTGGAGTCAGCGCTCTCGAAACTTTAGAACAGCTTAAAGTGCGTAATGAGTCTGTAGCTTTGCTCTTGACAGATCAGCGTATGCCTGGGATGAACGGAGTGGATTTTATCTCCAAGGCAGCACCGATGTTTCCCAAAGCTAAACGAGTGTTGTTAACGGCATATGCCGATACTGATGCTGCAATCAAGGCAATTAATACTGCTCGTTTGGATTATTATCTCCTCAAGCCTTGGGACCCTCCAGAAGAAAAGCTATATCCAGTTTTGGACGATCTTTTGGCAGATTGGTCAGCAGTATATCGCCCTGCATTTAAAGGAATTAGAGTGATTGGCGATCGCTGGTCTCCATGTTCGCATAATATTAAGGATTTTTTAGCCCGCAATCAAGTCCCCTATCAATGGCTCGATGTGGAAACTGAACCCGAAGCAGCTGAGCTGATTGACTATCTATCAAAAGAAGGGAAACCAAAACTTCCTGTGGTTTTATTTCCTGATGGCGAGCGTCTAGAAGAACCGAGCAACCTAGAAGTAGCGGGTAAAATTGGACTCCAAACCCATGCCGAAAAGCCTTTTTATGATTTGGTGATTGTTGGTGGTGGTCCTGCGGGGTTAGCGGCAGCAGTATATGGCGCATCTGAAGGCTTGAGTACCGTGATGGTGGAACGTTCTGCTCCTGGAGGGCAGGCAGGCTCTAGTTCGCGCATCGAGAACTATCTTGGGTTTCCCGTAGGTTTAAGTGGAGACGACTTAGCCAGAAGAGGTGTTACCCAAGCTAGACGCTTTGGTGTGGAAATCTTAACTCCTCAAGAAGTCGTCAAAATCACCCTTAAAGATCCTTATCGGATTGTTACCCTAGCCGACGGCAGCGAGATTAACTGCCATTCCATTCTGATTGCTACGGGGGTAAACTGGCGTAGATTAAGCTTGCCTGGATGCGATCGCTTGACGGGGCGAGGAGTATATTACGGAGCAGCGAAAACTGAGGCAATATCTTGCAAGAATGAACATATTTATCTGGTTGGTGGGGCAAATTCCGCTGGACAAGCGGCAATGTATTTTTCTAAGTATGCCGCTAAGGTAACATTGCTAGTACGGGGTGATTCTCTAACCAAGAGTATGTCTCAGTACTTAATCGAACAGATTGATGCTACCGATAATATTGAGGTAAAAACTCATACGGAAGTGGTCGAAGCGCGGGGAGAAAAAAGTCTCAAAGAGCTAACTCTTCTTTATAATCAAACAGGGGAGACAGAGCAGATCAAGGCAAATTTCTTATTTATATTTATTGGAGCCAAACCAGTAACCGATTGGCTTGAAGGGGTAGTGTCTCGGGATGATGTAGGCTACATTTATGCTGGAGATGATTTGAAAAAATGTGCTGATTTTAAGGGCTGGAATCGCGATCGCGATCCGTTTTTGTTGGAAACTAGTGTACCAGGTATTTTTGTGGCAGGAGACATTCGCTACAATTCTATCAAGCGTGTAGCCTCAGCGGTAGGAGAAGGTTCAATCGCCATTATGTTCGTACACCGTTATCTGGCAGAAATCGGAGCGTAGTGCCGCTACGCGGAAGCCAAGAGTCAAAAGTCAAAAGTCAAAAGTTTTGAGACATAAGGCTTTGAATACTTTTAAATGGTCACTTTATTTGCGCCCACGTCCACTAGGTTGAGTAGATAAATCTATCAGAACAAGTTGAATAAATTACTAGTTAGTAATAAACAATACAAACAACAAATAACATACGGCATTGCGCGAATATATTAGAACGTTGAGGAAGGGCAGAATCAACACATCTCCTAATAATCTTAACAACGTTATTAACTGACGTTACGCAAAGCAACGGAAAATCAGTAGTTTGAATAAGGAAAGAAAACAGATCAATCAATCCTTTAACCTTTACCCAATCTCAACAGATCAATTAGTGCGTAACATCAGTTATTAAGCAAGAGTCGCGCAATCCTAGTACCCTGCCACGTTCAAAGTTACCAACTCTCTATTTGCTCCCAGTTTTTAGAACTGACCATCAAGCCTAGATTCTCTTGGTGCGCTACCCTTAGCTGAGGAAGCCTCGGAAGGGTAGCATCGCTGGTCTAAATCAGGCAAACACAGAACTAGCTCCTATGTTGGTGGTAAATTCCACATTTTTGCATTTCTGCTTCTGCACCCTGAGCTATTTCACATAACTTTTAAATGTCTTTGAATATATTTTTCTGATAAGTATCCTGATTACTATTCTGCAAACTTTGCCAACGACGAGCAATTAATGTCGGGATATGCAAAATGAGATGCTTGATTACTCCTGGGTTAGCGATGATTCCCTGTAAACAGACCAGTATTTTCCCCTGTTTAAGTGGCTCAATTACTAAATAATAATCAAGCCAAATACTAGTTTCCCGCATCTTAAGCTGTAAAGCTGACTCTAGCTGAGGGTTTTGCTCAATATAATCTGTATTCATCAAGAATCGTTCGATTGCCTCGCATTCCTCTTGTAATCGTCCCATCTTATCACTAGAAACTAAGGAGCCTGGACGCGCACGATAAAAGTAATATGGCTCAGGAACTAAGAAAAATTTAGCACCATGCAAAAAGCACTGCATATCAAACCAAAAATCCTGAGATACTTTGATTTTCTCGTACTTAATCTGATTTTTGACCAAAAATTCTCTGTTGAATAGTGGCTTGGTAAAGCCCAGTTTCAAACCTGGCTTACCCTCGATATCCGTCAGCACAAATTCAGCAGCTTCAAATTCCTGAATCGAACTAACTTTGGTGCCGCTTTCTCTGATGATGGTACTCCAGGGAGTGCTAACACCATCTTCAACCAGATAGGAATCATCAGCAATAAAGTCAACCTTTTTTTGTTCGGCTATATTGACCAATACTTCTAGTCTTTGGGGAGCATACCAATCGTCGGAATCTAAGACGGCAACCCATTTCCCTTGAGCAGCTTCAATTGCTTTATTTCTTGCTCCTCCCGCCCCCAGATTAACTTCATTACGCAACAGCCTGAGGCGAGAATCATTAAAGCTTTGCACTACTTCCACTGTGTTATCAGTAGAACAGTCATCAACTACAATGACTTCGATGTTGGCTAAAGTTTGAGCTAAAGCAGATTCAATTGCTTTAGCAATATATTGTCCAGTGTTGTATGCGGGAATAATGACAGATACTTCAATACTCATTTACTCTATTACAGATAGTTGAAAATTCTCTTTAGTTCGTATTTGAATGATGTTACGCACTAGATGTGGCACACTTACGCCTTTATTAATCTGTGAAGGACGTTCAAGGGGACTGGGGGACTGGGGACTGGGAGAACTATATACTAGGTAGCCAATAATTTCCTAATCCCTAATACATGCGGGCAAGCCCTTTGTTAATCCCTATTGCCGATAGTTTTCTCTTTCGGTGCATAACATCATTTATTTAAGATAAAGACAAGGACTTTTGAAGCAAAGATTGCCCATCGAAATAGTCAGGAATGTCTGCTCCCATCAGGTCTAGAATAGTAGCGCCGACATCAACGGCTCTTCCTGCTATCAAGTCAGTTTGGCTATTAATTCTGGGTCCTTTAGCCATTAAAAATCCATGTTCACGATGACCACCTGGGCGATTGTAGGTAATAGGTCCAATACGCCCAATATCTGGACTATCAACTAAATCAGTAGTAATGGTGTGCCACAATACCACTAAATCAGGATCGGGTAGTTTGGGGTCTGAATCTAAAGGAGATTTGCGGGTACGAACTACTTTTTTGACTAGTAATTCTCCACTTCTGCCATCACGAAGACGATAAAGAATATCGGTGATTTCATCGCACACAGCATCATATTCTTGAGGCGTAACTACGCCATTGCGATCTCGACCCTGTAGATTGATTCTAATGTGTCCATCGGCATAGGCTGGTAGGGCAAATGCTTTCATGCTCGACCATAAGGGACTGTACCAAACAGCGGGCATCCATCCTAGTTCTACATTATCTCTTAGTAAAGGATAGGGAGAAAGTAAGCCATTTTTGGAGCCATGTAAAAAGCGTTTATGAGTCCAGGTTTCCCAAAACTTTTTGATTGGGTTAGCTTCATAAACCTGTCGCCAAACTTCGGCAGACCAACCACCGCGAATATTTTTGGTAATGATTGGCGGTGCAGGCTGGTTAACATCTCCCTGTCCTAAAGCTGCTTTACCTGGAAAGTTGATGCGATACATTACTTCTGGCAACAGCATCATACTTAATAAATCTGTATGATTTGCTCCCATCCCGTGGACTGCAAATAGCAAAACATGCGCGTTTTGGGGGGCAGCAGCCATGATTTCACCAATCGCCTGGTCAACCTGCTGAAAGCCCTGCAACATCGGGTCGCCTATGCTGTCTTGTTGATTGGTGTATTCATATAAAGGATGTTCTGGTTGGCTCAAGTTATAAAGATCGTGACCTAAAGTATGAGTTTCACCAAAACCAGTTAAGAATAGATCCCAGGTTTCGTCTTGAAGTAGCTCACAACAAATCTTCCCCCTGGTTGCTACACTTTTCTCAACAGACTCAGTGACCCACTGAAAATAGTTCTTATCCCACCAAATGCCATTATCCTTACGATATACGGGATTTTTCCCGTAGCGTTCGATTATTTCGGGTAGTAAATTTGCTGGTTGAGATTCACTAGGGTAAAAAGGATGATGACCACCCCAGCCAGTAACTTGAACTCCTTCAACTCCAGGACAGACCCTAGTCACAGGTACGTCAAAGGTCGCTACTCGATAATCACTGCCTAGAGCATAGAAAGGCTTGTATTCTTGATAATCGTAGCCACCATAAACAGCATCACAACCGACTTTGTAGGTTTTGGGGTCATAAGTAACGGTATCCCAAAAACCTGTTTTGTCAGGTAAACAGCCTGTAGCCATCATCACCCACAATGGCTCAGTTGAAGAAAATTCTGCCGAGTCGCTTTGATAATTTACCGAATTATGCAGACGACTGTATATTCCCTCTTGGCTGATCTGGCTAATATTAGGTAAATGACCTTGAGCCATCCACTTTTCCATCAGTTGTGGATCTGCCGCATCTAATCCTATAGCAACTACAGGCTCTCTACTGCTCATAAGTATTTATTTCTATTAATAACGTAATATTGCTGAAACTTTCGTGAAAATTGATGAATGTAATATATTGTATGTGTATATTACCTTTATTTCTGATTCATTGGAGCTGATTTTATTAGTAATTGGGTAAACAATATTTTAAGAAAGCATGAAGTTGACGAAATTTATAAAGTTACGATAAATCTAAGTATAAACCTGATATAAATTAGCTTTGCTATTTAAGCACATACAGCTCATATTGAGTCTATTTTTCTTGAGCCAATGTTTTTTGGCAGAGTATTATGTCAGGAATTGCAGATTTACTATCAATCAAAATTGTCTGCAAAGCATCCAATGTAGTTAAAAAAATCAACTTTAATCTCAAGCTATACTTGAATTAAGTAAAAATATTGATTAGGCTTTGATCTCAATAATCTTTATATGGATTTGACCCAACAATTCCTAAATATTCCTGACTTTTTTACACCTGATTTGGTGAATACGATCTATCGAGTTCCTTATCAAGAAAGAGCGATCGCTGCTCAACAGTGGGCGCAAAGGTACAACATCCAACCTGCTAATGCTGATCAAAAGCGCATTGGCTTGTTATTAATTGATGTGCAAAATACCTTCTGTCTGCCTGAGTTTGAACTTTTTGTGGCAGGGGAATCAGGTATGGGTGCTGTGGAAGACAATATTCGCTTATGTCAATTAATTTATCGTAATCTGGGGATAATTACTGAAATTATTCCGACTTTAGATAGTCATACTGCTATCCAGATTTTCCATCCTATTTTTTGGGTAAATAAAAACGGAGAACATCCTCAGCCTTTGACTATGATTGATTTAGCTGAAGTTGAGACCCAAATTTGGCAAGTTAATCCCAAATTAGATCATGTCGTGGATGGAGATATTGAGAAGCTTGAACAACATGCCTTACATTATGTTCAAAAGCTAAGTAACGATGGTAAATATCCGTTGACTATTTGGCCTTATCATTCAATGCTGGGGGGTATCGGACATAGTTTAGTGGCTGCGGTTGAGGAAGCAATATTCTTTCATAGTATTGCGAGAAAAAGTCCTACCCAATTTCAATTAAAGGGTGATAATCCCCTAACAGAAAACTATTCGGTGTTGAGTCCCGAAGTCTTAGATACAGTTAATAATCAAACCATTGCCCAGAAAAATACCAAATTAATTACTCAATTGCTCAGTTTTGATGCTTTATGGATTGCAGGTCAGGCAAAAAGCCATTGTGTCGCCTGGACTATTGAAAATTTACTAGAAGAAATTGTCAAGATAGATCCTAATTTGGCGCAAAAAGTTTATTTAATAGAAGACTGTATGTCTCCTGTGGTTATACCAGGAGTTATCGACTTTACCGAGCAAGCAAATCGCACCTTTCAACGCTTTGCTGATGCAGGAATGAATCTAGTTAAGTCTAGTGACAGCTTTTGTTCTCTCTAATATCTCTATAAAATAACGAGATCTTAGTTATTCACTTTAACCTCAAACTTGGCAAGTTCTACAAAATAGTTATAACAAAGTGATCGCATGTTAGTTTTTCTGACAAATAATAATTATTTGTTCAGAGCAAGGATTGCTTACTTTTTGATTTGATTATCATTTTGCATCTCAATAAAGCACACTATTTAGAAATGTAAATCATAAATTTACTAATCCTATTCATTAAAATAGCTTCATAAGTAGAAGATTAAATCTAGAAAATCCAATTAGAAACAAAAGCTGTTTAACAAATATAATTCAATTAAAATAGCAATTCCAATTGATATTTGTAATTGCTGTTATGATCAAATAATAATTACAAACCAAAAATATTACATGAAATGAGAATGTTGTTTGACTAGATATAGAGTGCGCATCATGTACTATATTCTTAATTTTTAATCAGCGTAATTATAACTCTAAATTATGAATATACAGTTGCTTCTAGCTAAAATAAATAATAATTGAAAAGCTTTTGACTCATTTCAATTGCTTTTCTTACTACTCAATCAGTCTAAATTAATCAGATAAATAATGGCTATTAACTTAAAAAAAGGACAGCGTATTTCCTTAACCAAAGAAGATCCCAGTCTCAAACAAATTACGTGTGGGTTAGGCTGGGATGTTGCACCCTCCTCAGGCGGTTTATTTGGTGGCAACAAACAGTTCGATCTAGATTCATCCGTACTCTGCTTAAATGCCGACAAAAAACTAACTGATGTCAAAAATATTATCTACTTCGGTAACTTAAGACATAGCTCTAGTGCGATCGCTCATCAAGGAGATAATTTGACAGGTGCGGGAGAAGGAGATGACGAAATTATCAACATCGATCTTCCTTTAATCCCTGCCAATATTAACTATCTAGTGTTTGCGATTAATATCTATAAATGTAAGCAACGTCGTCAGGACTTTAGCATGGTGTCAAATGCTTTTGTCCGTCTAGTGAATCGTACTACTAATCAGGAACTAGCTCGATATAATCTTTCGGGTACGGAATATCAGGGAATGACAGGAATGATCCTGGCCGAAGTCTATCGTCACAATAATGAGTGGAAAATGGCAGCAGTGGGGAATGGGTTTCAAATAGCTACCTTAGCCGATATCGCTAAAATTTATACCTAAGTCACAGCAAAGATATTGACTGTAATTTAAGGCAAAGGTTAAAGACAAAAATCAGAGATTATGCTTCATAGTTTTGTTGGAGACTATCTAATAACAGCAGCCTTACCTATTTCATGTCTTAAAGATTACAAATTACCCTCAACTTATTTAGAAAAGTTGAGGGTAACAGGAGTAAAATTAGAAGGCTGTTTAATATACCAATTTTTGATTTTAGCTAAAAACATATTATGAATCAGTGTCCTGGATTACGTTAAAAACGACAAAAGCTCGCTGGGAGGCAGAGTTAATGCAGCAAATATTGAGTGCTTATGATATCCCTTGTCGGGTACTCAATATTGGTGCAGGAATCTATTGCGGAGATGGTAGCCAAGCAGCGCTCCAAGTTCGCGCCAAGGATCGCTGGACAGCCTTGTTGCTTCTAAGTCCCCCTGAAGATAATCCAGAGATAAGTTAAAGCCCTAGATAAATAACTCAAAATTTATGTCTTCTTTGTTTGATTGGTTTGCCAATATTAGAAAAACTGAATCTCCTGTACAAAAACAGCAGGAACGAGATATCGCTGATGGTTTGTGGACAAAATGTAATTCTTGTGGTTTTGTAGCCTACACCAAAGATCTTCAGGCGAATCAACTCGTATGTCCTGAATGCGATTATCACAATCGAGTTGATAGTGATGAACGAATTAAACAGCTGATTGATGCCGATAGCTGGAACCCACTTGATGAAAACATTTTTCCTTTAGATCCCCTCAAGTTTCGCGATCGCAAAGAATATCAGACGCGACTTCAAGATTATCAGTCAAAAACTGGTTTAACAGATGCGGTAACAACAGGCACGGGCTTAATTGATGGTTTACCGTTGGCTCTTGGGGTAATGGATTTTCGCTTTATGGGGGGCAGTATGGGGTCTGTGGTGGGAGAAAAGCTCTGCCGTTTGATCGAACACGCTACCGCCGAACAGTTTCCTGTAGTAATTGTCTGTGCTTCTGGTGGAGCAAGAATGCAGGAAGGGATGTTTAGTCTAATGCAAATGGCGAAAATTTCTGGGGCATTACAGCGTCATCAAGCCGCAAAATTGCTCTACATTCCTGTATTGGCTCATCCGACAATGGGAGGGGTAACTGCTAGCTTTGCGATGTTGGGAGATATTATTATTGCCGAACCTAAAGCGACTATTGGTTTTGCAGGTAGACGAGTGATTGAACAAACCCTGAGAGAAAAATTACCTGACGGGTTCCAAACTTCTGAGTATCTCTTAGAACATGGTTTTGTCGATACAATCGTCCCACGAACTCAGTTAAAAAGAACCTTAGCTCAGCTCATTAGTCTGCATCAACCTTTCTATAATCTCATGTCTCCTTTGTCAGAAAATAATCATCACACTGAGATTGAAGAAACAGTTTGAACTGATGATTAGGTTGTTCATTAATAGTGGCTGTTAGCAAATATGGCAATATTCGAGCGCCGACTAGAGCTATCAGCTATTTGAACTTTGATTTAAGATGATAACTGCGAATATCTATATGAGTTACTATGCTTTCGATTTTATCTCAGCCTTTATCTAGGGTATTATTCTTCACGATGACCCTCGCTGTCACTCTCTGTCTTCAAACGCTAAACGTCAATGCTATGCCTCTAACACAAGCCCAAATTGAACAAAAAATTCAGACCATACCCCAGTGGCAACAAGAACAGCAAACTATAACCCGCACTTTCGAGTTTAAAAACTTTGTCGAAGCGATCGCTTTTATCAATCGTCTAGTTGACCCAGCAGAATCGGCAGGACATCATCCTGATCTAGCTATCTCTTATAACAAGGTCACAGTTTCGCTAACAACTCATGATGCAGGAGGTCTAACTCAAATGGATTTCGATCTGGCGCAACAGATCTCTGAACTTGGTCAATAAACGGCTGCTCAAAAAATTAGGGAGAATAACTACTTACTCTCCCTGCAAACTATTTATTTTTGACTTTTGACTGTTGACTTTTGATTTCCACGCAGCGGCACTAGTTACAGGTCATAGTTGTCGAGGAACTTCTAGTTTGTGATACTGCTGTGCCTGAAGAATTACGGCGAGTGCTGGAATGCCCCGAAGTGCGGCGATCGCATTTTAGATTAGAAGAACGGGCAGGATGGCGAGTTGGAGCAACCTGGCGGTCGCCAAATAATCTGAGATTACTTAAACGATTTAATAAGGAAGGAACCTTATTGCTGGCAGAACCAGAGTTAACTTCTACATTACCATTCTGTACCGATACTCGCATATTTCCTGTTTTTACTTCAACTTCATTGGCATTGGCAACTCCAACATACAAGCCAATAATTACAGGGGTAATCATTAAGGATATAGACTGCTTTAACATAATTTGTACAACTCCACTTTATAAACTAATTTAGTTGCCTGTTAATCAACTGATTGTTAGACAAAGACTCAAACCAGATTTTTAACCACTTGACCTATTTCAAAAATTTTTGGTTTATTGATAAGGTAAAAGTCATTAACACAATCAATCCGATGTTATTACCTAACAAAAGTCCTATTAAACAAGGTTAGTTCGGGGTAATTAGAGGATTAATTCATAACTACCTACTGTCCTTATACGTCTGCTTCTATTTTTTATGCAGCAGTTTTTTGCTCAAAATCATCAAAAATTTATTCACCTGCTACAGAACCTGACCTACGGTTTGTTGATTACTTATTTTTCCAGTAACTCAGCCTCAGCTAGTACAGTAATTAAAGAGGCTGAAATTTATAAAACTCGCAACCAAGTAGAGTTGAATCTTGGTCAAAATACCGAATGGCAATCAGCGCAACCTGGTGATGTCATTGCCCCTCAAGACTCGGTTCGCACTGGAGCCAATTCTCGTGCCGATATTTTGTTCAATGAAGGAACTTTAGTCAGGACTGGCGCAGGAACAACTTTTCGCTTTCCTCCTGGAAAACGCAGCTTTGAATTAACTAGCGGTGCTGCTTTGATCATGATTCGTCCAGAGCAAGGACAAAGTACAATTAACACCCCAGAAGCGAAAGTAGTTTCTCAGGGAACAGCTTTGTTTGTCCAACATAATTCTCAGAGCAACTCCTCTCTTATTGGCGTTCTAACCAATAGTCCAGCAGGCTTGGTCGAAGTATCTAGCGCCGATGGGACCATCACTTTACAATTACAGGCTGGTCAATTTGTCTCCATTGTTCAAGGAGTGGTAGGTCTTGTAGAACATTTCGTATTGCCCATGTTTTATGAAACTGTGGAACTTTCTGCTGGTTTAGGTATGGAACCACAAGCCATGGAGGCATTACTAGCGCAAGAATCTCCTGAAGTGCAGGCTACCATTAGAGCCGTTCAGGCTGAGGCAATTGACCCCCTGCAAAATCAATTAGCCTGGCTTCAAGGCTTTTGTAAACTTAGGGTAGAATCTAGAAATATCGCACCCTTACTTCAGCTCTTAGGCATTAGTGCTTCAGGAACTAATTTTAATCTGGAAATACCAGAAACGGACTTGTCCGTAATTCCATTCCGTTCTCTGGAGGGGGTAACTTGGCTCGGTAAATATTGCCAAGCAGGACAAACTCTCCCTCAGACAAAGTAACTAACAACTATATATTAAGAAAAATGAAGTTAATATAATTCAATTTTTAGCTAGGCAAAAGCCACATAATTTAAGAAATGTAGCGCTGAATTATACTAGCTCATGCCATAGAGTAATTTCTAAAAATGTAACAGGATTTACTTTAACGTTACAGATTATTACTTTGTTTTTAATAAAGGAGACTCGGGTACGGGTAATCTTTTATCTTCAGTATCGACGGGTGTTAAATAGGCATCTGTCAAAATAAATAAAAATAAATTTGTTGTCACAATTAAGGAGAGCTTGATGCTTGACGCTTTTTCCAGAGCCGTAGTGAGTGCAGATAGCAAAACTGCTTGCATCGGTGGAGACGAACTACAATCTCTAAAAAACTTTATTTCCGAAGGAAACAAACGCTTAGACGCTGTTAACACAATTGCTGGTAACGCTAGCTGCATCGTATCTGATGCTGTTGCTGGTATGATTTGCGAAAACCAAGGCCTAATTCAAGCTGGTGGTAACTGCTATCCTAACCGTCGTATGGCTGCTTGTTTGCGCGATGGCGAAATCGTTCTACGCTACATCACTTACGCTTTGTTATCTGGTGATGCTTCTGTATTAGAAGATCGTTGTTTAAATGGCTTAAAAGAAACTTACACTGCTCTTGGTGTACCTCTTCAATCTACAGGTCGTGCTGTAGGTATCATGAAGGCTTCTTCCTTGGCTCACATCAACAACACTAACAGCGAAGGTCAGGCTGGCAATAGATTCCGTAGAATGGAAATGAAAGATGGCGATTGTTCTGCAATTACTTCTGAAGCAGCTAGCTACTTCGACAGAGTAATTTCTGCACTTAGCTAGGCTGAGGCTTAGTTTGAATGTCTTTAAACATAGTTTTCGGCATTTGAAACACATCACTATTTTAATAACAAGCAATTCAGGAGATAATTAAACGATGAAATCTGTTGTAACTACAGTTGTTACTGCTGCCGATGCAGCGGGACGCTTTCCCTCTACTTCTGACCTAGAGTCAGTTCAAGGTAGTCTTCAACGTGCTGCTGCTCGTATGGAAGCTGCTGAAAAACTAGCTGGCAACATCGACCAAGTTGCTCAAGAAGCTTACGATGCTTGTATCAAAAAGTACTCTTACCTCAATAATGACGGTGAAGCTAACTCTACTGATACTTTCAAGTCCAAGTGTCTTCGTGATATCAAGCACTATATGCGTCTAGTCAACTACTGCTTAGTTGTTGGTGGTACTGGTCCTTTGGATGAATGGGGTATTGCTGGACAGCGTGAAGTATATCGCTCATTGAATCTGCCTACTGCTCCTTACGTAGAAGCTTTATCTTTTGCACGTAACCGTGGTTGTGCTCCCCGTGATATGTCTTCACAAGCATTAGTTGAATACAATTCCCTATTAGACTATGTAATCAATTCTCTTTCTTAAGAGTTTAGATAAAAGTTTTACTTTCATAAAAAACAGATAGTATTTCTGTTTGAATAATGGGAGCTTTAGGTCTGTTGCTGTGACTTTAGTCGGTTTGAGTATCAGTCTTAAAGCTCTCTTTGTATTTGCCAATGTAGCAAATTTTAAATTACAAAAGTTATTTTTCTTTTGTTTTTTGGTGCAACCGATATATCAAAATTGACAAGCAATCATAGAATAAGATGACCATTGACGCTTTATTTGAAAAGCTGAAGCATCCCAATCCTAATTTACGCAGTAAGGCAATGCGCGAGATTGCTGATGCGCGGGATGAAAATACCATTCCTCGCCTAATGAGTATTTTAAATCAAGAGGATGTAACCTATAGAAGAGCCGCTGTTAAGACTCTGGGGGTAATTGGGGCAGAGGTGGTACCGCCTGTAGTAGATTCTCTACTCAATAGCGATAATCCTACAGTACGCTCCAGTTGTGCTAAGGTACTTGCTCAAATTGCCGTCAATTATCCCGATATAGCCATGCCAGAGGAAGGTATTCAAGGATTAAAACAAGCATTAAATGATCCCAATCCTGTGGTTAATATTCCCGCAGTAATGACATTGGGAGAAATTGGTTCTCCTGTATTCGACCTACTGGTTGAAACTCTCAATACCACTGACAATATTGCAGTGCAGGTAGCAATTCTTAATGCTCTTGGTTCCATGGGAGATCCTAGAGCAGTAGAAGTACTGACCAATCTTAGTAATGATAAATCTGCCGATCCTTATATTCAAGAATCAGCAACGAGCGCTTTATCTCGATTAGAGATGGTGATGAAATACAAGGGATAGCTGAGATAACGGCTTTTCTGAACTAGGAAATCTTTCAGAGCTAATGTGTTGCTGTATCAATAGTGAGAAATCAAGAAAAAGTTTACTCATCAGACAATCTTAGTCGCTTTATTTGCTCTCAATTTTATTCCTACTTCTTACTAATTGAGCTGACCTTGATTTTAGATAACTATTGTGCAATAAATAGTTCAGCAGATTCTATATCTAGCGCTTGAGAAAATAAATATCCTTGACCTAGTTCACAATTAAGAGTTTCTAAAACTTTAAGCTGTCTTAAATTTTCGATACCTTCAGCCACAATGCTTATTTTTAGAGTTCTCGACAGGGTAATAATCATTTTGACAATTTCAAAGTTGTCACGGTCATCCAGCATACCTTTTACAAATGAGCGATCTATTTTAAGCATGTTAATCGGAAATCGTTTGAGATATTGTAGTGATGAGTAGCCTGTCCCAAAATCATCAATATTCAACCTGATTCCTCTGTCTCTAATCTGCCTAAATAGACTAATAGTTTCAGGTTGATAATCCATTAAGGTAGTTTCTGTAATTTCTAAATGTAGTGAATGACCAGAAAACCCAGTTTGTGCCAGAATTTTATCCAAAATAACCAGAAACTTTGGATCTTTAATTTGTTGGCTAGCTATGTTGACGCTCATTTTTAAGTCAACAGCATCAGGATATTTGTTTTGCCAAAGATACATTTGCCGACAAGCCTCCTGCAATACCCATTCTCCTATGGGTACAATCAACCCTGTTTCTTCAGCAATATGGATAAATTTATCAGGATAAATTAGACCTTTTTGAGGATGCTGCCAACGTAAAAGTGCTTCAAAGCCGTAAAGTGTATCTGTCTTGAGGGATATAATTGGCTGATAATGAAGTACTAACTGATTGTGAAGAATAGCGGTGCGTAGATCATTTTCAGTTTCTAGAAGTTCCTTAGTTGAGGCATACATCTGAGGATCAAATACTTCATGCCTGGCTTTACCTAAAGATTTAGCTCGATACATTGCTAGATCGGCATCCCGCAAGATCTCAGCAATGTCTTGGTACCTATGGTCTGTCTTAACAATGCCGATACTAGCGCTGGTAAAAACATTATGACCCTGGATACAGAAAGGTTCATTCAATTGCTCATTAATACTTTTTGCGATCGCAACAGCGATATCAATGGTGTCAATCCGATCTAGCAAAATCGTAAATTCATCTCCTCCCAATCGCGCCACGAAATCTTGTGTTCGACAGCAGTCGGTTAAAATTTGTGCCACAGTAATCAGTAATTCATCGCCAAATTGATGACCGAGACTATCATTGACAATTTTGAATCGATCAAGGTCGATAAATAGCACCGCAAACAAATACCCTGGCTGGCGATAGCTAGACTCTAGTGCCTGTTCTAAACGCTCCATAAAAGCAGCTCTGTTGGGTAAATTGGTTAAGGAGTCATGCTTGGCTTCATAGCTTAGTTCTGCTTCAATTTGTTTACGCTCTGTAACGTCGCTAATAATACCATCTCGACGATTAGCAATCCCATTTTCACTATAGATTAAACGACTCCTTTCCCATACCCAACGAATTTCACCACTGGGCTGAATAATTCTATATTCCAAGTCATTACTCTTTACTGGGGAATTAATTAAAGAAGAAACAACGCGATCTCGATCATCAGGATGAATCGAATCTAAACGTAAATTGGGATTATCGAGTAACTCGTTAACTGGTCGACCGTATACTTCTTGAGCAGACCGATTGAGAAACAAGAGCTGGTTTGTTTCCACGTCGGCTGACCAGACAACTTCTTCTAGGGAATTGAGAATACTTTCTAGCTTTTCTTCACTTTCACGGAGCAACTTAGTAACTTCGTTACGTTCTTTTACTTCATAGGTTAATTCTTGATTTGCCGCCTCTAATTGAGCGGTTCGTTCTTGAATTCGCTGTTCTAATTCAGTGTTAAATTTGAGAATCTTTTTTTGAGCAGCCTGAAGTTGTAATTGGTTTCTAATCCGCAATAGTACTTCATCAAGCTGAAATGGTTTATTGATATAGTCAACTCCCCCAGCACTCAAGGCTTTGACCCGATCTACAGAATTATTACTCGCGCTCAAGAAGATGATGGGAATGTTTTGGGTGACTTGATTAGCCTTGAGCTGCTCACAAACTTGATAACCGTTGATATCTGGCATCACCACATCTAATAGAATCAAGTCAGGAATTACGGAATTGGCTACCATTAAAGCCATCTTGCCATTAACCACTCCTTTGACTTCATATCCTTGCTTACCCAAGGCATCAGCCAGTAGATGAAGATTTTCAGGCTTATCATCTACCACCAGAATTTTGGCTTTTACTGTCTGTGGGGGAATTACTTTCATTGACGGGATGATTGAGCTAGGTCGATTATTTTGTCACAACGAAACTGTTCGGCTAAGTTTTCCAGTCCTTTAGCTAGGGATTCATACTCATCAGGAATTTCTGCTAATAATTTGAAAATTTCCTGATTATCCACCTGAGCTGCTGCTTCATACAATTGCGATCGCCATTGCTGCGGCATCACTGTTAAACTTTCACTGGTTAACTCTTCTAGCAACACTTTTGCTTCTGCTGTATGATCATCACCCTCTTCGTAAAGATACTTAATTGCCAAATGTTGACCAATTTTGGTCAATAGCTCGGCTTCTTTAAACGGCTTGCGCATAAAGTCATCACATCCAGCCGATAAGATCACAATCCGTTCCTCTTCAAAAGCACTGGCAGTTAGAGCAATAATAATAGTCTCTTTGCCCTTGGGTTGGGCTTTAATTTGTTTGGTTGCTTCATAACCGTCCAGCACAGGCATTCTCATGTCCATAAGAATCAAATCAGGATGCCATTGTTGCCACAGGTTAATCGCTTCTTGACCATCTCCAGCTTCTTTAACCACAAAGCCAATTGCTGTAAGTAGCTTGGTAAGTAACAATCGGCTCGCCGCCACATCATCTACCGCCAAAATGCGATACTGACGCTGCCCAGGAGCCAAACCAATGATTTTTCTAGATTCTGGATCAATTTGAGGTACAGGTTCGACTATCAATTCTGATTCTTCCCTCAGCAAGATACTAAAAAAGAAACAGCTTCCTTGTCCCACAGTGCTGCTTGCTTTTAGTTCTCCACCCATCAACTCCACAAATTTGTGGCAAATTGATAAACCCAACCCTGTTCCTTCATTAGAAATACGACCGATTTTAGTCTGCTCAAAGGGGGTAAATAACTGCTCCATTTCTTCGGGTTCAATACCAGGACCTGTATCCTCCACCGAGAAAAACAAGGAGTAGGTATCAGAAAATAGAAAATCAATTTTGTCTTGAGCTAACTGTTCATTTTCCTCCCAGCGCACTTTTAAAGTAATCGAACCTTTTTCAGTAAATTTAAGAGCATTTCCTAGTAAATTTATAATTATTTGACGTAGCTTTCCTTCATCCGTATAGATTATTTGAGGAACATTTGAGGATATATCAAACAATAGCTTTAAGCTTTTAGCGTTCGCTTTTAAGCGCAACATTTCTTCAATACTTTTGAGCATTAAATGCAAATCAAATCTGCTTTCATTAAGCGTTATTTGACCTACTTCTATTTTGGACATTTCGAGAATGTCGTTGATCAATCTCAGTAAATGTTCTCCGCTACGATTAATAATCTTCAGATTTTCTTGCTGCTCGGAGCCAATGGACGCATCGCGAGTCATTAATTGAGTAAAACCCAAAATAGCGTTGAGGGGAGTGCGTAGCTCATGACTCATATTTGCCAAAAATCTACTTTTAGCTTGATTGGCATTTTGAGCTTGTGCCAGTGCCGCTTCTGTGTTTTGAATACTTGCTTCTAATTGTGCGGTTCGTTCTTCAACTTTAGTTTCTAATTCTTTAGTAAAGCCTTCTAGTATTTTGACGATATTACGATTAGTTCGTGACAAGTTACCAATTACTTTATAGGAAATGAATATAGTAATTAATAAGCAAAATAATAGGCTAAATAGCCGATAATTATTTATCTCTTGTAGCCTGTTTTGATAATAGCTTAAATATTCAGATTCAGTTTGTTGCAGCTCTTTTACCAAACTATCAAAATTTAATTGTGCCTCAAGCAAGCTAATTGTTCTATTTTGGTTAATTATATTACTGCTATAGTTAATAAATTCTGAGACAACAAATTTATTATTGGTAAACTGTTCTTGCTCTAATAAGAAACTGATTTCTCCAATCTTCTTCTGTATATTAGCTCCCAGCTCCTGATCTGTATTTTGACAGTAGAGAATAGAAAGATTTAATAGATCATTGAGTAAAATAAATAAATCGCTACTAACCCTAATATTATTGCCTAAAACATTAGGATTATTGATAATTTCCTCTTTTAACTTAGGTATTCTGATACAAGATTCCTTAAATTCTGACTGAGCTGATTGTAATTGATTAATAATATTAGTCTGTGCAGACAATAGCTCTAGTTTATTATTTACCTCTTCTTGCAAAGCACTTTGCTGTTGTTTACCATAAAAGCTAGGTATATCTTTTAAACTATTAATTGCCTGGTCTACATCCTCTAGCTGTATAGTTATCTTTTCAGTTGATGATTTAGCTAAATTCTGGTTGGTAAACAAGTATTCCTTTAATTCAAATACTTCTTGAAGACTAATTTCAATATTTTGGTAATATTTTGTGGCTGTTCGTTTATTAAGAGGCAAGCTTCGCTGAATCAAAAACAGTACTAATAGACTGCCTACTCCACCAGCAGCAATATATCCATATATAGATAGTGTTTCTTTTGCTTTATCTTGAGCAAATAATTTCAAAACTGTTTCCTCAGCCTTTGGCTACAATCGAAAGTTAGCTTATTTATAATCTGTCTAGTTATCAGAGACTAGCAACATCAAAAACAATTAAAATAATCAAATTACTTTTAATATTTTTTGAAGTATTTATAGTTAAATATATAACAAAAAATACTAGTTTTGATAGCAAAACAAATCAAAGCCTTCAATAGATCTCAATCACAAACTAATCTATAAAATAACTTCTATTTTAAAGTAGTGTAAATCAGCAAAATCGCTGAATGTATTCTAAATAATAATAATCTAGTTGTTTCTACGTAAAACGACAATATTAAGGCAGAGTACCCCCTGACTCAAGCTTGCTGTTTGATAAACTGTTTGCTCGCTGAAAATATATTGGTAATGTAAATATTTAAGCAAAATTAATTACGCATTTTGTCTTTCCTAGTCCCCAGTCCCTAATCTCTATCTAAACTATCCAATTAAATTTGCATGACTACTTATTAGTATTTTTCAGTTTCACATTGCTTAATTGTTTTATTATCTAAGCATTAGACAGAATATTTACCTAAGCCACGCTAAGTAATTATGCTTGATTTTCTCAATCCCATTCTTAACCGACACCCAGAAAGAATTAAAGCAAAGGTGGAAATTTATACTTGGGCTACCTGTCCTTTTTGTATTCGAGCCAAACTGCTTTTATGGTGGAAAGGAGTAAATTTTACTGAATACAAAATTGATGGCAATGATATTGCTCGTGACAATATGGCAACTAGAGCCAATGGCAAGAGAACTGTTCCGCAGATTTTTGTCAATGATCATCATCTGGGAGGGTGTGACGATCTTTATGAACTGGATGGCAAAAACGAGTTAGATCCTCTGTTAGCTCAACCTGCTAACTAATATGCAACTGTGACAAGTTAAGGGTGTATGTTGTTTGTCAAATGGTTATTAGCTCTAAGCTCTAAGCTCTAAGCTCTAAGCTTTAAGCTGTTGAGATATTTCTGAAAAACAAACCTATAAATCAAGCGATGCCTACGGCTAGCTTCGCAATTGCCATTTAAATTAACTCTAATCCATATTTAGTGTTATTTAACGTAAAAAGCACTATATATAGAGTTGCGTTTGATTGAGTACTCTAGATGTGGGTTTAACAATCCAGCACGATCTTTAACTGTTGAGTAAAAGAAACTCACAAAGCTCTTGATTAGTTGCTACTCGCTACTTTAAAACAGGTTGACAAACAACGCAGTCCTTTAACTTATCATAAATGCCCATTACCGATTACCCAGCCTCAGCAGACTAATTTGTTTCTTAGGAGTTATTAATAGCTTAATTAAAGCCTTGGCATTCTCCCCCTAAACCATTAACAATGGCACAGGTATTATGGGACATCATCTCTGTGTAAGTTTCTGCTTCCCCCAAACCATCGACGTATAGCTTTATGGGCGATAACTCCACCTTAGCAGTACGAGCAACATTACTAATTACGCGATCGCTTTTAGTAGATTCGGCAAAAACAGTTGGGACATTGGCTTGTCTAATTTCAGTTGCTAAATCTCTAACTTGAGCTGCGGTGGGAGAAGTTGCTGAACTTAAACCTTGCAAAGTTTGATAGTCCTCTAGCTGGTATGCCTCTGCATAATAGTTGAGGGAATCGTGAAGTTAATTGCCTCGGGAACAACTGAAGAAGTACTAACCAACGCTAATATTAATCAAGCCTATAAAAGAAGCTTGAATCTATATCAGCAACCCCTAAATATTAATCATTCTGTCAATGCTAACCTGGCTCATTGAACCACTAGAATTTGAGTTTATGCGCTAGGCGATCGCCATTGGTCTTGCTTTAGGAATCCTTAACAGAGTAGTTGGTAGTTATTTGATTTTGCAGCAGATGGGCATGATTAGCGGCGTAATTTCCCATGCGGTGTTGCCAGGTATTTCCATTGCTTTTTTTCTGGAACTAAACTTAGCTATTGGCGCATTTATTGCAGGAGTACTAAGTGCTTTAGTGATGATGGGTATTCAAAAGCGATCGCGGATCAAAGTTGATGCAGCTATGGCATTGACTCTAACCAGCTTTTTGGCACTAGGAATAATTTTAATTAATACTATTGTTAGATAGCGAAAGTTTAGCTTATGAGTCTATATTTTGAAGATCGAGAGCATATTAACGCTAATCAAAATACTCTAGAAAAATCTACTAAGTATATGGTTTCAGGCTAGATTCTCTCTCCCAATTTATTACTTATCTTAATTTAGCTTGGTACGGCTACGCTTAGGGACGTAACTATTAGTTGCATCCCCCAATTTATCTAGCTTTGGGTGCTAACAAGTTTATTGCAAACCCAACCAGGCTAATAAACCTTTACCTGTAGTGTATTCAATGATTAGTATCGCTGCAAAACCAATCATTGCGGCACGAGAGTTCAAACGCTCAGAATAAGAATTAAAGCCAAATTTTGGCTCTTCGAGGTCGGGAGTTACGCTGGGTTTAATTTCGCTTTTCATGATTGAGCTTATCTTTAGTTATATTTACAAATCTTTACTATTGCATTGTAATCGATTCTGACGAAGTCAACAGTACCTTGTCTTTTCAAGGCAGGGTACTGTTGACATTGGAACCGTAAGTCGCCCATTATGATTTTTGATGATGAACTTCAATTACTGTGTGTACATTACCGCGAGGAGTAAAGTCACCTTTGACACTAGCGGAGAGTGGGTCGCAAGCAGCAACAAAATCATCGAGGATTTGATTGACCACTTCTTCGTGAGGAATATAGCGATCGCGATAGCTGTTGATATACAGCTTTAAGGCTTTTAGTTCAACTACAGTCTGATCAGGAGAGTAGGTAAGATGAATGGTGGCGAAGTCAGGATAGCCCGAGAAAGGACACTTACAGGTGAATTCAGGCAAAGTAATATTGATGTCATACTTGCGACCAATGCGAGGATTGGGAAAAGTGATCAACTTACCTTCGGCGATCGCTCTTTCTCCATACTTCATTTCTTCTATGGCAGATGATTGAGGCGTTGTTGTCATAAGTTGTAATTAAATCTTTAAATCTTGATGTTGTTTGAGCTTAGTTTATTTATAACGTACCAAGTTGACTCGATAGCGTTGTTTTTTAGTAACAGACACTTCGCCAATTTCTAATCTACCCTTACCGCGTACAGCGATTAAATCCCCTGACTTAACGTTGTAGCTAGATTGAGTAACTTCCTTCCAATTAACTCGTACATCCTTACCAGTAATTGCATTTGCCATTTTACTACGGGACATGCTAAAGCCAGCAGAGGCGATCGCATCTAAGCGCATCGAGGCTTCGACAGTGGTCATTTCTTTCTTTTTCGGCGGGCGAATCTTGAGTTCGCTAAATTCTATTTGCTGTGTAGTAACTGCCACCGATCTTACTTGAGTCAAAGCTGAGGTAAGAAAATCTACCATTTCGGGAACTACTATTGCCTGAGCGCCTCTTTCCCCTAAAACAATAATATCTCCAACTTTCTCACGGACAATACCTGTACCTAAAAGAGAACCTAAAAAATCTCGATGGGTAGCAGGATCAAACAGAAAGTTTCCTGCAATATCTAAAGCAGCTAGCTCTACTTGAGACTCATCCAAAGGAAGATCAGGTCTGGATAATGCTACTCGCTGTCTTTCCGCTTGTGGATATCCACCCCAAGCTAAGGCATCAATTTCCGTGAGGTTCTGAAAAATCGACTGTACTTCTGCTAGTACAGGAGGAGATAAAAAATCTGTAACGACTACTTCCCAGTTTTTAATTGCTTGCTCGGCTTTATCAATAACCTTAGTAATTTCTGCTTTATTTTCTACTCGCTTTAATAAATCTTCTCTGGGCAACATCTAGCTTTTATTTGTCTTTATTTACCTTATATTTTAACTTGCGGGTGATAAAGGCACTGGACTTTGTCCCATTTAGCTCCTAAATCTATTGAAGAAGATGCCGATAACCGCGTAGCAGATTTACACCTGTGGTATTTGAGTCAAGATAGCGTAGCAGTAATGATTTCTATAGTAACTCACTATCCGCGATCGCCCGAACACTATAAAAATCTTCTCCGACATATTCCCTCTGTCGTTCACGTTGTTGTTGAATGTTGAAGTTAATCCTTGTAAGGGAGGAGCTTGTATACCAGTAGCATCTGCTATAGACGTATAAAGTTAGATTAGAACAAATTTATTAATCATTGGCGGGCATTCTGACTTAGAGAAGTTTAACCTTCCCATCACAGTTGCGGGACAGCGACGGATTTACACCGAACTTTCCCCATTACTTCTAATGGCTGCTCTCCATTAGAACCGAAATATTATTTAGATAGATCACGATTGCGATCTGCTAACCAAATTAAATAGCGTTTAGGTTTCAATAAATAAAGAATTTAGCAAATTGATCGTCCCAACTTATTTTAATTTGGTGTCAATCCACTGTTTGGCTTGGCGAATTGCATCTGTCGTATTTATGGCACTAGGAACAGCAACAGCACAACCTCGGTCATGATTGACGAGCGACCCTGCGCCACCTGCGGGCGCAAAGGAACGCGCGAGTGTTGACCCAGGTAGCATAAATAAAGTGTCCATCTAATCGATCACGGTCTATTTCTACTTTGCAACCTCGATAAGCAAACGAAAGAATGATTTGGGGATAATGAGGCTCTATCATTATTTATTTTTTAAACATTTGTAATGAACTAATCAAGCGGATATTTAACTATATCCGCCTGTTTTTAATTTCTATTTACGCAGCAGCTAGATTTTGGGCGACAAAATCCCAATTGACTAATTTACTGAGAAAATCATCAATGTAAGCAGGACGTTTATTTTGATAATCGAGATAGTAAGCGTGTTCCCAAACATCCATAGTTAACAGGGGAACTTGGTTATTCGTTAAGGGATTATCTGCATTCAAGGTTTTAGTAACTTTGAGAGTGTCACCATCCAATACTAGCCAAGCCCAACCACTACCAAACTGAGTTGCCCCTGCATTTTTGAAAGCTTCGACAAACTTATCGAAACTACCGAAATCCGCCTCAATTTTTTTAGCTAGTTCTCCTGTAGGAGTTTCACCACCATTGGGTTTCATACATTGCCAATAAAAAGTATGATTCCAAGCTTGGGCAGCATTATTAAATAATCCTGTTTTACTCTCATCTCCAGCGATCGCTTTAATGACTTCTTCTATGGATTTGCTATCAAACTCCGTTCCTTTAACTGCGTTATTGTATTTACTGACATACGCAGCATGGTGTTTATCGTGATGAAATTCCAAGGTGCTTTTAGAAATTGTTGGTTCTAAGTCTGTGTAATCATATGGTAGAAATGGTAATTCGTAAGCCATTTTTGTTTCTTATCCTCTCTCTAAATAACTAAGTTTTTGCCAAACTAGGAATCCTAGATAATGTATATGTGCATTAATTAATAACACACAATTTTAAGTCTACTCCTCAGTTATATTATAGACATTAAATATTTTTTGATAGTCTAAATAATTATCAATTTTATATTAGAAATCAAGCTTTATTTTTAGTTCAACTATAGGTATTTTTCAGCACCAAAATATCTATGTCAAATGTTTAAAAATATTTGGTTTTTTAGAATTCAGTAATATAATCTCTACTAATATTATCCACAATTATTATTGATGATTAAGCTGAATTTCTATTTATTAAAATAAACAAAAAACAGCCAATCTCTGGTTTGTTTGCGAGATCGGCTGCTATGAGAAAATTGTTTTTTAAGAGATCGGGTTGGCTAGATAAATATATCTTTCCGAGTGAAGTTTACATTAAGCCTATCTGGCTAAGAATGCCTTGACCAGTAAAATATTCGGTGGCTGCTGCAATCACAAAACCAAGCATCGCTAGGCGACCATTCCAGGCTTCGGCAAATTGAGTAAAACCAAATTTGTTTTCTTGATTTTCCATGATTATGACCTCAAATAGATTTAGATTATTGCTAATGTTCCTACTCAAATTATAGCTAATGTAAATTTTTATTGCAATTGGTTGACAAAAGCTACTTGAGAAAGATGAGAAGTGATTAACGAGCTAGATTGAGTAATTCTTTGGGAGATGCCAACAGATCGATCGCCACAAAGAAAATTTTGTTTTCTGAATTAAGCAAAAATCTCCAGGACATATTCATCCCTACACCAGCACCAAACCAAGGAGTTTGAACTTTTCCTGTGACTTTGATTTGAGTGAAACCATCTTCTGCTGGTTCAGAAATACCCTGTTCTGGAGCTAGTTTAAGATTGGAACATTCTTCTTTGAAGAATTAAGGTATTGGCAAATATTTTACGTGCTGAGTCAATAGTAAACGGCTGAGAGGATTGAAATTTAGTCACGGTTTTTTTATTTGTGGTCTATTTAACTGAAAATCACTATGAAATAAGAAATATTGTGCGCGTTGCATCGCTTTTTACAGTTATTGAATGACTGCACAATGTCCCTCTCCCACATGACCCAAACCAATTACGGCTTTGGTTAATTTTTCTTGATCTTCTGGAGATAATTGTTGAGATAGGGTAGCATCATCTATAGTTAAGCGATCGCTAGATACTAATTGCGCTAAAGGAGCGAAGCCTAAAGCATCTACATTGAGAGCATCATCCGCACTGGTTTCGCTGTCACCAAAAATATGGTCGAAATGAAAAGTCGTTTCAACTTCTCCCATTTCTCCCCCTTGAACCATACCTTTGCGCTCGTCGCCTACATATTCACCACAAAGATACTGGATCGGACGATTTAAACTAAGATCGAAATTAACAACTTGATCGTCTTTACTGGCTGTTCCCTGTAACTCCATAGTTTTATCAGCTAGGAGGGAATTGTCTCCAGTAGTAAAAAAACTAATAATTCTGGAAATCAAAGAATATTTAAACATCTGTACCTCGCAGATTGGTTTGTTCTGTAGTGTTAGTATCGGCGGGCATTCTGACTAAGAGAAGTTTAACCTTCCCATCACAGTTGCGGGACAGCGACGGATTTACACCGAACTTTCCCCATTACTTCTAATGGCTGCTCTCCATTAGAACCGATCTACCATTAACCTATCACATTTGGTTCTGATTAACACAAATTGTTAGCAACTAAACTCGATTTCCTAGTTTACTTGAAGACATTTGATTGGCAATTGTGAATCGTAAGATAGCACAGCCGTGTATTGCAGATAAAGCAGCAACCCAAATAGCATTCTTAACTAAAATCCCCCACAAAATGGTAGAACTAAATCCATGTCCGCTCATTAACTGGGCAATTAGCACGATACTGCCTTGATACATAGCATAACCACCGATAAGACTTACAGCTAGCCAAGTTAAATAACCCCAAACGTTATAACGGCTAAATTTTGGTCGCAGTGTAACCAACCAAGTAACCAAAAGTGTTCCCAAACCCATTACTAGCCCCCAAGTGAAAGACTCTAAAGTACGAGGATATTGGCGAATAGTGAAACCATAAAGCTGATTGGCAAACCAGATACTAGTAACAGTAATCAGTGCTTTTTTACGAGTTAAAGTGTTACCAGCTACCGCAGCAAAACCGACTAAAGGCACATGGGGATAGATAATGCTGCTAGCACTACCAATAGTAATTAAAAATATCTGCCACCAATTACTTTTAGAAATTACTTTATAAGCTATTTGCCAGGAATTTAAGTGAGATAGTGGGTAATCTAGGTCAGATTCGGAGGGAATCAAACTCAAATCATGGTTTTTTTGTTTTAGAGATTTCATAGTTCAGCTAATAATCTAATATCTGTGAAATTTTGGTTTTAAGTTGCTTAACAGTTGTAGATTGATTCACTTCATCAAGTAGAGATGATATTTGAAACCCTAATGGGACACCCAGCTTGATTCTTTCCAGTAGCTCTTGTTGTGCGAAAATATCTTTGGGCGTTCCTTCTAATATCAGTTTGCTTCGATCCATGACAAATAGCCAATCTGCCCAACGATAGACCCATTCTAGATCGTGAGTTGCCATGAGAATTGTCGTACCTTCACCATGAATTGTGGCTAAGATTTGTGCTAGGGATCGAGATAGGCAGTAGGTTCGTCTAATAATAATAATGTCGGTTGTAAAACCATCACCCCAGCGAGAGATACTCGCTTTTTCTAACCGAGGCTTAGCCGAGAGAACAAAGGTAAATGCTCCTGCTAGTGCCAGTAACAGCTTGAGTTCTGGATGTTCTTTGGTAATGCGAACAAGCGATCGCAAACCGAACAAAAAAAATCGAGCAAAATACGCTACTGGTGGTTGCGCCCAATATAATGTCTTTAGGTTTAGCTACTACTAGATTATTGCTATTTATTTTTATTTGACTTTAAATAAATATGGCTTTAAGAAACATAATTTACTTCATTTGCCAGGGAGTATAAACTTGGGCATAGTAATCAAGGATATTATTTACCTGTTGCTGTTCTTGCTCTGTCAAATCAGAATCACAGTCAATTTGCAGGGCTGAGGCTTGACTTTGATAATAGTCGAACTTAGCAGTGGGGTCATGCTCTACTGAACGCAGGATTACACTAGCGTTTACCCCCTGAACCTGGCGTAGATGAGCTGCTACTTCCCGATATACAGCTATGGGTAGTCGAGGACAGGTTACTTGCTGTGGTTTATTGGGAGATAATTCCATAGATGTTGGGCATATTTCTAAGTATTTGTTTGATTCTGACTTGTTTTATCTTCCCCTAATAATTTGAGACGGGGATCACAAATCTCCATAGTGGTACAGAATCATTGCATAATATAAAGATATGCTAAGAGTAGTGTTTTGGTAAATCGTTTAAAAAGCGAACCACCAAAAGCTCATAGGATAAATATTTTGTTAGATAGAAAAAATAATACTCGATTATGAAAACTGTTTCTGATAGTAAAAGGGCTTTCTATAGTGCCTATCCCCGACCCATTAACTCGGTGTATCGACGAGTGATTGAAGAATTACTGGTAGAAATGCATCTGTTATCAGTCAATAGCGACTTCAAACCCGACCCCATTTACTATTTGGGAATAGTGACCTCCTTCGAGCGTTTGATGCAAGGATACCAGCCAGAATCAGATAAAGAGCAAATTTTTAATGCTTTATGTACCTCTACTGGTGCCGATCCTCAAACCTACAAGTCTCAAGCAGGAGCTTTATTATCCCTGGCTGACAAAAAATCTATTGATGAACTGATTGCTTGGTTTGCTGAACCTACTGCCTCAGAGGATCATAGTTATATTGTGGAACCAATTAAGGCGATCGCCAGTAATGATAATTTTAAGTATAGTCGCCCGTTTGCGATCGGTATCTATACTTTGTTAGAAGAATGTGATGCTGAGGGAACTCAAGATCAGGAAAAACGCGATCAGACTATTGATAAAATTACCGAGAATCTCAATATACCTGGCGAGAAAATGAAAAAAGACCTGGATGTATATCGCGGTAGTTTAGAAAAAATGACTCAGCTACTCAAGGTCATTGAGGATGTTTTGGAGGCAAGCCGCAAAAAACGAGAGAAAAGAGCTAACCAACAGCAGTCAGCCCCAGCAGAAGAAGCATCGGAAGCGGCAGAAGAAGCGACGGCGGAATAGCATAATAAAAGTCATTCGCTGGCTAAATATAACGGGTTAACTGAGGTCATGTAAGATAGGGAATTTCAAAATTGATCAACAATTTTATAAATAATTACCAGCATTTATTTCAAGTTGTGTTCCCCTATCTTAGTTAGTTTCACTTTGATCATATTCACTTAAACTCAAATTACTAATTTTGTTGATGATCTCAGTTGGATTCATCGATTTAAGCAAGTATTCGTCCACCCCGCAATCAGTAAACTTCTGCCATTCTTTGTGTTCAAAGCGATCGCCTAGTAAAGCTACTTTAGTATCGTCAGCCATTGAAGTATGAGCAATAGCATTGATCACATTTTTTACGTCCATCACCGAACAATCTTGATCGATAATCACAATTCTCGGCTGTAATAATTCAATTTGGTCAATTGCCATAGCAGAATCTGTCAGCCAAACTACCTGATATTGAATTGTGTTGAGCAACTGGCAAATAAAAGTAGCGCTAGCATCATCTTCGCTAACCAAGACAATTATTCGAGAATCTAGCTTATTGTAGGGAGTAGCATTAGTTCTAACTAAGCTATTTGTGGGCGGAGTTGTTTCAGGTAAGTAAACCGTAAAGATCGAGCCTTGTCCTACTTCTGACTCTATTTCAATGGTTCCGCCATGGAGTTCAATCAGTTTTTTAGTTAATGCCAAACCCAAACCCGTACCGCCATGAACCCGTCGGCGAAAATTTTCAATTTGCTTAAACTTTTCAAATAAAATCGGGATTTCTGATGGGGCAATACCGATTCCCGTATCTTCAATCTGAAAGACAACCTGATGTTTTTCACGCCAGACTCTCAGTACAACTTCACCTTGTGCCGGTGTAAACTTAATGCCATTGCTGATAATATGAAACAAGATTTCCTTCAATCTCACTTCATCGGCAAAAAAGTAGTCTTGGTCTGGGGTGATTTCGATCTGGCAATAGAGAGCGATTTCTTTTTGAGCAGCACTTTCCTGTAGTAACTGCAATGAATGCTTCACCACATCGCTTAAGGAAAGCTGCTGAATATTGAGCAGATGCTTTCCTGACTCCACATCGGAAAATTCCAGGATATTGTTAATTAATGCCAGTAAATGTCTCCCACTTTGCTGAATTAGATGCAAATATTCCTGTTGTTTTTCTGGCGGTAGGGATATTCTTTCTTTGGTGGATGACCACTGTAATAGGGTACTAGATAATCCAATTACACAGGTTAGGGGGGTACGTAGTTCATGGCTCATACTGCCCAAAAAATCGTGTTTTGATTTACTAGCCGCCTCGGCAGCAATCAAGGCATCTTTGAGCTGTTGTGCTTGCATCTGCACCTGCTTTTCCAGCAATTGTTTTTGATGATGCAGTTGTTGATAAGACTGATGGTTATAAATTGCGATCGCAATATATTCTGTAATCTGACGCAAAAACTGAACATCTTGATGGTGCCAGGTTCTTGGTAGACATTGATGAGCAATAATCAAACCCCACAAATTGTCACGAATCTTGATTGGCATAACCACTTTGGCTTTTACCTGAAACTTTGCCATTAATTCTTGTAGGCAGGGATTCAGATGAGTAGACGCATCCACATCATCAATGACCAAGCTAAATCCTTGGTAATACTTATTTCTACAGCCTTGAGATTCATGCCAGCAATTTTCTGACTGATGATAGAGAGTTGAAGCGATCTGGTCGTTTTTTCTGGCTTCGTAGGTGATAGTATCTACCAGGGAAGCTGATCTGGAATTGAGCTGGTTAGATTCAAGGGGAACATTTAACTGATAAATAAGCAGCCGATCTAATTCTAATAAACTACGGCTATGGCTAATAGTGGTTTGAATAATCTCTGACAAATTGAGATTTTGACTAATTTGAATCTTAATCTGGTCAAAAATACGTTCCTGTTCTACCTGGTATCGAAGTAATTTTTCCATGGGAGTTGTGGATAGACTAGATTGGCGATCGTCATACTCTATACTATTAATCAGCAATTTAACTGCTTTAAGCGCAAATTCGTCTGAATTATCGCTATTTACCGTTAATTTGGCAAAAACATGGGTCTGGATCTGATTGAGCCAGGTTTGGTCAGTGGCTAAATCTAAATTACTTACTAACTGAGTTAATTCAGCAATTATCGTTTTTCGGTCAAAAACTACGCTAACTTGGTATGTGTTCGCGTTTTCCCCTGGTTCCTGCCGTAAGAAAGCATTAAATTGGGGTGTGATCAACAAAAAAAATCTCTCTATAGTTGGCTTGTCTGCTTTTAATTGTTGTCGCTCAGAATTTAAGGAATCATTTTCTAGTAACTTGAACAAAGAATTTTCTGTAATCAAAAAAGTTTCATTCTTAGCTGCTGCTGTTAGCCACAGTTGAGTAAGCTGCTGCCAAACATGATCATCAACAATTTTTTTCAAGACTATAGAAGATGAATAACTCGACACAATTAAAATTCAGCCTATAGTATGATTTTTTTCTGTTTATATAGCTTGGCTTATTTTGATTGCCTTCGTCTGAACTGTAATTATTTCTCAAGATTAGATCAATAAAACTATGCACAAACTTGCTTCATTGCCAGGGGGATGGAATCCAAATACAGAAGGAGTAATATTTGTTGAACAATCCCCTGCACCTATTATTTTTCTAACTTATGCTGATACAGATATTCAATCTCTCGCTAATGCATCTGATTTTTTAGAGCAAAATTTCCCCAAGATTAGGGTGGTTAACTTATTAAATTTACAGCAACAACTAAGTATAGATACGTATGTCGAAAATATTATTTCAAGAGCCAAAGTAGTTGTCATAAGATTATTGGGTGGAAGTAGTTATTGGTCTTACGGTTTTGAGCGAATTAAAGAAGCAGCAGAATTAAGCAGGATTGCTTTATTTGTAATACCTGGAGATAATGCACCTGATCTTGATCTAATCAGTCATTCTACGGTTTCTTTAACTGCTGTTAATGAGTTGTGGCAATATTTACTTGAAGGTGGAAGAGAAAACTATATCAATGCCTTAAGATTTCTTAGCGATACTTGTTTGGGTACAAAATATCACCCTGAACCTCCACAATCTATTCCTGAATTGGGTCTATATCAGTGGCGTAATCCAAGAACCAACAATTCTCTAAAATCACAGAATTTTAAGCTTAATGATCAGCTTATTTATAATTGTGTAATTTTATTTTATCGCTCTCATTACCTAGCAGGTAATACAGCCCCAATTGATCAATTGTGTCAGTCAATAGTAACTCTAGATCTTTATCCATTACCAATATTTATCTCTTCATTAAGAAATATAGAATTACAGCAACAACTGTTAGCTTTACTACAAAAAAGTCCAATAAGAGTATTATTGAATACCACTAGTTTTTCGGTCGCTAAAATTGGAGAGTCGTCTCAATTAAAATTTTGGCAACAGCTCAATATACCTGTTTTACAGGTAATTTTAAGTAGTAGTACTCAAGAACAATGGCTCTCTTGCGATCAAGGATTGATGCCCCGTGATGTAGCCATGAACGTTGCCTTACCCGAAGTTGACGGCAGAATAATTACTCGGGCAATCTCTTTTAAATCAGCCCAAACCTGGAACAAGCGACTTGAAACCAATGTCGTTGTCTATCAACCACAAAGCGATCGCCTGGATTTTGTAGCTGAATCGGCAGCTAAATGGATTGAGTTGGCAAATACACCGCCTCAAGACCGCAAAGTAGCATTAATTTTAGCAAATTATCCCAATAAAGATGGTCGCATTGCTAACGGAGTAGGTTTGGATACTCCTGCTAGCTGTCTTAAAATTCTTCAGGCTTTAAGTCAGGCTGGATACAGTGTTACGGATATTCCAAAGACGGGAGATGAACTGATTCAGCGTTTAACTCAGGGGGTTACTAACGATCCTGAGAGTAGAATTAATCGTCCTAGCTATCAAACGTTATCTCAAGACGAATATCAACGGTATTGGCAGACATTACCTGAAGCAGTACGCCAGGGTATTCAAGAGAGATGGGGAGACGGGGAGACAGGGAGACAGGGAGATGGGGAGACAAGGGAGACAAGGGAGACAAGGGAGACAAGGGAGACAAGGGAGACAAGGGAGACAAGGAGACAGGGAGACGGGGAGATAAGGGAGACAAGGAGACAAGAAGATAAGACTATTGGCAGGAATGATGGTTTGTCTTTAGAGATCGAGATTCCAGGGATACAGTTAGGTAACGTATTTATCGGTATTCAACCATCACGGGGCTATGATCGCGATCCGAGTTTGAATTATCATGCACCAGATCTTGAACCGACTCATGAGTATCTAGCTTATTATCATTGGTTGCGCAGTTGCTTTGGAGTACAGGCGATGGTTCATGTGGGCAAGCATGGCAACCTGGAATGGCTGCCAGGAAAAAGTTTGGCACTATCAGAAAATTGTTATCCTGAAGTGGCACTACAGACCGTACCGCATCTTTATCCGTTTATCGTTAACGACCCTGGGGAGGGTTCTCAGGCAAAAAGAAGGGCGCAGGCTGTGATTATCGACCATCTGACACCTCCACTAACGCGGGCAGAATTATACGGTGGATTAGACAAACTAGAAGCCTTGATTGACGAATATTATGAAGCGCAAAGCCTAGACCCGACTCGGTTAGAAATTATCAGCGATCGCATCAAGCAATTAGTCCAGCAGGAAAATCTGGATCAAGACTTAGGAATTAAACCTACTGATAGCCAAAGCCTAACTCAATTTCTAGCTGTTGCCGATGGTTATCTATGTGAATTAAAAGAGGCACAAATACGGGATGGGTTACATATCTTTGGTCAATGTCCCCAAGGAAAACAGTTACGAGATTTAATTATAGCGATCGCTCGTTCTCCCAGCTATGGTCGTATTGGTTTAACCCAGGCTTTAGCAAAGGATTTTGGATTGGATTTTGATCCACTATTAGGTGTGGATGAAAAAGTATCTTTCCCCGAAATTAATCAATTATCGACCCAGGATTTAACACCTTGGCAGTACAACTATCTGCAACGGTTACAGCAAGTGAGAACAACAGGAGAGATGATCGCAATTCTCGAATCAATTGCTGCTGAATTAGTAGAACAAGTTATTGCAGATCAAGCCATTACCCAAGACTCTTTACCCAAGACACAATTACAGCTTCAGTGGATTAAAAAAACTCTTCTACCAAATTTAATTAAAAGCGACGATGAAATTAATAATCTTTTAAAAGCCTTAGATGGAAAATATATTCCCAGTGGGGCATCAGGCGCACCGACCCGTGGTAGACCAGAAGTACTACCAACAGGGCGTAACTTTTATTCAGTGGATATTCGTGGTATTCCCACAGAAACAGCATACTCTGTAGGTAGTAAGGCAGCAGAGGCAGTTATTGAACGTTATACCCAAGAAAACGGTGATTATCCCCGATCTTTGGCTATTTCTATTTGGGGAACTTCCACTATGCGGACTGGAGGTGATGATATTGCTCAGGTGATGGCGTTGATGGGAGTGCGACCAGTTTGGGATGGTTTATCTCGTCGGGTAGTGGATTTTGAAGTTTTACCAGCCTCAGTTTTAAATCGTCCTCGGGTAGACGTAACGGTCAGGATATCAGGGTTTTTCCGTGACTCTTTCCCCAATATCATTAATCTCTTAAATAAAGTAACTCAGACCATTGCCGACTTAAGCGAAACCGCAGCAATTAATCCTTTAGCAGCGCAGGTACAACAAGAACAAGCCCAATTAATTTCTCAGGGAATGGATGCCCAACTAGCTCAAAAACAAGCTAGCTATCGCGTATTTGGCTCAAAGCCTGGGGCATATGGTGCAGGCATCCAAGGCTTAATTGAGGCTCAAAACTGGCAAAATGACGAGGACTTAGCGAGGGCTTATCTCAACTGGAGTTCCTATGCTTATGATGGCACTGGTAAAGGTCACGCTGCACCAGAATCATTTACCAGTCGTCTCAAGCAACTGCAAATAGTTTTACATAATCAGGACAACCGCGAACATGACTTACTTGACTCCGATGATTACTATCAGTTTCAAGGTGGCATGACTGCCGCAGTACGTAGCCTAACAGGTAAAAATCCCGAGGTGTATTTTGGGGATAATTCCCAGGTGAGTAATCCGAGGGTACGTAAACTAACAGAGGAAATAGCTAGAGTATATCGATCGCGGGTCGTAAATCCTAAATGGATCAAAGGAGTAATGCGCCATGGCTATAAAGGAGCATTTGAAATGGCAGCCACGGTAGACTATCTATTCGCTTACGATGCTACGGCTAACTGCGTTGCCGACCATATGTATCAGGGAGTAGCCCAGGCTTATGTCTTTGACCAAGAGGTGCAAGAATTTATTCAATCTAAAAATCCTTGGGCATTAAGAGACATCTCTGAAAGACTTTTAGAGGCTCATCAACGAGGACTGTGGCAAAATGTCGAACCGCAAATAATTGACCGCTTAAAGGCGATCGTTAATCAATCTGAGGGAATTATTGAAGAGCTTTGATTAAGATACAAATGAAAAATCTATTTACGTTTGATTCGACGTAATTTGTTTGAGACTATCAGCAGTTAAAGGCTGATTATCTGGATCGGCAAGGGCATTGGCTTCGATCTCTGATTCACTCATAGAATTAACTCTTTCTAGGTCGGTCAAATCTGCTGATTTCTTGGCTGATTCAGTAGTCATCCGAGTAATAGAGGTTTCTTTCATACTTAATTGTCTATTTTCAAGACAGGTCTATTATAGAAGGCGATCGCCGTTTCTCAATTACAGCAGGCAAAAGTTAGATGGCACAAGGTAGAAAATACTAAAGCGATCACGCAGAATTTAGCTACACTCTGTCATTTGCATCTTGTCTAGTTTAAATTCATTTTTCATCTACACATTCGGATAAAGCCTATTTATATATAGGTTTTTAAAACATAACAAGGTATTAGACGTATTTTGAGTTTAAGGGTTTGTTTTGAGAGGTATTTTGGGTAGGGCGATCGCGCTTTGAATTAGCTTAAATAGACGGTGGGCAAATTAATTAGTTAACAGATGTTGCCAGTATTTAAATTTTGCCCACCCTACAGGCTTTCTAGAAGATGCGTGGGTTAATTGGAATGAGGTAAAGAATGTAGAGGAATTAAAAAAACATTTGAGGTTATGAAAAATTAAGTTTAATTTACATTTATTTCATTGTTATATTTTCATCATAAACAAGAACAAGAACAATGTAATATAAACAACACATTCATTATACATATTAATGAAAAACACAAAATTAATCTCTATCTTATTATTAGTATTTCTAAATATTCAAACACCTGCTTATTCAAGCATATTTGATAAACCTAAAATTATTAAAGATATTTCAAGAGAAGCAAGTAGCTGTATGAGTGGTGGATGCGATCCAGACAAAATGATTAAGATGGCTATGAAAGGTCATATTTCCAATGCCACTGAAGGATTTACTGACGAAGTTCAAGAATCAATAATTGAGGCAAGCGATCATATATTTGATAAGCAAATTGATCCGCTAATTGAAAGAACAGCAGTACTTGCAACAAAAATTATAGAGAAAGGTGGAGCAGAAGCACAGCTTAGAGCAAATAATATAATTGAAAAAGCAGTTACAGACATTGTTGACAGTTTCGATCCTTGGGTAACTAAAGCAGTTGGACTAGGAAATGAGGCTATTAGAGTTGCTGATGAAGGAGTAGAATTAGCAGGTCAATTTACTCCTGAAAAGATAAAAGAAGAATTAATCACTACGACTTTCAATCGTCTTGATAAATTAGAAAAAAGTTTATTCACTAATGCGAACAACTTTATTTCAGAAATTATATGTGCAGTTGATGGTCAAACAGGAAAAGTTGAACAAAAAATTATTGATAATTTGCTGGCTTCAATAACAGGTTTATCGAAAGAGCAAAAGCAGTGTATTAAAAATAATGAAATAACATCTGAAACAATTAAACTACACTATCTTGAACTATATGAAATAGAAAAGTGTATTATAGAAAATAATATTAACCTTGAAAAAAAAACCAATACTATTATTAGGAACTATAAGATTCTAGCTACTAATGCTGCTAAATATAGATGTATTAATAGAATCGCTGGAGGTGAAGCAGAAAAAGATTTTATACAAGACTGGCTAGATTATAACTACAAGGCTCAAGTCTGGAAAAAAATTTATAACTTAAAGTAATTAATATAAAAATGAATAGTATAAAGATGGGATTAGCTCTTGTATTTTTTAGTGCCATTGCAGGATGCTCAAAAATTCCATTGCTAAGTAAAACTAAAACAAATCAAACATCTTCTAGTACAACAGTAGTAGATCATTTTGGTAATAAAAAATGTCAGAAGCCTATTCACTGTCTAGAATTTGCTATACAAGAACTTGCAGAAGCAAGACAAGAAATACAGGAATTAGAAAAGCGTTTAGAAAAACGTGTTGAAGAAGCTGAAGCTAAAGTTGCTTCTGTTCAAACTATTGCAACTGACGGCGTAAATAAAGCTAACGCTGCTCAGAGTACTGCCAATGGTGCAGTGAAAGGAATCAAGTATTTTACTGTTGATGCAAGTAAAAATACAACAAAACGAATAGATTATACTAACATAACCTTTCCAGAGAGAGTAGATTTTATTGCCATAGAGTCAATAGCGAATGATGGCAATCAGATGTCGCAAGGAAGGGTTATGAAAAGAATAAATGACAGAACATTTCAAGTCCGTTTTGTAGGGATGCATCCCGACGGTCATCGTTGGATACCACATTTGAAATTTACAGGAATACAGATTCAAAAATAAACAATAAATAACTTACCTGTTATTCATTAGTAGTGCTTAAATATCTTTACAAGATAACTACAGAGCAAAAATAGTGTTAGTAGCTCTAAAACAACAAAAAATATTGGAATATACAGCGGAAAAAAAGTCCATCCATCTACACCACCATATCTATATTGTTCACCAAATAATACTAAAGGTGAAGTGGGGTGAAGTATAGATACCACATTGCCACTATCTAGATGAAAAGCTTTATTAGATACACGAAAAAATTTATATAGCTGCTGTAAACTGATCAAGTATGGAATTATTAAAGAAATTATTGATAGCCAGCCCCAGCTTTTGACAAATATATTTTTAGCAACTTTATTCTTATCTATTTTGATATCCATATCTAAAAAAATTGGAACTCTCTGATTCCATCTGTCGCCTACTTTTGTTGAATTTTCATAGTACAAGTTACATAAATATATAAGCACTAGTAACAAAATTAGTATTACGGGTATACCTATATATAAAATCGAATCTCTAGAGATTGCTTCATTACCAAATATCGATAAAGGAGAGGGCAAAATACCATTTTCTATATTCCATTGAACAATAGCTAAAGTATTGAATGAATAAAATAGTAAAAAAATTGCTATTGTCGACCAAATCTTGTTGATTAGCTTTCGAGTTTTCTTTTGTGACATTTTTTTATCATGTTACTACTTCGTAATTATAAGCAATAAACATTGAAAATTAATAGTTTAAAGTAAATAGTATAAGAATATGATATTTAAAAAATTAAAACATATATTGTTCTGGTCATTAATAGCTTGTAATTTATTTTTTCTATCTTCTGCATTTGCACAGTCATCTGTAGTAGTTAAGCTTACTGAAAATGATTTAAATAAAGCTGTTAACAACATTAAACTTTCAGGTAGTGAACGAAAAAAATTTGAGAGTAGATTTCTTCCAGATATTTCTGTTACTGCGGATTGGAAAATCGAAGACCTTAGACTTGATATTAAACAAGACGAAATTATAGTAAAGGGCAAAGTTCGCGTAAAAGATGGGGGTGACGCTTTAATTCCATTTAGCTACACAAACGATTTTTCAAGTACAGCTTCTACCAAAATTGACGGAAACGAACTATTTATTAATGTAAGTTCTTTAAAAATTCCTATCTACGTAAAAAATCCATTCAATAGGAATAAAGTAGAAATAACCAAAATTGATTTAGCAAATTATCTTCAGGAAGACAGTATTTCTGTGGATTTACCATTTCAAGATGACTATACTATCAATATTCCTGAAGGTGGAAAGAAAAAACTAGTTTTGGGCAACAAGAATCTTCAGATTGATAATGACTATATTTTAGTAACAGGCGAATTTTCTATATCTGATTTTTAGATGACAATTCAGATAAAATCAATCATGTCACAGATTTTCTCATTAGCAATCTTCGCTTTTATAGGGGATCGCCCTATCCCCTGCACCTTAAACAATCCATTAAACTCATAAGCCTTCAAGCTATCAATCATCTCACAGGACTTATCAAACAGAAGCTCGATCTTACCCGTATCCCCATGTCTAGCCTTAGCGAGTATCAACTCTAAAATATTCTGCTTGTAGGTTTCAGGGTCGTAATACTCATCCCTGTAGGCAAAGATAATGTTATCTGCCACCATCTCTAAAATTCCTGACTGAGATAAATCCGACATCATGGGGCGTTTGTCATGCCGTTGTTCTACTCCCCTTGATACTTGAGATAAAGGGAGGATAAGTGCGTCAATTTCCCCTGCTAATTTGTAAAGAGATCGCGCTACATCTCCCAAGTCATAACGCTGATTGAGGCTGATTTTCCCTGCTCTTTGCTTTCTCAGGCGATCGCTAATCAGTCGGAAGGGATTATTGAAGAAATATAGACAAAAGAAAAAGGTTTCGGGAGTCTTGCCGTGTTTCGACCCCAAAACCTTTCTCTCTTACACTTACTCCTCACACACAATTAATAGTTTAGAGAAACTATTTGCTTTGTGGTGTGATCGAGTGCCACTTTGCCTATTGTCATATCATACGCTTGATGTGCATTAGCTTCGTTGAAAGCTTATTAGTTCGTAGCTATTAGCCATTAGCCATTAGCTATTAGCCTTTCAATCTTTCCAAGATTAGCTATTGTAGATTTAGGGTTACGCAAAACATTCGTTTCAACGTATCTATTCGGTTTTTTTAATTCACATCAGACGTATATTATTTTTAGCCAGCCATTAGACCCTTGCCTAACTTACGACAGAAGGCTTTTTATCCTTAGCATCAAAGAAGGATTTAAGAATGCTTTCTGCCATCTGGGGACTACTTAAGCCCAAGCTAGACTTAGATTGGTCAGGAGTAGCGTGATCCACCAGAATATCGGGAACCCCAAATCGCTTCACTGGTACCTGTACATCATGCTCTTGTAAAGCTTCTAAAACCGCCGAACCAAAACCACCCATGAGACAGCCTTCTTCTAAAGTAACAACTTTACCAATTTGCTTCGCTAGAGGCACAATCAAATCTGTATCTAAAGGCTTAACAAAGCGAGCATTAACTACAGTCGCCTGGATTCCATGTTCCCCTAAAATTTCTGCTACCTGGAGTGCTGGATAAACCTGGGTGCCATAGCCCACCAATAACAAATCATCCCCATGACGCAGGATTTCTCCCTTACCAATTTCGATGGGTTCCCATCCTTCGTCCATCAACGGCGCGCCTACACCATTCCCCCGAGGATAGCGGACTGCGATCGCACCATCTTGATAGTTGACCCCTGTAACTATCATCTGCTGCAACTCGGCTTCGTCTTTGGGTGCCATGACGACAATATTGGGGATACAGCGGAGATAAGCAATATCATACATTCCCTGATGAGTTGGTCCATCAGCACCGACAATTCCCGCGCGATCTAGGCAGAAAAACACAGGTAACTTTTGAATACAGATATCGTGAATTATCTGATCGTAAGCTCGTTGAAGGAAAGTAGAATAAATCGCGGCAACGGGTTTCAGTCCTTCACAAGCCATTCCTGCTGCCAGAGTGACTGCGTGTTGCTCGGCAATGCCGACATCAATGTATTGTTTAGGTAATCTGCGCTGTAGCTTATCTAAACCTGTCCCTGTCGCCATCGCTGCGGTAATACCGATGATTTTTGGATCATTCTCTGCCAGGGTAGTTAAAGTATCAGCAAATACTTTGCAGTACTTGGGTGGCTTAGGTTTAGTAGCAGGAATTCCCTTGCCAGTAGCAAGATTAAAGGGACTTTGAGCATGATAGCCTACCTGATCCTTTTCAGCGATCGCATATCCTTTGCCTTTGACTGTTGCCACATGAACAAACACAGGTCCTGGTACTTTGTGTGCCTGTTTAAAGGTGGAAATTAATTCTTCTAGATTGTGACCGTCAATGGGACCAAAATACTTAAAGCCCAACTCTTCAATTACTGCCCCTACCTTCGGTATTGCTAGACGTTTCATCCCCTCTTTGACTCGCTCCATTTCAGGAGTCAAAGATTCGCCTAAAAAGGGTAGCTGCTTAAACTGCTCTTCTAAATTATCCGAGATAAACTGAACAGGATCAGATAAGCGAACCTTGTTGAGATAACGAGAGATAGCGCCCACATTACGAGAAATAGACATCTCGTTATCATTTAACACCACCATTAAGTTGGTATTAGGCAGATGTCCTGCATGGTTAATTGCCTCTAGCGCCATCCCTCCGGTTAGCGCACCATCACCAATAATTGCCACACATTTGAAATCGTCACCTTTGGCATCTCGGGCCAGCGCCATCCCCAATGCTGCCGAAATACTGGTAGAAGCATGTCCAGCACCAAAGTGATCGAACTTATTCTCGCTTCTTTTAAGATATCCAGCCACACCGTCTTGCTGACGCAAAGTATCAAACTTGCTATATCGACCCGTCAACAGCTTGTGAGGATAAGCTTGATGTCCTACGTCCCATAGAACTTTGTCGCGATCTAGATCCAAAGTCTGGTACAGGGCAATGGTTAATTCTACTACCCCTAATCCTGGTCCGAGATGACCGCCACTGGTGGCAACAGTTTGTAAATGTTTTTCTCTGATTTGGCGGGCGACATCCTCTAGCTGTCGAAGTGATAAACCGTGCAACTGATTAGGATGGGTTATTTCGCTTAAATGCATACTGCCGTGTTCTCTAATAACAGATTGTCTATTTCTTGAATTAAATCAATTATCCTACTTTCTCTGTCTCTTAAAGGAAAATAAGCTACTTTTCTCCTAAAAATGTTGCTAATTTATGCTGCGTCTAGGATTTATCCTAATCAACAGCGCCCAATTAGTCATTGATCTTGTAATTTAGTCAGCTGCTTATTTCAGAAACAATCAACCTGAGAACAAATGAGACTAATGCATTGGAGTCAATTGTTCTCCAACTGAACAGAGAATGGAACTGCAGGGTATATTCCCTGCAGTCCCTCCATCTGAGCACCAGAGTACAGTGTCAGTGCAGTTTAACAGCGTGGGAATATACCCTGCAGTCCCTCCATCTGAGCACCAGAGTACAGTGTCAGTGCAGTTTAACAGCGTGGGAATATACCCTGCAG
>JBCDDK010000024.1:0-68300 GCA_039180345.1 Cyanobacteria bacterium P01_G01_bin.39 | reverse complement strand
GTTTTTTATGGCACTGTCAAAATCACCCAAAGTTTCCTGTAGCTGGCCTAAAAAGTCGAAGGCATCGGGTTTGGCAGGATCACAACCAATTGCTTTTTTTGATTGAGCGATCGCATTATCAAAATCCCTTTTTCTAGCGAAGTTCCTAGCCGCTTTAAGACTAGCGGTGTATTCTGATACTGATTCTGCTTCAGTTGGTTCTGTTTCTAGCACATTATGAACTAAATTTCTTAATTCCTTGGGGGTAAAAGGCTTTTGCAGAAAGTCTACCGCACCTAATTTCATTGCTTCTACGGCGTTATCTACTGTTCCATGAGCTGAAATCAGCACAATCCGAATTTCAGGATATTTAGCGATCGCCTGTTCTAATAATTCCATGCCGTTCATTCCTGGCATTTTAAGATCGGTAATGATCATGTCGTACTTATCGCCCGTTAGCTGTACCATTGCATCTTTACCATCAAATGCAGTATGTACGTAATAATCAAGAGACTCTAGAGCCATACTTACAGTACGTCTAATGTTCTTATCATCATCAACTATGAGTATTTTTGCTTGGGACATTATTTAGAACTCCTGATTTAATTAACTTCTTGAACGGCGCTTTCGCGCCAGCGCTGCAAAGCAGCTTTGAGGCGATAGCCTCTGTGTCGCTCATGGGGGAGACCCCCAAGACCACGCTGCATCGCTATGTATGACTTTTGGTTATGGTAAAGGTAAAAATACTTCCCTCTCCAACAGTAGAATCAACCCAGATTCTACCTCCGTGAGCTTGAACCATTTCTTTACAAATAGCCAAACCCAAACCACTACCGCCGACATCCTTTTCTGTTTCTACCTGAACAAATTTCTCAAATATTTTGCCCTGATACTCAAGAGGAATACCCGTGCCGTGATCGGCTACAAATATCTCCACCCATGTATTTCGAGACACTGCACCAATCTTAATTTCTCCTCCAGGATCACTATATCGTAAAGCATTTGCTATCAAATTAGTTAACACCCAAATGATTTTATTGGCATCTGCTTTAGTCTTTATATCCTCCGATAGAGGCTGTTTAACTAATTTCACTTGGTTTTGTTCAGCTTGGATATTCAACGCTGAAACCGCCTTGTCCAGCAAGAAGTTTACCCCGACATCCACAAAGTCTAGCTCTAGTTTGCCCGACTCGATTTTAGACAGATCCAGCAGATCGTTAACTAAACCCCGTAACCTTTCTACGTCTTCGACTGCCGCATCTAATAATTCCGATTCCGATTCTGATAACTTATCTTCTGTGGTTTCTGCCAGTAAATTAAGGCTCATTGCCATGCCCGTTAGCGGGGTGCGTAACTCGTGGGAAGCCGTAGCCACAAATTCGCTTTTGAGATGATCTAATTCCTTGAGTGTAGTGACATCCTGTAACAGCAAGATTGCCCCCACAACTGATTCTGTTTCGGTAACAACAGGGGTAATCGCAAACTTATAATACTGGGTATGTTGATCCCTCTCCACCGTCAAAATATCGTCTTCTAACTGGGGAGACTTGCCCGTTTCGGCTGTATGTTTGAGGTGCTGATATAGAGTGCGGTCGCTAAACACATCGAGAAAATGATTATTGGTCGCTAGCATCGATTTAACATTGGCAATATTAGCGGCTATGGGATTAATCGCAATAATCTTCAGTTCACTATCAACAACAATAATGCCATCAGCAATACTTTGAACAATGGCATCGCTACGCTGCTTTTCAACAATCACTTTGCCCACGTTAAGATCGCGAAATGCCTTGAGCTTTTGACTCATGGTAGTTATTTCTTGCCCTAGCATCCCTAATTCATCTTTAGACTTAACCTGGAGGACAATATCATACTCACCACTAGCAATCTTTTCTGTAGCGGTGATCATTTCTGTCAGGGGTCGAACAATGCGGCGGGTCAAAAGCAGACTAAACCCTAGCCCAATTCCTGCTGCGGTAGCCCCAGCAATTACCATAGACCAAACTGCTTGACTCGATATTTGTTGAGCATTTTCCGAGGCTGCTTCCATTGCTGATTGATTTATGTTACGCAATTGAACGCTGCGATCGCGTATTTGTTCAAAGATAGGTAAAATTGTTCCGTAGTAATCTTCAGTAGTACCATTGACCTGTTGTTGTAGCTCAGAAAAAGCTCTTAAGTAGTCTTGATAAGCTGATTCAATGCTAGCAATGATTTCTGCTTCCTCTGGGATGGTAATATTACCTTCTGCACGTCCCAACCATTTTAAAAACTCAATCTGATTCTCTTGAAACTGTTGACTACTGCGTAGCGAAGCAATGCCGTTAGGCTGATCGCGATTTTCTAAGAGAAATAACAAAATTGCGCTGTCTTGTCGCTCCAGTGCCTCAATAGTATTGTCTGCCGCCAGAATACTGTTGTAATTTTCCTTCAGGATTGCATCACTAGCTTGACCCAAACGACGCAGGTTAGTTATACCCCAACCACCGACCAAAACAATTAAAGCTAAGGATAAGCCATAACCCAGTAAGATTTTATGTTTGAGCTTCATATTCAGGTTTGAAGATTTTCATGTCTTTTTACTGTAGACATAAATGCAAAATGGTTTTGATTTACTGTGAGCGATCGCTTATGGCTCATCAAATATTTTGAACTTAAATTCAAAAAAGCACTATCAAAGCAGATCAGGTTTATGGATTAGAGTTGTCGATTATTTGAGTTTTAAGGGAATTATCTTTTTAATATGGCTCATAAAACTAAATAATGACTATTAATCAATTAATACACAGTTCAAAACTTCAAGCACATTCCAAAAGAATAAAATCTATTTGCTTTAGCAGCAATGGTAAACTTTTGGCTAGCTCAAGTAAGGACAAGACCATAAAAGTTTGGCAGCTAGAAACAGGAAAATTAGTTAATACAATTTGTTTTAAATCAGATTACGCTAATTGCGTTGCTTTCAATCGAAATAATAAAACATTAGATTAGTGCAGAAGAAGATAAAACAATTAAACTTTGGTCTTTACAGACCAAAAAACTAATTTACACTTTTACTGGTCATCAAAAAGCAGTAAATTCAGTAGCTGTTCATCCTAAAAGCAAGTTGATTGCTTCTGCAAGCGATGACGAAACAGTAAAACTTTGGTCATTAAAATCAGGCGAGCAAGTCTGCACTTTAACAGGTCATACAGATAATGTTATCGCCGTTTTGTTTAGCCCTGATGGAAGTATCTTAGCTAGCAGCGGTGATATTAATGATAAAACGGTTAAGCTATGGTTTTTATCAGAAAATAAAAGCGTTACTTTAAGGGGTCACTCTGATTGGTTTGGTGGAGTTTACTCAATAGCTTTTAGCCGCGATAGTAAACTGATTGCTAGCGGTAGTAAAGATAAGACTATCAAAATCTGGCAAGTTGATACAGGAAATGAAATAGCTACCTTAGAGGGGCATAGTGATGATATTACTTCTGTCGCTATAAGTTCAGACAACGAAATTTTAGCCAGTGGTAGTAAGGATAAAACTTTGAAACTATGGAAGTTAGACACAGGGGAGTTAGTCTCTACTATCGATCATGGTGAAACAATACAAACAGTTTCATTTAGTCCTAACAGCAACATGTTAGCGACAGGATGTAAAAAAGGAAATATAAGATTATTTCAACCCCGATCAAAATTAAATAGCTCTCTTCAGGAACTATTAAACTAAAGAGGTGAGATTACTTCCTCGGCTTGGCTAAGAGATATTAAAGGATGACATTTTTTTTGCCTAATGCGATCGCATTAATGGTGGCATCGTGTCCTCAACTATGCGCCTTTGTCATTGCTGCGTTGACTTCGTTAATCTTCCCCTGCATGATAAGAACTCCTTACCAAAGGGGCTGATCGGACATGGTCAAATCCCAGTTCGGTGGCTATTTCTCCCAACCGAGTAAATTCTTCAGGAGTCCAGTATTTGGCTACAGGCAAATGAGCTAGGGAAGGTCGCATATATTGACCTAAAGTAAGGCGATCGCACTTAATTTCCCGAAGATCTTGCAAAGTTTGGATAATTTCAGCTTCTGTTTCCCCCAAACCTAGCATTAATCCCGATTTCGTAGTCATGGTGGGATCTAATTCCTTGACATAGCGTAAAACATTGAGAGAGCGGTCGTATTTAGCACCTCTTCTCACTGGTGCCTGTAAACGAGCAACGGTTTCTAAATTATGATTGTAGCAGGCTGGTTTGGCAGCTACAACTGTTGCGATCCGCTTTTTTTGACTGGAGGATGCCTGTTTACCACTCCAAAAATCGGGGGTTAAAACTTCGATCTCGGTTTGAGAATTCTGCTGACGAATTGCCGTCATCACTTTGACAAACCATCCTGCACCACCATCATCTAAATCATCCCTAGCTACAGAAGTCAACACCACATAGCGTAAACCTAACGTACTAACAGCATCAGCAACTTTCCTTGGTTCATCTGGATCTAATGCCATTGGCGCATGACCTTTTTCTACCTGGCAAAAAGCGCAGGCACGAGTACAGGTTTGCCCCATCAATAAAAAAGTAGCGGTGCGGTTAGCGTAACATTCTCCTCGATTAGGGCATCTGCCCTCTTCACAAATAGTATAAATGTTTTTTTGTTTGATAATTCGCTGTACTGTAGATAACTCACTCGCCTTACCAAGAGGACGCTTGAGCCAAGATGGCAGCGAAATTACTGCATCACGCCAGTCATTAGCGGTTGAATAGGATTTTGGAGATTGATTCATACTGTCTTGATTATCAGCAACATTACTGAAGCCTGACTCTAAAACTTATTGTGATTTAGATGTTTTTTCCTGTTATTTTGGTAATTTAAAAGGGAACTCTAAGCTTGTAAACCAAAACTAACTGCCAAAATCAGTCTAGTATATCTCAGGCATGTGGAGTTAGTCGCTCAGGAGTAAATCGTGTCCACCCACAAAATTCTAGTTATTGATGACAGTAAAGTCATTAGAATGCGAGTCAAAGATATGTTGCCAGAGGGTAACTTTGACATCATCGAAGCCAAAGATGGTCTTGAAGGATTCAATTTAATTAGAACCGAAGATCCAAATTTAATCATGCTGGATTTTTTGCTGCCAAAAATGAGCGGGTGGGAAGTTTATCAGGAGATCCAGAAACAATCGAAGTTTCGCTCCATTCCCCTAGTTTTAATGTCTGGTCGGAAGGAGGAAGTTACCGACAAGATATCTGAGCCTTTTGAGTTTTTCTCCTTTGTGGAAAAGCCTTTTGATCGCGAGCAACTAGTCGAAGCAATTCGAGATGCGATGATGAAGGCGAAAAAACAGCCTCAAACTTCATCTCCAGATATGTCTGGAACACTGGCTAATAGTAATGACGTAGCAGCACTTAATTCAGAGATCGAATATCTCAAGCTGCGGGTTCAAAAACTAGAACAAGAATCAGCACAAATTAAAAAGCAGTTCAATCAATTGGTAAGTTTTATTAAGCAAAAGTTGAGCTAGTTATCTAAAAGATCTAAGGAATGACTATTTTTAGGATGGTTTTGATATTTTAATAGCAGGAACTATTGCTGATGATATCAGGTCATCTTTATCAAAATTCTGCTTGACAAATCAAATCTTCTGCTTGAGTATCATCAAGAGATATAGAAACAAAGTGATTATCGTCTTCGCATTTAAAGAGGCGTACTAATTTAGGACTAAAGTTTTTGCGATCGCCATTTCTTTCTTTATCCGTAGAGGTATTAAATCTTATTTCTCCAGTTACTCCATCTACAGAAAAATGGGGATTATTTAACTCATTAATAGTTCCTTGTCTAGTAGGATTATCCTGTCTTTTAATCGCTTCTATAATAGCTATGGTGGCATCGTAAGCCATCGCGGTGTTTCCATTAACGCGATCGTTCCATAAATCCAATGTTTGCTGATTAAAATCTCTTGCTAAATTTTCTGTAGAATGCCAGGGGGTAGACACAATTAAATTTGCTGGTTGATCGGTTTTAATATCTTTGACTTTAGAGTTGACTAAAGGATTTCCACCTAAAATTAAACGTTGACCATTATCTGCTTCTATTATTTCGATTGCCTTAGCTAAAGCATTACTTGTTAGCCCATCTGGTAATAGTAAGAAAATATTAATTTCATTTTTGGTGTCGCTATTTATTTTTGACATCGCTAATTTTGTGGAAAAGTTTTCATGATCAGCAATGTCAAATTGATTGTAATCATCTGGTATAGAAACGTTTAGATTGTTTGATGCCTCAATCTTATCAATTAAAGCTTTTCTTAAATCTTTACTGTAGTCACTGCCTGGATTATAAAAAATTGCTATTGTTTTCTCTTCTAAATCATAGTTATTAATATAATTTTCCATAACAGCAGCTTCTTCTTCAGTGGTAGGAACAACACGAAAAAAATTATTTCCTGTTCTATTAGAAAGACTTCTAGTTGTACTACCATATGATATTTGAGCTAAATTAGCTCGATTATAAATGCTAAGAGTGTCAATGGTTCTAGCACTAGCATAATGACCAATTAAACCTATAACATCTTTATTATCGGCAATTTGATTGGCAATTTCTCTAGCTTTTTCTTTTTTATTAGCATCATCAGCGATAATAACTCTTAAGCCTTTATTGTGACCCATGTATATGTCAGATAAAAAGCTATATTTATTTAATTGCTCGGCAATTTCTGGATTAAAGTTAGATAAACTTAGATTGACCTCAGTTTGCGCTTGAGCAACACCTCTGAGAAAATCTTTTGTGATAACAGAGCCTCTAAGTTTATCTTTTTTATTTGTAGTAGGAGAGATATAACTATATGGAACTGCGATCGCAATAGTTTCAGCTTCGATCTTGTAAACATCAAGTAAAGCATTATTTAAGTAAATAAGAGTTTCTGGGTCGTGGCTATCTTGCCAGGCAACCTTGAAGTATTTTAGAGCTTCTATATATTCCTTTTTAGAGAAAGCTTCAGCAGCGCGTTTTCTATCAGGATCTCTAGATGAAGGATTTAATATTTCTTCGCCACAGCTAATACCATCCTTTAATTTTAAAGAACAAGGATTATTGCTATTAGCTTGAGGAGGAATAATATACTTATTGTTAAATATAATCGCTGCTAAACAGGCAAGCAAAGTAATAATAATTAGCTTTGTATTTCTATTATTTTGGGTAAGAAAATTGTTTAACCATAATGATATTTTTTGCCACCAAGATATTCTATTTATATCTTGAAGAACAGCAGTTACTGATTGATAGCGATCCCGTTGATAATCGTATTCGATCATCCGAGAAATAATCTTTTTTGTCTTGGGACTAATTTGTGGTGCATATTCTTGCCAAATATAGCGACAGCGATTATTTAAATCCATTCTTGGTGGACGATTTGGGGAACAAATAGCTAAGAGTGAAAATCCTGTTACTCCCTGCATTAACATTATTCCCAAAGCATAAATATCACTATTTAAGCTACGAATACCCCAACGCTGTTCATTAGGAGAATAGCCATTACAGTACATTATTCTGGTCAAAGTTACGTTTGGGGCATTATTGAGGGTATCAGTATGTCTAGTACCTAATTCGGTAAATGCACCAAAGTCAATTAAAAATAATCGTTGATCGCTTTCTCGACGAACAATATTAGCTGGTTTAATGTCTCGATGAACAATATTTCTCTGATGAACCACTTTGAGTATGTCTAGAATTTCGCGCAGAATACTAATTGCCTGTTCTTCAGTGATTGGTTCACCTGGTAGAATTTCCTGACTCAGGTCGTGACCTTCGATATATTCCTGAACAATATAGTAGTAATCACCTTCGATAAAACAATCAAAAACACGAGGGATAAAAAGATTTTCTGTTCCCTCCACTAGTTCCCGTAAAATATTAGCCTCAGCTTCTAATTTTTGAAGATAACTAGCATCTCTTATGGCATCGCTACTATCTGTTTCAATAATCTTAATTTGTTTGAGAACAACAATTGGAGGTGGTGATTGCTGTTCGTCGTATGCCGTGTAAGTTACACCAAAACCGCCAGCACCTAGTTGTTTAATTACTCGATAATGCTCTCCAACAATGTTATTTTCATGAAGACACATAAGTTTTAATAAATACACGATATTACATTAAAACTATTGTATAGTCCGTAACTAAGTATTTTGAAGCTAAAGTCAGATTATTTAAGATTTTCCAGCATATTCTTGGCAGACTGATAACGTTGCAGAAAATTATGACCGATAGCCCGATCAATTACGCTGGCAAAGCCTTTGCTAACGTGGGCATAGTCACGCCATATTTTTGTACCTGTCTGTTGATTAAATCGTTTTAATTTACGGGGATGAATTCCTGTTAAAGCATGAACGGCAATCATGCCCACAGCGTAAACATCGCTAGCAAAAGTAGCTATCCCCATTAATTGTTCGGCGGGTATATAACCCTTCATTCCTTGAGCAAAAGTGCTTTGAGAGAGAGAGTTTGCATTATGCTTGACTTCTTTAACGGTGGCAAAGTCTGTAAAAACCCATTTGTTATCTGAAAAGATAATATTATCGGGATTAATATTGCGATGAATTATATTTTTTTCCTGAATAAACACTAAAACTGTTAACAAACTACGTAGTAATTCTTTAACCTGTAATTCTTGCCAAGGTTCTTCTGTAAGTAGTTCCGTTAGAGCTTTGCCTTCTATTTGTTCGTAAATTAAGTAAAGGGATTTATCCTGAACAAAGTATGCTAATAATTCTGGTATTTGGCAATGTTTACCAAGATGGGATAAAGCCTCTCCTTCCCTCTCAAACTGTTGTTTAATTTTTGGTGTTTGGTGGTAGCGTTGAATAACTAAACAGGGTTTATCTCCCAAAAAACGATCAATTGCCCTAAAGTGCCTTTCTCCAGAATCGCGATCAAATAAATGTTCTTCAATTTCATAGCGATACTGTAACTTCTCTCCTTCCATTGTTGACCCAGGAATATCAATCGATACAAAATTATTTTCTGCTTGTGATTGATTTATCTGATCGACAAAATGCCACAATTTTTTTTTATTGACTCTATAATCAGGAGCGAATATCTGAGAATTATGAGCAACAGCACTTAATTTATGCCATAAGTCATAAGCCAAATTACGAGAAATATATTCTACAGTATAAAAATTCAACTGTTTTTCTTGTTGCTGCATATTTTGATAAGTTAGTCCTGCTAAAGAACCATGAATAATTGCTTGTTCAACTTCATTTAACTTTTGATTTCCATTTTGCTCAATAAATCTATCAACAATTGTTATTGCTCGATCTAGCTCGTGATCGTAATTAGCGGAAGAAATCATAGATATTATTATTTTTAGATTAATTTAAAAAAATATTCTGGCAGGTTACATAGTTCATATTTAATCATTTTCTCTCTTTCTTGAATAGCAATAAATGAATAAAATGAACTTTTTAAAAAAAGTCATGAATAATATGAATTGGCAGTGGTAAAGATTGTTTCTAAAGTTAAGTATTAAGCCGTAAATCACAGCGACGAATAGTTAACTTCAAAACAATGAAACAGGTAAATCCTAAAAAAATTACTTATTGGCTACTTGGGGAAACAGCAGGCAGAATTTCAGTTGCAGCTTGGAAACATCTCTGGGGAATGCCTCTCGAAGCAGGGGGAAAAGTAGCACAGAAAGTTGCCCAAGAATCGATTATCTCCATGCAAGAATCGATCGCTCAATTAGCAACTGCTGTGGCTCAGGTAGTTTCTGCCTATAATCTGGCACAACAGCAGTATAACAATAAGCTTAAAGACTATCACGAGGCAGAAAGACAGGCACAGCTAGCCCACAGTAAAGGTAATGAAGAGGCAGCAAGACTAGCCATCACTAAAGCGATCGCAATTGAAAAAATTCTACCCCAGTTAAGCGAACGGGTCGGGACAGCACAAACGACGATGAATAAAGCCAAGGCGAAGCTAAAGCGGGAAACTGAAAAGTTGGAAGCTTATAAATTAGAACTAGAGAATTTAGAATCTTTAACTCTGGTAAATCAGGCAATGGTAGAGATGGGCGATATTTCTACTGAGTGGGGTTTAGACTCAGCGCGATCGCAATTTGCCGAGGCAAAGAATGGCATTGAGAAACGAACCTTGCTCGAAGAAGCCCAAGCAGAACTAGCAGAGAATCCCAATGATGTATTAGCAGAGGAAATTGATGCCTTATCCCTCGAAGCAGAGATTGAGAAAAGATTTAAAAGATTAAATAGTCAGCAAGAATCATGAGTAAGAAATCTACTAAAGCCCCACCCCCTATTGTTTTCATTCTACTATCCGTGTTAGGTCTGTTAGCATGGTTTAAATTTCAGCCCTTCAATTCTCAAAATGGTATTTCTTCAGTCCCAGGCGAAGGATCAAAGTTTTCAGTAGTTTCTGGTCATGAATCATCTTTACTCAAGCGTTTCAGCTTTGGTGAAAAAATGCTGATTGCGGCAAATTTTACGACTGAAAAACAGGATGGGACTATTGCCTATGGCAAGAAAGAATTTGATTTAGCTCAAGAATATTTTGAACAGTCTCTAGCTAAATATCCTGACGATCCTGAAACACGCATCTATCTCAATAATGCTCAAGTAGCCCATCAACAACCGATGAAAATTGCGGCGATTGTTCCTATCGGCTCAAATTTAGATGTGGCACAGGAAATGCTTAGGGGTATTGCCCAGGCACAGACGGAGTTCATTGGGCAAGGGATTAAATTACAGGTTCAGATTGTTAATGATGAAAATAATACCGAAATTGCCGAACAAGTAGCCAAAGCATTAGTTAAAGACTCAGAAATTTTAGCAGTCATTGGCTCAAATGCCTCAAATGCTTCTGTGGCAGGAGCAAAAGTATATCAAAAAAATCGCATGGTGATGATTACTCCCACTAGCACAACCGAAGAGTTATCTAATTTTGGCGACTATATTTTTCGTAGTGCGCCAACTAATCAGGAAATGGCAGATGCTTTAGCCGACTATGTAGTAAATACTGCCAAACGCAGAAATGTGGCGATTTGTTTTGACTCTCAAGCTCCCGATAATGTCACCTTCAAGGATGCTTTTATTCCTGCGTTAATAGCCAGGGGAGGTAACTATGTTAATATCCAATGTGATTTTGCTACCCCAGATTTTAATGGGGAAATATCGGTTAATAATGTAATTTCTGGTGGAGCAGAAGCAGTATTGCTAGCACCTCATATCGACAAATTAAATCGAGCGATAGACCTAGCTAGAGCTAACAACTGGAAAATGGTTTTATTAGGTACTTTTTCTCTCAATACCTCTAAAATAATTCAGTCTGGACAGGGAGACTTAAATGGAGTTGTTCTGCCTGTACCTTTTCATGATCAACAAGATTCGGCTCAAGAATTTGTGATGACAGCTGATGATATTTGGGGAAAAGATGCTCCCATTACTTGGCGTACTGGGACTTCCTATGATGCCACTAAAGCGATCTCTTTAGGTTTACAACAAAACAATACCAGGGAGGGTTTAAAAAATGTTTTACGCAATTCGCAATTAACCATTGACGGAGCAAATAATCAGTTTCAGTTTTTACCATCAGGCGATCGCACAATTAAAACCGCCTTAGTTAAGGTGAAAGCTAATCCCCAACAAGGATATTATTTTGAATTACTATCCGACTTGAAATAATCCAGCGTCAATCTCCCTAATAATTACTCCCAAAAACCTTCAACTAACACATGATATTTTGAGCATATTTGTAAGATCATGACATTATAAATATGCTTAAAATCCCAGAAGTAATTAATTACTAGTCTGTACAATTGTGAATTGAGTTGAGCGATTAGCTCCCAGGAGTGGGCTTGATGCGATCGCCTAATTCATGCCAGAAGTCTATAATACTCAAAAGAAAGTTTTGTGCAGGAGATGAATATTCAGATAATTAGTTTTGTAATCAAAATACTGTTACTATCAACAGGATTATCGTTCTTGGTTAAGTATGGAGGACAATATCTAGCTCTCTCCCCAACTACAAATACTGCCCTGCTGATAGTCTTGATGCCATCAGGGGTGATTGGCTTGATTTTAGGCTGGCGATATTTTAAATAAATCGAATTATTAAACCGACATCTAATATTTCCTATATTAGAGAGAGATATCTTGATTAAATTAGTCAAGAGAAATTAAATAATTTATAACTAAGTTTAAATTTATGCTCTGTGAGTCTGAGAAGCGCGATAAATTATCAGCAGAGCATGGCAAAATTGATAAACCAGGTTAATCTATAGAACAGTTTTGTCCATAGTATTTCTCCTCGTAAGGAGTCTCAACCGTGAATTTTGGCGCTTGGATTGGTTTAGTTGTTTTCTTTATTTCTCTTTATGTTTTATGGCAAATTAAACAACTGTTACTCCTGCTGTTTACGGCAATTGTACTGGCTACTTCCCTCAATATTTTAGTTAAGAATTTTCAAAAACGGGGAATTAAACGGATTAATGCCGTTTTGTTGTCGATATTTGTGCTGATTGCCGTAGCAGTCGGTTCTATTTGGATCGTAATTCCACCTTTTATCGATCAGTTTCAGGCCTTAGGCAGGCTAGTTCCTCAAGGAATAGAACGATTGGATGACTGGATTAATTTATTATCCGAACGGCTAGACCCCCGAATAATTAGCTTTTTACCAGATACTGAGGAGTTAAATCGGCAGTTACAACCTTTAATAAATCAGTTTTTGGGTGGAGGATTAACTTTTTTCTATAGTTCATTAGGAGTATTGTTGAGCATTTTCTTATTATTTGCGATCACTCTAATGTTACTTACAGATCCAACCCCCTATCGTCAAGGTTTTAAGCGCCTATTTCCTGCTTTTTATCGTCGTCGCGTAGAAGAGATCTTAACTCTTTGTGCCGAAGGATTAGAAGGTTGGCTGGTAGGAATATTGTTTAACATGGTGGTAATTGCCGTTCTAAGTTTTATTGTCTTACTGCTTTTGGGTATTCCCTTAGCCTTGTCCCAGGCAATGTTGGCGGGAGTTCTAACCTTTATTCCCAATCTCGGTCCTACTCTGAGTGTTTTATCCCCCATGGCGATCGCTCTAATTGAGGCCCCCTGGAAATCTGTAGCGGTTTTGATTCTTTATATAATTATTCAACAAGTTGAGAGTAATATTCTCACGCCGATTGTTATGGCGCAGCAGGTCTCTTTGCTACCCGCATTCACCTTATTGTCGCAATTGTTTTTTGCGTCGTTTTTTGGCTTTTTGGGCTTGTTTCTTTCATTACCCTTGACGGTAGTAGCTCAAATTTGGTTCAAAGAAGCTATTATCAAAGATGTTTTGGATAACTGGGATTATTCATTTGCAGGGAAGCAACCTCTTTCAGTCAATGCCAGAAAAGAAGATCTCAGTAATGATCAGGGGCAATCAAGAATAATAAATAAAGATCCCGAATAAATTTTAATGCTAAATGACCAATAAATATGCGGACGATCGCCGAGATTAACGATAAAATTAGCTGCAACCAAGCTGTAGTTTGGACTGTCGAAGAAGTTAAGCAAAAAGTTGGCGAATTGGGAATAGCTCAGGTGGCACGACAGGTAGATGTTGTAACTACAGGAACGTTTGAACCGATGGAATCGACAGGAGCAATTATTAATCTGGGGCACACTGACCCGCCGATTAAAATTCGTCAATGTTGGCTCGATGGGATAGCAGCATATGCAGCATTTGGAGCAGTAGATCTTTATCTCGGTGCAACTGCAACCGCAGATTATAATCTTCAGGAAAGTGATCCTAATCTGCGAGAAGGGGCGGTCACAGAGAAAGGAGGTGGACATGTAATTGAAGACTTGATTGCGGGTAAACCAATCCACCTCAAGGCGATTGGACAAAAAACTGACTGTTATCCCCGCGCTGTCTGGGAAAATACGATTACTAAGGATAATATCAATCAGTTTTATTTATTTAACCCTCGTAACCTCTATCAAAACTTTATTGTCGGGGTCAATGGAGGCGATCGCACTTTATATACTTATTTGGGAGCGTTGCAGCCAAGATTGGGGAACGCCGTATACTCTAATCCTGGGGCAATTTCTCCCTTACTCAACGACCCTGATTTAGTATCGGTAGGAATTGGCAGTAAAATCTTTTTAGGTGGTGGGATTGGCTATATTGCTTGGGAAGGAACTCAACATTTTCCATTACAAAAACGTCTGCCAAATCGTACTCCTATTGGACCTGCTGCTACTGTGGCATTGATTGGTGACGCTAAACAGATGAGTAATGACTGGGTGCGGGGATGCTATTTTAAAAATTATGGTCCTTCTATTATGCTCGGGGTTGGAGTTGCACTCCCCGTAACTTCTGTTGAAGTGATTCAAAATTGCTCTGTGCTGGATCAAAATATAGTTGCACCCGTAATTGATTTTTCGATTCCTCGGCGTGTGCGCCCCACATTTGGTTTAGTTAGTTACGAACAGCTACAGAAAGGTCATGTCACAATTGATGGCAAGTCGGTTAGAGTAGCGCCTCTGGCAAGCAAACATCGCTCCCTCAAGGTAGCTCAGGAACTGAAGCAGTGGATTGAATCTGGCAAATTTACTTTAACTGAACCAGTAGCGCCTTTACCCAAAGATCGTTCCTTTCTGCCTCAAGACACTAATAGATCGATTATCTCCTTAGATTAATTTGATTAAACCGCTTCCCGCAGTGAAATTCCCGCTTCTTGCTCCGTCCCTATGTCTGAGGAAACCTCAGACGGGGCGGTGCGCTTTTTCTATGTCCACTATCATCAACAATTAAGCTAAATCCGCTGCAAATTCTCGTCTGATTACACTTGTTCATTACTTGTAAACGTCTAATTTAAAGCAAAAGTACAATAAAAAACCGACTGGTCATTGTTTGTACTGATAGGTTGTTTTTTTCGCTCTCCTAGTTAGTCCATTATTTTTAAGTAGAATTTTTTGAGTCTAGTTAAAGAATAATAAGACTGTCTGCAACAATCCCACCACAAAACCTAGGATTCCGCCTAAATTAACGATCGCCTGGAGTTCATTTTTAACTATACCCTGTACTGACTTTTCTAATTCTTCGGGAGAAGTGGCTGATACGCGATCAATAATTACCTGATCGATGGAGAGAATGGGGATTGCCTGTGCCACTAACTTTTCTAAGTCTTGTTCTAAATAGCGTTCTAAGACTAAAGCCAATTCCTGACTAATTATTTCTAAGGAATCGGTAACTATGGGTGAGGCTTGAAGTCGTTTGAGAATTAATGCCGCTAGGTTTTCCCAGTCTACAGAATCTCCTAACCCTGAAATCAAACTACCGCCTTCTTCTCGTACATAATCGCGTACTGCTTGCCTGACTGTTTTACGCAGTTGTCTCACAGTTGATACTGGTAAATTTTGCAGGGAAAGATTCATCAACCAGTTCTTAATGCGATCGCGAATTTGCAGGGAGAAAGACAACTCCTCCAGTCTGGCGTTGGTAATATTAGGTTCATCAATACAAAAGGAGCGTAACCGCATCAAGCTATTACGTAATCCAAACAGGTTTGCTACTACCCAATAGGTACCGCTGGTTTTTTCGCGAAAACCTTCATCAATGATTTGAATATTGCGATCGCTCAAAAAGTCAATCATTGCCCGACGAATTGTATCTGGGGGCAATACCGAACCTAACAGCCAGTCAGAAAATTTCTGCGCCTGAACTTCTTTGAGTTGAAAGTTCAGCAGGATTTGATCAAAAATCTGATTGGTCTGAGCTTCTAAAAAGTCATCCTTGCGGGCAAAAACTTTAATTAGTCGCGGTAGTGATTGACTAAAAAGATCATGGAGAATGTTGCCCAGAATTTTAGCTGTTTTTTGTTCGCGATCTGATTTAACCTGATCTAAAGCTAGTTTTAAGAGCCACGAAATAGCTCCTTCCATCCGTTCCGTTGCCAGTAGTCTTTGGGCTAACTTTTGTAATTCTCCTGGGGTAAGCAAAGAACCCATAATCGTATCGGAGACTTTCTGTGCCAGACGCTCTTGATTACTGGGAATTAAACCTGGGGTGAAGGGAAGCTTTTTCTTTCCGATATAGATAGCTCTGTAGGGACGAAATAGCATTTTGATTGCTATGTCGTTGGTGAAATAGCCAATAATGCTGCCCGCTATGGGGGGTACAAAAAATATCCAGAGATTCGCTAGTGCCAAAGCAATATGTTGAATCGACAATAAAGATTAAAACGCAGATAGTTAATTTTATAATTTTATCTACTTCTATTATTTTATTTGGTTAATACCAATATACCCATCATGCCTCCCATGAGGGGATAATGCACAGCATGACTAAAGCCTGAAGCAGATGATAATTTTATTTGCTTTCTACCTGTGGGAAAGCGATCAATACTGGGGTTGATGTAGGCATACTCTTCTTTCATGCCCATTTGTTCAGCAGTGGGTACCACAATATTGGCTAAATACCAATGTTGCAAGCTAGACATCAACCCAGGATCGGGGCGATGAAAATCTAAGATTGCTGCTTTTGCCCCTGGTTTTAGTACCCGATATAGTTCTTGTAAGCTCAGAGATATATCAGTTACGTTACGCAACCCATAACCCATAGTGGCACAATCAAACTGATTATCGGCAAAAGGTAACGCTAAGGCGTCTCCTTCAAGCCATTCTATATTTGAATCAGGACATTTTCTAAGTTGTCTTTGTTTTGCGATCGCTAATTGTTCACAGGCAAAATCTATTCCAGTTACTTTTCCTCTATTTCCGACCTGTTTTGCTAATAATAAAGCCAAATCACCGCTACCACAGCAAACATCCAAAGCATGATCTCCTAGCTTTGCTTCACTCCATTTAACCGCCATCAACTTCCAAATACGATGCTGACCTAAACTCAGGCGATCATTCAAGCGATCATACATCGGAGCAATGCGATCAAATATGGCTTTTATTTCTTGTGGGTCAGGAGATTCAGTCATTAATTACGCTACAGGTAAGTTGCTATCAATGATATAGCATTGTCTTGATCATAAATATATAGCGCCAAGAATATTTAACTTAAGTCTATTCGTGTTTAATGTCTACTGGTGCAATACATAAAGTTACTAACAACTCTTACTTTTGAATTAATGAATTAAGTCGCTGTGGTTCAGTTCTTTTAGAAGAAATTATCATGATGCAGAAAGAAAATATTAACGATCGCTTTTGTCAAGCTGCTTTCTCTGTAACAAGTCGGGATAATTCTCAATTCCAGAGATATCTATAACCTTGAAGAAGGCTTCGCCAATTTATAAATGCCGATAATCACTACAGCCAATCGCTTTTTCTGTGTTAGCAACAGAAGGATTTACCGTACACTTGAGACGATAATCACCAGTAAAAAAACGGCATTTTGTACAGGGAATTTGATGCATTCTTTTAGCTTGCGCGATCGCATCAATAACAAAACCAGCAAGACTCCAAGTAAACAGCCCGATAACAGAAAAAGCCCCAACTATCCGAAGTTGGAGCAATATTGGTTTGATCAAACTAGCGGAATGAATAGCAAATTTAAGCACGGGGAAATTTGGTTAAAGAACCTTTACTATAGGCTCTTATTATGACACCCGTGAGTTTAGCAAACGGCATTAAATTATCAATTAGATACGGCTCTTAATAATTTGGAATATTTGCGTAATCTGTTGTTTATTAAAAGTTTTTAGTAAGGCTAAAGCTGCTCCTTGAGGATCTTTAGGTATGGTTACAGTTCCTGCGCCAGAAGTTCCGCCCGCAGTAGCCGCTAATTGTTGCAGATTTTTACTAGGAATCAGTTTTTCAACTTGACCATTATGCAAATAATCTCCAGCTTGTTTAATTTCCTTGATAACAACTTGAGCTATGGTGTTGTAGGGATATTTTTTGTTGGTAATTGCTTTTTGAGTAGTGGTTATTAAACGTTGCCAATTGGCTTCAGTGGGAGCTACTTCGAGCAAATTTTTGCAGGCTAGGTGCAATTTTTGACGACTTTCAGGACTATCTGGTTGCTTAAATATTTGCAACATTTGTTTGAGAATAGTCGTCACTTTCTGACTGATATCTTCCTGTTCAGAAGAACCTCCAGATAATAATTGCTGAAGATATTGATCCAAAACAGCAAAGTTAGATTCAGCCTGCTGCAAAATCTCGATCGCATCACCGTCGCTAAACTCATTTGAATTTTCTAAACGTTCGATCAAATCTTGAAGATGATCATATCCATTAAGAAAAAGAGTTTCCAACTTCTGATCAACATCAACAGGATTATCTTTAAGAATTTTAAAGGAGTCTTCAAGACGATGAGCAGTTTTCTGAATACTGGTATAACCTAACATTGCAGCGCCACCTTTGACGGAATGAGCAGCTCGAAACATTTCATTGACAGTTTCAGTATCCTGCACGGATGTAGCTAGCTGTAAAATACCTTGCTCTAAAGTTTGCAAATGTTCTTTTGCTTCTTCAATAAAATATCCGAGAATTCTCTGCTGATTAGCTGTATCCAAAGCTCATATCCCCCGTTTCTTCAGACTTTGTAAAAGTGTAAATATAAAGCAACATATAAAGACAAGTTTATCCCAGACTACTTAAATTGGGTAGCTGATTTTCAATATTTAGTGAATTAGAATCGCCGTTTAACCAAAATGAGTTGATTCCGACATTACTCGCACCTTGATAATCTTCAACGAGACTATCCCCAACATGCCAAGCTTGATTGGCTTCTACTTTATGTTTTTCGAGAGCAATTTTAAAGATATTTGGTTCTGGTTTAGCAAATCCTGCCAGAGAAGAAATAGTTACACTACTAAAAAACTGGGTCAAATTTAGCTCGTGTAAAACTTGGATTAAGCGAGAATCAAAATTAGAAATAATTCCCAATTGGATCCCTGAATTTTGCCATTTTTGCAAACTATTTACTGTATCTGGAAAAAGCTGCCAAGGCTCCTCAGTAGCAAAATATACATAGATTTCACTAAAGAACTTAGAGAAATCACTAAATTTATTAAATAGGTTGAGCTGTAAAAATGTTGATTTAACCAGAATTTTCCACCAGTCAAACTCTTGTTGTTTAATTTGCCAAAGTTCAGTAGTAGAAAATGCTAAAGGAGGAGCAGACTTAAAGCTTTGAATAAATGCATTTTGGAGCATTTTATCATCGGCTTCAACTCCGTATTTAAGCGCATGTTGTTGATATATTTCGCCTACGCTAGTTTTAAGCTCAAATAGAGTACCCATAGCATCAAAGAAGATAACCTTGGGTAAAGTTTTTGTAGGTAATTCAGGTGTTCTTTTAGGCATTAATTTAATCAAAAATACAAATCTTATAGTATATTTGTTAATCAAGATTTGCTTGAACCAACTGCTGAGATAATTTGGTCAAATCATCAATTACTGATTGATTAGCTGTCACTGTAGACGACTCAAAGCGATCGCTTTGATATTGCTGCCAGTGATCTTTAAGATTAATAGGAGTAGCTATTTTAACTACTATTTGCCGTCGTCCTTTGTATTTTGGTCGATCAATTCTAAATACTTCTCGTTCTAGGCGGTCAATGGTGTCAAAGAATCTTTCTTTGGTAGGATTTTCTGCCACATAGCCATCGTAAATTGCGTCAAAGTTTAGTAAGCGAACCGTAGTCCAATAAATATGTTCATAATCAATAGTGGACTGTTTATCTAAATCAGTAAGGGAGCGAATTATTGATTGAACTTTATAAATACGTTCGCGATTTGGCAACTGCACCACAGGAGTTATATCTAGTTTTGATTCACAGTAATCCAGCATTTGCTGTCTTAAAATTTTCATCCTGTGATTGTAATCAGCAGTTTCGGTCGGGATAACTTGATACTCTGTTTCTAGGTTAGAGAGTATTTGTACGCCAATCATTCTTAAGCGCAAATAAAAATTATCTTCCTCAGGGTTTAAGGACAAAGCCGTTTCTAAGCGGCTCAAGGCTTGATCAAGCTGCTGGTCGGTGGCGTTAGGATAGCGATATTTTAAAGTAATGGGGACTAAATAAAAATCGGGGATAGCATCATTATTTTTACGGGCTAGCTTCTCCAACGCTTTAAACGACAGTTCAAAAGCCCCAGGACGAAAAGGCATCACCGTATCATTTTGATAGGAACAACCCCCTTCAGGAAAAATTACCAGCTTGCATTGAGGTTGTTGCAGGATTTTCAAAGTCTGGATAATGCTAGTGCGATCGCCAACTCCGCGACGAATTGAGTATGCCCCTACTTTTTGCATCAATTTACCCACCCAGCCCCCGAAAGCCTCCAGAGCCACTACATAATGAAATAACTGTCCTGCCCTTGCCGATAGCAGAAATAAACCAAAACCATCATCTAAATTAGAATGATTGGGTAGATAAACTACTCGCTGATCGGCGAGCGCTTTTAGCTTAGCTATTTCCTCCTCATCAACCACTAAACGAATTTTGTAAACAAAATAAGCGACGATGTAAAATATGCTCTGAATTAAACGAACCAGCAGGGGATTTTGCTGTGGCGGAAAAAACTTGACATCAGACATACAGAATAATTTCTTGTCTCGTAAATACTATCTGATGATACTAGGATGATAATAGTTCGACGAGAGGCTGAGTAATCCAGTTAAATCCTACAGTTAACTGATGTTTAAGAGTTGGTAAACGATAGAGATAAACTAAACGGCGGGCAATATATGCCATGGGTCCATCTAGCTTAAGACCCAAACCATTAATGGTGGCGTTGTCTGTTCCCAAAGTCATCATTTCTCCCAAAGGCTGATAACGGAACGATAGCAACGGGCGATTGGTAGCTAATGCCCAAATATTCCAGGCGCAGTAGTCAGACTGTTGAAATGCGACTTGGGCTGTGGCAGGAAGCGGATTCCCATCACTGTCGTAACTCTTAGCAGCATCACCCAGGGCAAAAATATCTGACCGTCCTTTGACCAGTAAAGTTGGTTCAATCTCTAATAAACCACGATCATTTTGTTCTAGAGGAAGTTGATTAATCAACTCAGAAACGCGATTACCAACCGTCCACAAAACTAAATCCACGGGAATAGTGTCGGTTTGTCCTTTATAAATCAGGGAAATACTATCGGCTGATAACTTCTCAACTTCTGTTTCTAAATCCTGCCAGATTTTACGCTTTTCTAAAGCTTTGAGAGCAGTTTCGCGATTAAACTCCGAACTATTCTTAAGAATTTGCGTTCCCCGATCAATAATCCGAATTCTGCTTGTTTCACCTAGCCGATCCGCTAGCTTGCAGGCTAGCTCCACCCCACTATAGCCTCCTCCAACTACCGCAATCCGAATTTTATCAAGATCAGCTTCTTCCAGCAATCTCAGTCTCTCCTGGAGACGATAAGCATCATTTAGAGAACGAAACGGTAGAGCATGTTCTTTGGCTCCATCTACTAAATCTACAGGGGTTCTGCACCCAGTAGAAAGAACTAATTGATCGTAGCCAATTGCAGTATCATCTTGAAGCTTAACCTGTTTGGCTTCAACATCAATTTCAGTAACGCTACCCTGGTGAAAGACGATTCCTGTATTTGCTAGTAACTCGGCAAAAGGAGGCGCAATCTCCCAACTCTGCATCTCTTCTGTAATCAACTCATATAACAGAGGCGAAAACAAAAAGCGATCGCTTTGATCGATTAGAGTAATTTCTGGTTTTTCTTCGCTTTTCCAGGGAAATTCATCTAAACGCAGAGCAGTATAAAGACCCCCAAAACCGCCGCCAACAATACAAATTCGTGATTTTTCGCTCATAAAATTATTTATCTTGCACCAAGCTATTTATTTAGCCCCACTCAACAGTAATTCTAGCGGTTCTCCAAAATTTATGTATCAGGGGTTTGAGTAGAGTCATCACACAAACACAAACTTAGCGAAAAACAGACTATTTTTCTTTAAATAATGTGATCTTACAGACTAAAAAGTAACTTATTGAAATATATTAATTGTCAGGGGTACTACCCTGCACGAAAATTTAATGTGAATTTAAATCTTGAAATTCCCATAAATTATCCAAATAATTTTTAGTTTGTTCTTTCTGAAAAGCTGGCAAACCTCACTTAGTAGTGAGTGATTTTAATTTACATCAGGCGTATAAAATTAAACTTAATAGAAAATTTATCATGTTTAACGATCTATCTGAAATGCCCGTACAAACAACAGGACGGTATTTAGTCGTTCTCCCCGAAGAAGATATCAGTTCGGGTATGTCGGCATTAAGAGATTCAACAGGAGCTAGAGATATTAACGATTCTGTTGTCAGTAATCTGGGAATTGCTGTAGTTGACTTGGATCCAAATCAGTTAAGTTCTCTTAATGCTGCTGTAGCTGGTACACAACCTATACTATCTGTCGAACCAGAGCAGATTATGTATGCAATTGAAAATACTACTGATTATCTTCAAGGATATAAGGATGGTGTAACTAATTTAGTAGACAGTTTGAATGGTACTGGAGCCACACCACAGAGACAATTTACGACTGCGGCAACTTTCGATGGTACTAATACTTGGGGGCTACAAGCTACAAAGGTAATTAATAGTCAATACAGTGGTACAGGTATTAAAATTGCTGTTCTTGATACAGGTCTAGACTTGAATCACCCTGATTTCGCTAATCGCACTATTACCGAACGGTCTTTTATTTCAGGAGAAACAGTTCAAGATCGGAACGGTCACGGCACACACTGTATCGGAACTTCCTGTGGTCCTCTACATCCACCAGACCCATCTTCTCCAATGCGCTATGGCGTTGCTTACAATGCAGAAATTTTTGCTGGTAAAGTTTTGAGCGACCAAGGCTCTGGTCCTGACGGAAGTATTTTAGCTGGCATTAATTGGGCAATTAATAGTAACTGTCAAATTATTTCCATGTCTCTAGGCTCCGCTACTTCTCCAGGAACTTCTTTCCCTAGAGCTTATGAAAGGGCAGCAAAACGAGCCCTTGCTAACGAAACTTTGATTATTGCTGCTGCGGGTAATGATAGTCTGGTTCGTAACTCCTCTGGTAGGGTCGTCAGACCCCTAAGAAGATTAGTTCCTCCAAAACCTGTCGGTCGTCCTGCTAACTGCCCTTCAATTATGGCTGTAGCTGCTTTGAATAACCAATTACAAATAGCTCCTTTCTCCAACGGTACGATTAACCCTGATGGAGGAGGAATTGATCTTGCAGGACCAGGTGTAGATATTTACTCCACCTATTCACAAGACACAGTCCCACAGCGCGATCTATTCGGAAGAGTAATAGACCCTAACCCTCCATCGAGATATAAAACAATTAGCGGTACTAGCATGGCAACTCCTCATGTTGCAGGAATTGCTGCTTTATATGCTGAAGCAACTGGTAAAAGAGGACTCGAACTTTGGGCTTTATTAATGCGCGATCCTTTAAGATTAGCTCTGCCTTCAACTGATGTGGGAATTGGTTTAGCTCAAGCCACTATGTAACACAATACAAGCTTAGTCCCCTCCAAATTTTGCTAATATGGTAGATAGGTAAATATAAACACAAAAATTTGTCCCTATTCTGTTGGAGCTAACACAAGTTGAATTCTAACTACTGGAAATTCTTAGGAATTACAGGCATAGCAATAACGTGTTTAGTCATTCCTATCTACTTGTCAAAGAATGTATCAACCCCAAATCCACTTTTAGTTGAAGGTGTGGAAATGTCTCAAGTTAAAATATCCATTTCTGTTGACGACGCTCATTTATCCCAAATTCAGCAAGTCTCTCAGCAACTGCAATCATCTGGTATGAATGTAGAGCAAACTCTATCAACTATCGGGATTATTACTGGTTCGGTTTCTAATGATAAGCTTAATGGTCTTTATCAAATTAAGGGGGTTGAAGATGTCGAACCTCAAGAAAGTTACCAACTAGCCCCTCCTAGTTTTGGTATTCAGTAATTATTTGCCTCTTAGCGATCTCCCTAACTTTCTTTTGTACTGACTTCGCCAGTTTTTTGTAACGTTCGTGACTCAGTATGAGTTGCTACTCAAACCCCCAACATTCCTTTTGCCTTTCGCCTGCCCAATTAATTGATAAAAACAAAAGACCAGGTGGAATAAATAAAGATCGCCACAGCCAAAGCTGCTAATAAGGCTTCGATTATATTTCCAATCAAAGAAGCAATCACAATCCCAGCGCTGGCTTTTAATGCCTGTTGAGTTCGCTCAGAAGCATCAAGATTGCCCCGATAGAGATATTCCCCGATAAATGCCCCGACCACAGCACCAAACAGAACGCCAAATAAAGGTCCTCCTATGGGTAGGGCTGGCAACAGACCTACGAATCCCAAGACCATACCAGCGATCGCACCATACTGACTCCACTTACTTGCCCCCGACTGTTTCGCCCCAAAATATAGTGCTAAATATTCCACCCCAGCACTCAAAATCAACACGGCAAAAATTATAATCAAAGGCCAGCCAATACCTGCAAAGTCGGTGGCAATACTCCAAATAAGAATAGCGACTAAAATAATGCTGCTACCAGGTAAGCCAGGAATAATTGCTCCAATCACTCCCACTGCCATTAATGCCAACACGATCCAATAAATAGTAGTTATATCCATAATTATTTATCATCAAACATTTATCATTGAACATTTATTATTTACTCAAAGATGACGAGCAACTATTTGGGCAAAGCGGTCTTTCCCTTCTTTAAGTTGATTTGGAACACCATTAGGATATTCTTGGTTGATAATGGCAATCAATTTTTCAATTCGATTGGCAGGGTTAGGATGAGTACTCATAAATTCTGGTTGTCCTGCACCACCTCTAGCAGAGTTTAAGATTTTCATCAATTCTACGATCCCCACTGGGTTATAACCCGCATCAGTCATAAACTGAAATCCCAAGTAGTCACTTTCCAATTCATCATCTCTGCCATATTTGAGATTGACCATTTGATTAACTGCCTGAGCTAGAATTGCAGCCTGTCTGGCATTTTCTGGGCTATCGCTAGCGGCAATACCAACTGCGTTAACTAAGGCACTGCCTAGCTGTTGTTTGGCTAGGTGTTCGGCACCATGACGACCGATAACATGCCCCACTTCATGACCCAACACCCCTGCTAATTGAGCTTCAGAATTTAATCTACCCAGTAACGCGGCGGTAATAAAAACCTGCCCTCCTGGTAAGGCAAAAGCATTCACAGTCTGGGGATCGCGCAACAGATGAAACTCGAAGGGATAGGGTGAGTTTTTCGCTGCTGAACTTTGTACAACCCGATTGCCCACCTGATCGATATAGTCTTGCAGGGCGCGATCAGGATAAAGATTACCGTGTTGTGCCGCCATCTTTGGTGCAGACTGGCGACCAATAACTATTTCTTGTTGGGGTGACAGTTGGATTCTCTGCTTCTCTCCTGTGATGGGATTTTCGCTCACATTGGTGAAATAGTTAAACATGCCAAACAGCGCAAAGATTGCACCCAATCCTAAGCGTATTAATAAACGACTCACGAATTTAATTCTTGCTCCAGCTAAATTATTGGCTGAATATTATCACGGGATATGTAGCAAAGCGTATTTCTTCAAGCTGATTTTCGCTAAATTAACCACTGATGTTGTGCAATGCAGAGAGAGGGCTTCCATGCAGGTACGGTTAATTAGGACTTAGAATTGACTACTACAACAGAAGAGTAAAACCTTTCCCCCTTAACCTTTATCCTTTAACCAGTCTTAGCTGATCGATTAGCGCGTAACATCAGTTAATTGTTGTTGAGCATAATCTGACAATAACTGATTAATTTAGCTATGTGCTGTTTAACATCTTCAATTCTTTTACTCTGTTTGTTTTTTTGGCGTGCAGCAGAGAGAAATGAGATCGCCACAGACAATAATTGGAACTCTCGCTTAATTTCGGTTTGGACTGATTGCCAACGGGAACTAATACCTACTTCTAAATTATGGCTGCCAAGTTCGGCAATATGTTCTTTAAACCAACTAGAAATCTCTTGAAACCTTTGATTAACTGAGACTTGCATTTGTTGATCTTCGGCAATTACTAGCAAATCATTAAATTCAGTTAACAAAGTTAGAAAATCCTGATATGCTCGATTATGTGATGCAGGCAACATTATTGAGTTAAGATAAGGTAATTATTAAAATAAAATTTTGCTAAGGTAGCTTGACTTTAGGACTAATATCCTACTCAAAATGCCAAGTGCTTAAAGTGATTTTTTTATTCTTAAAGAAATAGGTTGATTCCTGACTTTGTGCATCAACTAAATACAGAATTAGCTATATATCTAATTATAGATACTTGAATTATAAAGAGGCTTTTAATCAAAGTTTAAAAGTACCTAAAAATAGGTAGTACTTATTTTAATTTTGTTCTACTTTACTTCTGACCTTCCACACTTACTTAATATTTATTAGATCTATGACCGCTATCTCTATCATAGAAAGTCGTGCCAATGAAGTTGTCCTTCCTCACTGGTTACAAGAATGTCTAATCAATCAGGAGTCCGAAGAGTCAGAATCTGACGCAGCTTTGATCTGTCGTGCTTTTGATTTTGCTTATCGCCTGCACGAGGGGCAAACTCGCAAGTCAGGAGAACAGTATATTGCCCATCCTATAGCTGTTGCTAGCTTGCTGCGTAGTCTGGGAGGAGATCATGTAACCATCGCAGCGGGCTTTTTGCACGATGTGGTAGAAGATACTGAAGTTACCCCTGAAGAAATTGAAGAACTGTTTGGAGTTCAGGTGCGGCTATTAGTGGAGGGAGTAACCAAACTTTCCAAATTTAATTTTTCTAGTACCACTGAGCGCCAGGCAGAAAATTTTCGCCGTATGTTCTTGGCGATGGCAACCGATATTCGAGTTATTGTGGTTAAGCTAGCGGATCGTTTACACAATATGCGTACTCTCGATCATCTAAAGCCAGAAAAGCAACGACGTATCAGTAAGGAAACGAGAGATATTTTTGCTCCCCTAGCTAATAGACTAGGTATTGGTCGCTTTAAGTGGGAATTAGAAGATTTGTGCTTTAAATATCTTGAACCAGAAGATTATGAAGAAATCAAAGCCTTAATTGCCGAAAGAAGAGCAGATCGCGAAGCTAGAATTAATCAAGTTACAGAAACATTGCGATCGCGTCTGCAACAGCAGAAAATTGAGGTTGTAGAGCTGAAAGGCAGACCAAAACATCTGTATGGCATCTATCAAAAAATGCAGCGCCAGCAGAAGGAATTTAGTCAAATTTATGATATTGCTGCTTTTAGAATTATCGTAGAAACTAACGAGGAGTGTTATCGGTCATTAGCTGTAGTCCATGATGCTTTTAAACCTATCCCAGGTCGTTTTAAAGATTATATCGGCTTACCAAAACCCAATCGCTATCAGTCTTTGCATACTACTGTAGTTGGCTCGAATGGTCGTCCGATCGAGATTCAGATACGGACAGTGGAAATGCACCATATTGCCGAATATGGAATTGCCGCCCATTGGAAATATAAAGAGACAGGTACTAGCGAGGTCAACTTATCCTCTGATGACGATAAATTTACCTGGCTCAGACAGCTTCTAGAATGGCAAAAGGATCTGAGTGACGCTCAAGAATATATGGAAAGCGTCAAGGATAATTTATTTGAAGATGATGTCTATGTTTTTACTCCTGATGGCGATGTAATTGCCTTGGCTCAAGGCGCAACTCCTGTAGATTTTGCTTATCGTATTCATAGTGAGATTGGTAATCACATGAAGGGTGCCAGGGTGAATGGTCGCTGGTCTGTGCTATCCAAACCATTGGAGAATGGTGATATTGTCGAGATTGTGACCCAGAAAAACAGTCATCCAAGTTTAGATTGGCTAAATTTTGTCGTTTCTCCTACGGCACGTAATCGGATTCGTCAGTGGTATAAGCTATCCCATCGCGACGAAAATATTGCTCGTGGCAAGGAGTTGCTAGAAAAAGAAATGGGTAAAAGTGGTTTTGACTCTTTGCTCAAGTCTGAACCCATGCAGATCGTTACTCAACGCTGCAATTATCACTGCGTAGATGATCTGTTGGCAGCATTGGGATATGGCGAAATTACGCAAAACCATGTGGTAAATCGTCTGCGAGATGTAGTCAAAGAGCTACAGCCAATTGAAACTAATATTGAGACGGAAGCAAATTTAGAAATTCCTACCCAACCCCAGCCTCAACACAATGAAAAACTTCATGGTAGCAAATCACCTATCATCGGTGTCGAAGGAATGCTTTACCATATTGCAGGTTGTTGTAAACCTTTACCTGGGGAATCAATTATTGGGGTGGTAACTCTTAGCTCTCGGGGAATTTCCATTCATGGTCAAGATTGCTCTAATGTAACCAAAGTACCTGGGGAAAGGATTATTCCTGTAAGCTGGAATGATCATACCGAGGATGGCAAACCGTTTACTTATCCTGTAGATATTCAAATTGAAGCTATGGATCGAGTAGGGGTCTTTAGAGACATTCTGGCACGATTGAGCGATCGCGGGATTAATGTTCGCAATGCAGGGGTCAAGACTAATCGTAATAAGCCAGCACTGATTTCCCTGAGCTTAGATATTAGGGATCGTCAACAGTTGGAATATGTTTTTGGGCGCATCAGAAGCATGAGCGATATTCTGAATATTCGTCGCATTATGAATGCAGGGGATCATTAACATTTATCAATTATCATTTGCCATTTATCGTTTGGTTTTTGATGTTAGACTCGCGTATTTTATTGTTTAAAGCAGGAATTAGATTAGAGATTAGCTGAAAGTTCACTGCTAAGATGCGAATATCCATTTTAGTGGGAGACTTTACCTAGTCCTTCGCGAAAAGACTGAGCGATCGCTTGAGTTGCCTCAACTATATCTGTATCATCCACCGAATTGGCAGTAGCTAACTCTAAGTTATGATTCTCAACCGCATGATGCCAGACATGATGGAATAGTTCATTGCTGATTGAAGCCACTCGATAAATTTCAACCCCTGGAATCCAGAGGGCAATGGCATAGTGATGAATAAATTTTTCCACCTTAGTTAAAAATACTCCCGCAGGAATATCCTGACGACCCCTGTCCTTAGTCGCTTCGGCAGCAAAGGCTGCTTTCGCTTCAGGATGTTTAGTGTTTTGAATAATCCACTGCTGAACTTCTTTAGCTGCTTGAAGTAAACTATCCTCCATCTTCGTCATGTCTCCTTTTCCTGGTTGGGCCACCTGAGCCTTGAGAGAAATGGGAAACACCCACTTACAGAGAGTATCTGCTCCATTTTGGGTATAGTTGACAAATTCTTTCTGCGCTAAGACACTAGGGGAAATATTGAGAATCCGACCCGAATTTCCGGCTAGTGACAGTAATTTAACTGTAGAAGTTTTAATATCAGTAACTTGATAAAAATCATCATCCCCAGCAAAACCGATGATATCACCGACCTCATAAACGTCATCTCGTAAGTTTAATGCCACAGTAGCTGCATTTTCGACGACTTGTTTCGAACCAAAAGAAAAGCCAAGAGCTAATGCACCAGTTAAGGGAGCAAGTAACGTGAGAGGAATCTCAGCGATCGCTAAACTAGTTACTATAATACCTGGCCAAGCCACAATACTAACTATATAAGCGATCGCTCTACCATTGCTACCTAACCGATGAATATAAGGTTCGCCATAGATATATATAGTTGCTAGAATTGCTCCTACAGTGATCGCACTGATAGCTTTGGGGATTTTAGGTAGTTTAAATTGGGTTAAAATACTATTGAACTTGAAACGAGATTGATCGATTGTATCTTCTTTGACTAATTTACTATTGTGCCAGATTTTTAATTCTTTTTCATTAATAGCGTAAATAGTATCTCCACTGCTAGCTAAAAACGCAGAATTTTCCTGATTCCAGTATGCAGGAATGCGAATTAATTGACTATGATCTGACTTTAACTGCCTGGTGAAGAATTTTTGATTTCCCTCTCCACAGATATTAATCCAATTGTGTTTTGTTTCAAAATACGCTATCAGATTATTATTAGGTTCACAAAGTGGTAATAGTTGAAGTTTACTATTAGTTTCGTTCTTAGTAACTGATGGGGATAACTCACTAATCGATGAAGCGGAATTATCTTTTTCTCCACAACTAACTAAGGACAGAGTTAGCAACATGCCCATGGTCAAAACACAAGTTTTGACTATCTTGATTTTGCTTTTTTCCTTAACATCAATAAAATTATCATCAACAATTTCCTGGATTTGTTGGGATTTTATCTTAAACATCATATTTATATCTCTAAATCCTAAAGTGTAGTGATCAGCGCAGACTGAGACTTTGTAACTATCAGAAAAACTGATGATGAAGCTGGAAAAAATATCAATTTAACATTGCATTTAATTTCTCTCTCAAATGACCGATTAAATTTCTATCCGCTGGCTTTTGCTCTCCCTGAGGAACTTCTAATTTACTAATTTCAAACTCTAAAGCCACTTTGAAAAGGTGAGAGCTTTTAGTCCGAATCATAAAACCCATGTGAGAGTTTTGATTAGCAAAATCATCAGCTTCTTGAATCAATTTATCATCAACTTCATTAGGTGATGCTGTAATAATGATTGGCATTTTGGGATACAAATCATTGATATTTTGAGCGGTTTCTAGTCCGTTCATTTGAGGCATACGTAGATCGATAATAGCTAAGAAAACTGGATTTTCTTGACTTATATTTTTCACATAATCTATGGCTTGCTGTCCGTTTTTAACAAAGATAATTTCCACATTTCTTTGTTCTTCTTGCGCCCAACGTCGAACGGCAACGGATAAGGCATCTCTGATCTCTGGTTCTTCATCAGCAATCAGAACTTTATTGATTCTTGAGTCTAGTGACAATGGTAAATCTTCTGTGTTTTGGAAGAAGGAGAGGTTATTGACCGCTGTAGCTAGTTTTTGCTGCTGTGAAAAGTAAAACATCTTAGTTTATTATCTAAATTGTTGTTGCATTTTGCAGATAAGCTCTAATTCTGATTAATGAATTTTTGAGTTAGAGCCAAATTTTCTGGTTCTCGAAGAAAATTGCGTTTGTCATAATAGGAATGTAGGTCTGAAAATAGACAGTTATGCATTGATCTTTGGTGCTATTCTCAATATTTTTAAGCTAAGCAATCATGATAACCCTCTCTTGAAGAGGATTATATTAATCTCAGTAAATTTACTGATCAAGCAATATTGAGTTTAAAAAAAGATCCAAAAAAAGCGATGTAGCGATCGCTAGCTAAAGCTTATTTTTACTCTAGACAAAGATTTTCCCATATATCGATTTCAAGGAAAGCGACCGTTTGAGGTTGTTCCTTAAATCATATTTTAGAGATCACTTTGACTCAATTAGAAGTGCAATCGCGAAGCGTACCCGAAGGGTAATCGCATTATCTAAAAAAAAGCCAATCACAATGATTGTTCAAGACGTAAATACTAAAATAATATTTTCTACAGAAGAATCGAGAATACTTTATCAAAGTCAGTTAGGATAAACCATGAATATTGATACAGAAATCTGGCAAACAGTTATGACAATGCCATAATCACTTAAACAACAACTTCTACATTATGCTAATTATCTGAAGGAAAACTACTCGAAAGATATTTCACCAGATCATAAGCCTGCAAAAAAAACGTCGTTCAGGAATATTAGAAGGGGCGTTTGTCCTACCATTGCCCGATGATTTTGATGAGCCATTGGAAGATTTTAAGGAATACATGTAATGAGTGATTTTTTATTAGATACTCATGCCTTGATCTGGTTATCTGAAAATGATTCTAAAAGGACAAATGATCGCTTTTCTGGGAAAGGCGATTACGCTACGCGTAGCCGAGCGATCGCAGGTTTTAAATAGGAAAAAATAGATTCAAGTCAAACTAATATGAAATACCTAAATGTTCGCTACAGATAGCTTGGTTTTTAGCACAACGCATTCGCGCAGATGCAGATAATTGTTGAGGAGTTGGCGAGCAACGCTAACTGCTTCATTCAGATGTTATTTAAATTCTTCATATAATAACCCTACCTTTATTTCTCAACCTGCGAAATCACTGTTTCAAGTTTTTTAGTTGAACAATTAGCTAAAAAGCTTTACTGTAAACTGCTCTAAAGCTTTTAATCCTATTAACGATCCTCTAATTAATCTAAAAGCAGCGAGGGGTTGTTTGATCAAGGAGATAACCATTGGGATCGTTTGAAGATTACCCTGAGAATCAACAGCTTGATTGAGATCGGGGATATCACCTGCTAAATCATCACTTACAACTCGCAGCATTGCCACCGCTATTCCCTGCTGCTGTAGGTGGGTAACGTAATCATAGCCTTCCATTTCCACCACGTTGACAGGATATTGTTGGCTTAACTTATGTTTTGCTGCTGCTTGGGTAATTATGCGATCGCTAGTCAAGCTAACCAAGGCATCAATTGAAAGCTGCTCTGTAATTTTGGTAGTCAATTCTGAATTAAGATCTACCTGATGCTGATGCTGATTAATACAGCTATTAATAGCTATGCAGTCTCCAACCGCATAATTGGTATCTAAACTACCACACATACCCATTAACAAAACTTGCTTGGCTTTACTTAACTTGTGAGTATAAGGAGTTAAGGTTTGTGATAACTTACTAGTGCCTATAGGAATGGAGATGATTTCAATAGCAGTATCTAAACCACACTTTCGTAAGCCACGAACAACTGCTTGGGATTCTGCCCCTTGAGGCACGATAATAAGATCTGGAATCAAGTTAAAACCCTTATTTCTATAGATTACTTTAAGCTAAATCATTTATGTCCTTGATAGAACCTGATAAATCGCAAAACAAATCAAGTTTATGGCACAAGATCCAAGAAAATAGCACAACTGTATTAATAGCATTAGTTTTAGCTTTTTTAATTCGCGTCTTTATTGCCGAACCCCGTTATATCCCCTCTGAGTCAATGTATCCTACTTTAGAAACTGGCGATCGCCTAGTGATTGAAAAAGTGGAATATAAATTTCATGCTCCCGACAAAGGAGACATTATAGTATTCCATCCCCCAGAAAAACTCAGGATTCTGGGGTATGAGCCAAATCAAGCATTTATCAAAAGAGCGATCGCTCTGTCTGGAGAAACAGTAGCAGTCAAAGAAGGTATTGTATATGTAAACAACCAACCGCTAGCAGAAGATTATATTGCGGCACCTCCTCAGTATGATCTGCTGCCGATTACGGTACCCCAAGGACAGCTATTTGTGATGGGGGATAATCGCAATAATAGTAACGATTCTCATGTCTGGGGTTTCTTGCCAGCAGAAAATGTTATTGGTCATGCCGTATTCCGTTTTTGGCCACTACAAAGGATTGGCACAGTTTGAAGAATTATAATTACTGATAGCTGTAATTACTGCTTACCAAATTGTCTTTGATAAACAATTTCTTCTTTACCAGACTCTAATTTAATATCTGAGCGAGGATATGCCACGCACAACAGAGCATATCCTTCTGCCTGTAGTTCGGGAGAAACTCCCATTCCTTCACTTTGTTCTACCTCACCTGTAATAATTTGGGCAGCGCAGGTAGTACAGACACCAGCACTACAAGAAAAAGGAAGGTCAATACCTGCTGTAGTGGCGGCATTCAGAATCGTTTCTGATTCAGAGACTTGAATGGTTTTAGTTTGACCTTGGTGGTTGATTTCAACGCTATAGGTATTAGTCATATTGGTTAAATTATTGAGAGGGAATCTTTATGATTAATTTGGATTAAAGATCACGTAAGATCAGACCCCATTTTATATTTCCGTTGTCTCTCGGGCGGAGAATGCCGTCAAATCACAGAAATATTATGTCTAGATGGAAAATGCCAATCAATGGGATTGATTTGACCAGGTCTATTATCTTCTCATAATCTGATCTCTGCGCAATAGGTCAAACGATTAGTTCTTGATTAAAATCAATTTGCCAAAAAAATTCTCGGGATCTCACCGAAATTTTAAAGTTTGTAGTGTATGCTTTTCGATAAGTCACATATCATTTGAGCCGTCTAACGGCAAAAATCACTGTGATCGTTGGTCAGCGTGAGGAGTAGCAGCGGATTTAAATGAATTTACGTCATAGGGCATTAGAAACCCTAAAACAAACTAGTAGGACATTTTACATTCCTATTGTCCGCTTACCAGGAGAGCTACAGGATGCTGTTGCATCTGCTTATCTTTGTATGCGCGCAATTGATGAAATAGAAGACACTCCTGACCTTGACAATTTCACTAAAGCCAAGCTTTTGCGATGCATTAGCTTGAGAATGCAGGAAGTAACTGATATTGACACCTATACTCAAATTGGTGCCGACTTAACTGCTTATAGTGAAATTCTACCAGAGGTTAGTATCTGTATTGGAGAGTGGGCTAGTCTGGCTCCGATTTCCATTGCTCCCAGAATTTGTGATGCTACGGCAGCTATGGCAGACCGTATGGCTTATTGGGCAGAACAAAACTGGGAAATTGCCACCGAAGCTGATTTAGATCGATATACTTTTAGTGTAGCGGGAGCGGTGGGTTTATTGCTGTCAGATTTATGGTCTTGGCATGACAATACAAGAACAGATCGAACTCAAGCGATCGCTTTTGGTAGAGGCTTACAAGCAGTGAATATTGTACGCAATCAAGGGGAAGACTCTCAACGAGGAGTCAGCTTTATCCCTCATGGCTGGAATAATCGAGATGTGCAAAATTATGCTCGCAAACAGCTAAAGGGAGCCAAACTATATATTGAATCTTTGCCTAAAGGTAGCCCTGCCTTAAGTTTTTGCCAAATACCCTATGTACTAGCTAAAGGTACCTTGGATGCAATCGCTCTGGGCAAACCAAAGCTTAGTCGTCATGATGTATTAAGCTTAGTTGAAAAAGTTACTAACGTTAAATCCGCGTAAATTAAATTAGGGGGTACATAACTATATATTGGGGATCTTAAGGAATTAATATTTCTCAAAATCCCCAAAATCACTAATGCTTAGCTTTTTTATTCTGGCGCTGGCTTTATATCTTGATCAGGAGCTAGTGATTAGCAACTAGTTGGGGTTCATTCGCAATTTCTTTACTCGTGGCACAATAAAGAAGAGTAAAAAAAATTTAATAAACATTAAGCGAGGGGATATGGTAGCAACACCAATAAAAACCCAACCCAGATTAAGTATTCAAATTGCCGATATCAGTCCCGATACGACAGCAATACGTTCCCTAGACTGGGATCGTGATCGCTTCGATATTGAGTTTGGTTTGCAAAACGGTACCACTTATAATTCATATTTAATTCGTGGTGAGCAGATAGCATTAGTTGATACTTCTCACGCCAAATTTCGTCAGCTATATCTAGATGCTTTAAACGGTTTAATTGATCCCCAAGAGATCGATTATCTAATTATTAGTCATACTGAACCAGACCATAGTGGTTTGGTTAAAGACTTTTTAAAGTTAGCTCCTCAAGCAACTATAGTTGCGGCAAAAATGGCGATTAAGTTTTTAGAGGACTTGGTTCACGAGCCTTTTAAACAACAAATTGTTAAAAATGGGGATACCCTTGATCTTGGTCAAGGTCACGTAATTGAGTTTGTTAATGCCCCTAATTTACACTGGCCAGACACAATCTTTAGCTATGACCACAAGTCTAGTATCTTGTTTACTTGTGATGCTTTTGGTCTGCACTACTGTTCTAATGCCACCTATGACGAAGACTTAAAGGCGATCGAAAAAGATTATCGCTTTTATTATGATTGTTTGATGGGTCCAAATGCTCGTTCTGTCTTATCGGCAATGAAGCGTATGGATAAATTAGGAGAAATCAGTCTGGTAGCTAATGGTCATGGACCTTTGTTGCGTCATAATCTCCAAGAACTACTGGAGCGCTACCGTAGCTGGAGCAAAGCCCAAACCAAGGCAGAAAAAAGCGTAGCCGTATTTTATATAGCTGATTATGGCTATAGCGATCGCCTGTCGCAAGCCATAGCTAAGGGGATCACCAAAACTGGGGTTGAGGTCGAGATGGTAGATCTGCGATCAGCAGATAACACCGAAGTTCACGAAATTGTGAATCGTTCTGTAGGATTGGTTATCGGTATGCCTCCCAGCAGCAGCAAGAATCAGGAAGAAATTACCGCTAATTTGGGTACAGTTTTGGCTGCATCGAAAGACAAGCAGTTAGTTGGAGTATTTGAATCTTACGGGGATGATGATGAACCGATAGATCCTCTCTTGACCAAATTCCGTGAAGCAGGTTTAAAACCTGGCTTCCCCGCCATTAAAATCAAAGATGTTCCCACTGAAGCCGATTATCAGATGTGTGAAGAGTCGGGAACAGATTTAGGTCAACTGTTGACCCGTAAAGATTTAGTCAAGCAAATGAAGTCTTTAGATAGCGATCTTGACAAAGCGATCGGTCGTTTAAGCGGCGGACTATATATTATTACCGCAACTAAAGGAGATGTTAGCAGTGCCATGTTAGCTTCCTGGGTATCTCAAGCTAGCTTTGAACCACCAGGATTAACGATTGCTGTGGCTCAAGATCGGGCAATTGAATCATTAATGCAGGTCGGCGATCGCTTTGTCTTAAACATCCTTGAAGAAGGCAAGTATCAAAGTTTGATGAAACACTTCCTGAAGCGGTTTAAACCTGGTGCAGATCGTTTTGCTGGAGTCAACATTCAAACTGCTGCCAACGGTTCACCGATTTTGGCTGATGCCCTGGCTTATCTTGAATGCCAAGTGTCTAGTCGTATGGAATGCAGTGATCACTGGATTGTATATAGTCAAGTAAATCTGGGCAGAGTTTCTAATCCTGATGGTTTGACCGCAGTCCACCATCGTAAGGTAGGCAATCATTATTAATCATGATTTAAAATTCACTTAATAACAAAGGTCATAGTTAAATCTGTGACCTTTTACTTTTATTGCGATGGACTGTTGACGAAGTCAGCGTATGTACGGTGGTATGACGATGACCAGACATTGATTATTCGGCGTTGCTAATTTAACGTATGACGTACAGAGTGCTTCTGTTCGTAGCTTTAGGCTATAAGCTCTAAGCTTTTTAAATTTGTTCAATATCCGATAAATTTAAAAAATCATCTCTCGATTATGCAACGCCGATTATTCAATTGTTCTAAGCAGCGCATGATTGATTTTTAGTGACCTTGGTTTTAGTAACCTTATGTAGTTGTCTACTACTTTGAGGTGGCATAGTTAGATGATAACTATTATGAAAATCTTGCTGAACTTTATAGGTTAAGCGAGGAGATACTTGGCGAACTATTTGCCCCAGTAACCGATCCCCAGTACCTTGAATTAGGCTGTTGGAAAACTTGGTGATAAATCGTGGAAATTCTACTTTGACCTTAAGATCTAAGTCCCACTTTACTTGAGTAATAACGCTGGGAAGAACTTGTCGTCTAGAAAATAGACCGTTATTCTGATTAAATGCATGTGTGGTATCAAGAGTTTGTTCCTGCAATTTCATTGAGGCATTGTAAGTAACTTCATATCCTGCTGCCTCTTCTTCTGGCAGTGGTACAGTATGCATCAAGTAAACTCGGTCAACGGGAGGCTGGAGTATGACACCTATTTTCGGTTCAACTTCATAACCAAATGAACCATACTTACCAACCGTCAAAATATATCCGTTCTCATTTATGGGTTCAACCTTCATTGGTTGGGCGCAACGTTCAAACCAGACATCATGAGCATTAAGATATTCAGCAACTGTATCGATATCACTGTGCATGTCCATTTGCCCTCGAAAACTCACTTCAAAGGTAAATAATGTTTCCTGTTCAAGCTTCGTGTCACAAGTAAGCTGCATAGATTCAGGTGAAGAATTGTTTACAAAGGTATTTTGTGGATGATTAATAAGTTTGGACTGCATGTCATTTATTAAATTAGCGTTTTAGAGCCAACCCCAACTGTTAATATAATTACAATAAAGGTGTTAATCATTAGCAAAACATCTTTTATTAAAAGTAGGTGTGATTGAGATTTTTTATGGGAGTATTTGTTGCAGGCGCTACAGGCAAAACGGGCAGACTAATTGTCAAACAGCTTACTGATCGAGGTTTTAACGTAACGGCTTTAGTTAGAGATCTTGAAAAAGCTAAAACATTATTACCTGCTACAACTGATTTTGTAGTGGGGGATGTATTGCAGCCTTCAAGTTTTAACTCTGCTCTTACTGATTGTAGCTTTTTAATCTGTGCCACAGGTGCTAGCCCTAGTTTAGATCCATCAGGTCCATATAAAATTGATTATCAGGGAACCAAAAATTTAGTTGATGCTGCCAAAAATCAGGGCATAGAACAGTTGGTCTTGGTCTCTTCTCTTTGTGTTTCTCGGTTTTTCCATCCTCTAAATTTGTTTTGGCTGGTCCTTTACTGGAAAAAACAGGCTGAGAAATATATCCAAACTAGCGGAATTGACTACACAATTGTTAGACCTGGAGGTTTAAAAGACGAAAATAATCCTGATAATACGATTACTATGTCAGGCGCAGATACTTTATTTGAAGGTAGTATTTCTCGGCATAAAGTAGCGCAAGTATGTGTCGAAGCATTGTCACAATCACAATCTAAGTCAAAAATTGTCGAAATAGTAGCTAATCAAGATGGATCAAGCAAAACTTGGAGCGAGTTATTTGCTGAGGTTGTCTAAACTGTCTAAATCATAATCAATTGCAGTTAATCATTCCATACTATAGCAGTCGGTGACCACTCATGAAAATACCTAATGACGAGGAACGAAGGACAAAGGACATTCAAGGCTAATAATTTTATAACTTAGATACTATTGCTATAGTTACTTAAGTAGGTAGGCGAAATAATTTATAAGACTAGAATGTGAAATTCTCTTCCCAATCCCCAGTCACCAGTCCCCTCTTGGTGCAGTCGCTCTTTGTTGGAAACCAACAAGATCGCGCTGCACCGCTAATCCCAAAATAGATCGTTTTATATTTAATTACACCCACTTACTTATATTTTTAAAACTTAAATAAAATTCATTACATTAGATTATAAAAAATGCAGTTAACGGCTAAGATTAAAAGCTTTTTTTATTTAGGTTGTTTGATCGTACTTGTTTTAAAACTCAATTACCCTACTAAATCCAATTTAGCTTTTGATTGGCGATATTTTGAACCATTGTTGACCAAGCTGACTAAGTATTGGCAGCCAACAAATTCTTCTATACTGCCTAACGATAATGTTGACCTAAGTATACATGGAACTCAACCTTTGGTTATGCAAGGAGGAGATCCCTATGTAAGAGCTTTGATGCGAACTATCACAGCTAGTGAAGCAAACGTTACTCGTCCGTATCACGTAATCTATGGTGGGCAGATAGTTGACGATCTTAGTAGTCATCCAGAAGTTTGCATTTCAATTGTATCTGGACCTAATACTGGTAATTGTAGTACTGCTGCTGGACGTTATCAAATGTTGGATTTTACTTGGAGTGAAAAGGCAAGAAAGTATCATCCCCATCCTTCAGGAATCTGGCGCTGGAAAAATTACAGTTTTGAAGCGCAATATCAAGATGTAGTGGTTCATGATTGGCTGAGTGACTCCTCCGCCTGGGGAACAGATATCCCTCAGCTATTACGGCAAGGTGAAATAAAGCTAGTATTGCGAATGCTCTCTGGCACTTGGACAAGCCTGGGGTATGGAATTGAAACCAACTCTATGAGCAGCCACTTACCCAACATTTATCAAAACATGTTGCAAGATGAACTAGGCTGAATTTTGGGCGACTCAAACATCTAATTAAATATCACAGAAAGTAGTGCCGCATCTAATTCAGTAGTAAATTCGGACTATATGATATTATGCTGCTTAATTTAGTTTAATACTTTCTAGTCTTCAATCTATTTCTATAAACGTCTAAAAATGTTTAATCTAGGTTAGAAGACAAACCGTGATGTTTTTCAGTGATATTTTTCACAGAGGAAACCTCCGTAAGCATAATCGCGCACTAGGCGGAAATTCGCTTAGCTAAGTATAGATGATATATGCTGGAAATTTCTTATTGAGTGTTTATGCCTATAAGTTTAGGTGCAAACGTTAATCGAGATAATCTGTGATTTATTGGTGCTTTAATTACTCAGTAGATCTAAAGTTGTCGTCAACTAAACTATTTTCCTTTATATTAAAGCGAAAACTAATTAGTCAACCATATTTCTATATGTTATTACTGAGTTAATTAGTTTGAGTGATCAGGAAATATTATGGCTACTGTAGCTAGTTTAATCTGAGCTGAAATTAAGAAAGCAACCTAAAGCACATATGAACTAACACCCAAGAATTATCCTCAACTCAAAAGTTAATATCTTATTTCATGGAGTTATAATCAGAACTCAATCAAAAATACATTGCTCTCAGTAAATATACTATGTACAGCTAAAGTGAAAATTTATATTCCGCTACTTTATTCTGAAAAAATAAAAAGACCTGGGCAAAAATATTTTCTTTATCACATTATAGGTGAAGACTTTATAGTGTTGTTGCTGTCTTTTACGACTTTTAGTTCTCATCCATTAGCAAATGCTATTGGCTTATTGTTCTTACAGATTGCCTTCTGGTGCATTTATGAAATAGGTTATGTAGAAAATGACATTATTGGCGAAAAATTTGAAGAAAAGGCAGTATTATCATATACCTACGATTCTTATGAATATTCATTTCTATGGTGGCAACCATGGTTATGGGGCTTCTGCTTATCAGTCCTTGGGATATTCATTTTAAGGAAAGACATTGCTTTAAATAGTCAATTCTTTGATATTTTGCTAGCAAGCAAATTTGACTCCGAAATAATTCAGATAGCTAAAGGATTTGTATGTTGGATTGGGTTTTTATTAGCTTTAAGATACTTGTTCCACATTTACAATAATCTCAATAAACAAAGCAGGGTTTGGTTTTACCTCTTGCTGCAAAACTTGCGCTATTGTGGCTATCTTGTTTTGCTTACCACTAATTTAATCGGATTAATTTTTCTGGTTAGCAAAATTTTAACGCGCTCAATTCAGTATATCTTGTATCGATATATGGGTGGTAAAAATAGCGATTGGCCGATGGATTTTCCACGCTATTTCTTTTGTCTTTTAATCTACTTACTATTGTTGTGTACTTTTGCCGTTAATAATCGAGATTTATCTTTAATAATTAATTATCAAGTACCGCTGATTATTGTTTTTTGCTTACTTAGAGGATTTAAAAACTTTCAAAAAGTGTCATCTCAATTTATTGATGTCCGTGAGGATGGCTCCAATCGTGTTACTTAACTAAGTTTGATTGAGCATCTTGATTATTTTAAAAAGCAGAGCCAAGATATTATTAGATTTTATGCTGTAATTTACTAACTAAATCAACAAAAGGTTGCCAATTATTTTCTGACGTAATTGATTGCCAAACAGATTCAATCAGAGGACGGAGTAATGGAGTTTGAGGATTATAGCTTTTAAGACGATCACTAATCTGATCCATCTGTTCAACAGGAATCTGATTAAGACATTTGTGATATAATTTGCGCCAGCTAGCAGTTATTTGGTAACTAAAAAGTGAATTTTCCAGAATTAAATTGTAATGCGATCGCCAGCTCTGATTGAACCCCTTAGCTAATTCAGCGAAGAAGCCATGATAGCTAATTCCAGTAGTTCTTAATAGATCAAGAGTACTAGTTAATAGATCTTGAGCAAGATAGCCCAGGCTATCCTCGAAACCAAGTTTTTGCAGCATTCGCTTTTGATAATGCTGCTGATAATAATCATCAAACTGTACTAAGTAAGCCTCCAGTTCTGATTGTTCTGTGACCATTGCCAGAGGTAGTTGCAGTAATTCTAGGTTAAACTTGCAAATATGAGGCTGATTACCATAACTATAACGCCCTCCATAGTCAAAACTAGCGGCAGTAAAGCGAACATCATAGTTAGGAATGAAAGCATAAGGACCGTAATCAAAACTTTCCCCAGTAATGGACATATTGTCAGTATTTAGCACTCCATGACAAAAGCCAGCCGCCATCCACTGGGCAGCTAAATGCGCTATTCTCAAAATTAATTCGTTGTAAAATTGGTCGTACTTATCCGCAGTATTTGGAATATTTGGATAGTAAGTTGCGATGACGCTATCAAGTAATTTAGCAATCAAATCAGGACGTTTGAGATAATGTAGCCGTTCTAGGGTTCCAAAACGAATATGAGACTCACTTAAACGAACCATTACTGAAGAACGAGTTGGAGAAGGTTCATCGCCACGCCATAAAGATTCTCCAGTCTCGATTAAGCTAAGACAGCGAGAGGTCTTAACTCCTAATTGATGGAGAGCTTCAGCTGCTAAAACCTCTCTGACTCCACCCTTGAGAGTAAGTCTGCCATCTGCATTTCGCGAATAAGGAGTTCTACCCGAACCTTTGGTTCCCAAATCATACAGCTTATTATCTACACCTCGAACTTGACCGTACAAAAAACCCCTTCCGTCTCCGAGAAAAGGATTATAAGCTCCAAATTGATAGCCATGATAGCGTAATGCTAAAAAAGGTTTTGCAGCTTGAAATCTGCCAAAGGCATCGATAAAATCAACGTCTTGAACTGAGTCTGAATCTAAACCAAGCAATGATAATAGTTGATTATTGCGGAAGCGTAGATGATGGGCAGGGAATTCAGCCGCTGCTACCAGGTCATAATAATCATCTCCTAGATTTTCGATTACGGGTTCATACTTGATTGCAAGGAAAGGATTTGAGCTAGATTGCATAATATATGAATTTAAAAAAGTTCAACGAAGTCAGAGGAAGCCCCGACATGCGGGCTAGCCCTTTGTTTTTAAGGCGGGGTCTCTCTGACCTTCAACATTAAATTTGTTAAAGATATCTCGAACCAGACGAAGCGCAAATGGAGTTGCGTTGTTGAATTTTGTTCAGAATCAAGACCAATAAGAAATCAAAAGGAACTACTATTTTGTAAATTATTTCTTTATTTAGTTTAGGTTAAGAAGTTGACTTAATAAACAAATTCTGGGGTAGGGTGGAAGCTTAAATTGCTGCTATGGCAGTCGTTGATCATTGATAAAAACAACTAATGGCAGAAAACTGATGATGTTATCATTCGAGGACAAATGCCTTTGTGGTAACGCGAAAGCTTTGGGTAGTAGGGGCTGTTAATTTTTCGTCAAATTCGCCAGCATCCTGTTATCCTGATTAAACCACAGAGTATTTGGCGTAGAATTAGCCATAGATTTGACCCTAACCACAATCAAATGGCGCTATTCTAACTCTAGCTTTAACGAGGGCATGAGACGTTGCAAATTTTTGAGAGACTTACCTTGCCAGGGATTTTTTTTAGCGCCAATGACTACCATCTGAATGTTTTTACGCTTGCGTACGTTGATCACGAATTTCGATAAGATGCTAATTCCTGAGCTATTAAGAAAATTTAGCTCTTTAAGATCGAGAATAATTTTCTCTGGTTCTTGTTGAGCTACATTGTTAAGTAGTTCAAAAATTGAGGCGTATTCTGCACTACCGTTGAGACGTAGGGAACCATCAAAAATAATATTATGAGATGCTTTGTCATATATGACCTGGTAATTCTCGGTTTTGATCTCCATGATTATTAAAAATAAATACTATGATTTATAGAATTAGTCAGCTAATAATTTGAGTTTATGTATGACCAGGTCAAGTTATTATTCTCACTTAGCTATTTTAGCCTGGAAAAAATTAAAATTAAGTACTGATTAGATTGCTAGTTGTACCATAGTGGTTACAGCCATTTCGGTAGGTTGAGCGGATAATAGTTCAAACTTCCAACCTAGTTTGGCTCCATAGTCATGAAGCATGGTCAATAAACCTAGATTAGATGAACTATGATTTTCTTCTAGAGCATTTTTTTCTAATTGAGCAAGATACATCTCGCTGGGATCGCCCTTTAGCAAATTTTTGATATGGTCTTGAAAATCTTTTGTTTGCAGAATAGTGATACTGTTTGTTAGTTGAAAAACAATAAATTTTGGATTTAAATGAATTTGAATACTGATGGGAAATAGTGATGTTTTGACGCAGTATTTCATGCCATTTTCTAACAGTTCATTAGCAATATAGCTTACAGCACTTTTAATTTCGATTTGTTTAGCTAGATCAAGCTGTTGCTCTTTACTTCCTAGAAAAAAAGTACTGAGATAATCAGCTAAAAAATCCGCCGAGAGGCAATTATTACGCCATCTTTGACGTAAAGACATTGAACCAGGAGAAAAGCTCAAGATAAGATATTCTCGACAGGGGGGTAAATTGTGGATGAAGTCGCCTAATGTCTGCTTGAAAGCAATGTTACTGGCACTCATTGTAATTATTAGATTTATAGATTAAATATTTTTTTGGTTAATGATTTTACTTATTTTCGTTTAAAGACAACCAGCGTAATATCGTCATAGACTTTTGCTGATCCAATATGCGATCGCCAGTCTTGAACCACTGCTTGCCGAATTTCTGGGGCTGATTGTTGCCAATTTTGTTGAACAACTCTGGATAATTTCTCTAGACCATAATGTACCCCTGCAAAATTTTCCGCCTCGGTAATACCATCGGTATAAAGTACGACAACTTCTTGGGGCTTGAGAGGAATTGCAGTTTGGAAGACAAAATCAGCGATCGTTTCTTCTAAACCAATGGGAAATCCTAAATCTACAGTATCAATTCGCTCAATTATTCCGTCTTTACGGACAATCAATATTTCCTCATGCTGCCCACTAACTTGAAGCACTCCATCATAATACTCAACTAAAGATAAAGAGAGATTCTTATCTGAGTCCATACGCTGGAGGTTTTTGTAAATTGTTCGATTCAGTACCTCAAAAAATAGTCTGGGGCTAGTTTCATTATTTTCAATCAAGGTACGTACCGCAGTGTGTACCATCAGCATTAGTACTCCGCTTTCTAAACCATGTCCAGAAACATCGCCAATACCAATGATGATTCGTCCTTGGTGTTGCAACACATCGTAATAATCGCCTCCAACTTCAGCCGCAGACTCGCTAAAACCATCAATTTCTAATGCTTCAATTTGATTAAGTTCTCTTGACTTGGGCAGAAGCATTTTCTGTAGACGCTGAGTAATTTCTAGCTCTGTAGTCAGACGAGTATTTTCAGCTTGAAGACAATTATTTAATTTCCGAATTTTTTGATTTGCTTTTGCTAATTGTCTAATATAGGTCGATTCTTGATCCCTTAATCTTTTTTGTTCTAGACACGCTCCTAGTCTTGCTTTTAATAGGGTAGAGTTAAAAGGCTTTGCCAGGTAATCAGCAGCCCCCATTTCAATACATTTGACAACGCTATCAATCTCATCTAAGGCCGAAATCATGATCGTGGGAATATGCTGCCAAGGACTATCATGAATCCACTGAAGTACTTCATAGCCATTGATTTCAGGCATAATAATATCAAGCAAAATTAAGTCGTAAGATCCAGTTTGAATCATCTGAATTGCTTGCTTGCCATTAGCAGCTGTTGCCACTTGATAATTTTGAGCTTCAACCTGACGCGCTAAATAGGTACGATTAGTTAGGCTGTCGTCTACGATTAAAATGGTATAGTTTGACGTTTCCTTGGTTGAATCAGATTGCTCTAAAGATAGTAAGTCAGCATTAATGAAGAGATCTGTTGCTATATTTAATGTTTCTTCGGCTAGAGTTGTTGATTGAGATTTAACCTTGATCAATCCTTGAATTTCTTGTAGAAGTTTATTGGCTGCGCTATTAATTTCTCCTAGCTCTACTACAAAATCTGCTTCTACTCGAGAGATTAACTGTTGACAATTGTCAATTACTAATTGAGTCGGGTACTCTAATTCTTGGTGTAATTGAATATTACCAATAAATTGTTGCAAATTTTGCTGATTTTTGAATAAATTGGTTGGTTGCAAGTAAGCATTAATCGAAGTCAGCAACTCTACGCCACATTCTCTAATCTGTAATAATTCATTTAAATATGCACATTCATAATTATCATCTTCAATCTCTTCAATAATAATTTCGCTATAACCAATAATAGTATTAATTGGTATGGCAAGTTCTCGGTGAAGACGAGAAATAATAGGTGAGGGAGATTTACTACTATCAATGGACATAAAACCGAGCTAAAAATGATAGTTGGATAGCATAAGAATAAGCCGCTATTTTACTGATAATTACTCTGAAAATAATTTCTATTTTAGTCAATAAAATAAAAATTGATTTTAATTTACCTGATTTTTCTGTCAAGTTTGCAGTAAAAATTATTAGTTGTAACAGCTGATTAACGGCAATGATAGAAATCAGGCCGTAAATAGCAATTTGTGACCGAGAAAATTATTCATATTGATTGATAATCAATTATTCTCAAATTGTTCATAACTGGGAGCATCTCACTTATGTAAACCTCTAGTTGCTATTTTCGTCAAGTAGTATAAAAACCTTAAAAAAATGATTGTTTTGAGGACAAGTATAATTGCCTAATCGAACAAGTGCGATGCCCTATTTACAACTTAGTTACTAGAAATGTTTTTGATAACGGCTAGACAGTAAACTGATACACATATGATTCCCAAATCTTAGTTAAAAGTAAGCATTGATAATCCATTATCAATGCTTACTCATCCTGTCTCATACATTACTTAAATCATTTTTCTTCAACCTTTACCTGAATCCTGGCGTTGTAATAATTATCAACAAAGATACTATCTATTAATGAATAATACTTACAAAGTTAAAATAAGTATTATTGATATATTCACAAGTTAGTTGAATCTAACTAGAGGCGTATTTTTCCACATATTGCTATATTTGATTTAGGTCGATGATTTCAATTACTTTTTAGAGTGATTTGAATCACCTACAATCTATTAATTATATTTATTCCTTCAAAATAATAGCTTTAGGCAATACTTTATTTCTGTTATAGATAACGATTTATCTGAAATTAGAAAGTGATAAAAAAGTCTAAATATCGAACATTGTTTAACAGTTTGATATTGCTTCTAATTATCATAGGAGTTATATTATTAACGCAAATAAGTATGTCTAATCCCAATCAATTTTGTATAAAACCTGAACCAACTGATAGTATCTAAATTTTATGAATCTTGCACTTAAAAATCAAATGCCTGTTTACAACATTACCCGTATCGTTCCTGAACCTGAAGATAATCGAGATACTTTTGGTGCTGCAATTGCTATCAATCAAAAGTATTTAGCCGTAGGTGACTATGAGACAAATCGCGTCATTATTTATACTCACGATAATTCTGGTCAATGGGTTAGAAATAAGCAAGTTTTACCTCCTAATAATTCGCTTCCTGACGAAATAGATTTGGGTTTCGGCAAAGAAGTTCAATTAGAAGGAGATTTCTTACTTATTAGTACACACACAACTAAGAAAACTAAATAAAGGAGGAGAGATTACATTTTCGATGAAAGGTATTTAGTTAATTTGGAGTATTTAGAAACAAAACCTAAAGCGGTTGGGATGCCAATGCAAAAAAGCGATGGAATGGTGACTTTTAATTTGCTAGATAAAGGCAAAATGACAAAAGTTACATTATCAGACAGAGGAGAAGAAAGTTTTGGAGCTAGTTTTGCTCATCATAAGAACCTACTTTTAGTCGGTTCTCCTTCGGCTATAGAAGAAAGAGGTGCTTGGCTATATAACCTTGATGAACTAGATAAAGAACCAGAAAAATTAGCCGCGCCAAATATTTATCTAGGTAATACTGTTGCCCTGAACGAACGTTTTGCGGTAGTTGGCGATCGCAATCATCAAAGAGGTGATCGTTATGGAGATGAAGATGTTCCTAATAAACCAACATCGACCTTGATTAGAGTTAACGAGACCGGTTCTACTAGAACTCAGCAATTTAGGGGAAAAGTGTCACTGAGCGACAATATCCTAGTTATTATGCGCCCTACTCATGGTGGTTTTGTCGATGGTGCAATTGTAGAAGTGTATGGTCTTACCTCTAGTGCAGGAGCTAGTCTTTTATCTATGAGAGGAAATGTAGCCAATGCTTTTGTCCAAAATGGCTTTTTGGTAACCGTTTTACCTACCCACCGTTTAGGTTACGAAATTCATATTCAAGAATTAGTTTGGAACTAATTATTTTTCGCTTCAACAATTAAACAACAATTAAGAGAACTAAAAAATGGGTATACGTGGTGAAGATCAACGCAGAGTTATTCGACCAATATTTAGATCATTATGAAGCAACATCAAATTGCTATTACCAACTTAACTATATTAAAAAATCGCCTAATCTTAAAATAAAGATTAAAGCGATCGCTAATCCAACTAAATTTTGAGAGGTTGAAGGTTTAAAATAGGCTGTGAGCATTACCCCGTCCTTGTAGGGAGAGGAACCTGCGTTCACTTCTTCAAACCAATGAAGTTGTTGTCTAACAATAACTGCCAGTCTAAGCTACTATTAAGAAATATATTCCTGTAATGCTTTTACTTCTAAAGGCTCAGACTGTAACGAGCGAATAGCCGCTACAGTAGCTTTTGCCCCCGCAATAGTAGTAATGATAGGTAATCTATAGTCCAATGCCATCCTTCTAATTAGCTGAGCATCAGTTTGAGATTCTTCACCAGTGGGAGTATTGATAATAAGCTGGATTTGGTTATTTTTAATGGAGTCAATCACGTGGGGACGACCTTCATGCAGTTTCAGTACTAAATCGACATCTGGAATGCCATTTGCCTGTAATGCTTTTTGAGTTCCTGCGGTTGCCACAATTTTGAAGCCCAAATCAATGAAATCTTTGACCACAGGCACAATTGCGGTTTTATCTCGTTCGTTCACAGAGACAAATACTGTTCCTGTTAAGGCTAATTCTACCCCTGCACCAATTTCCGCTTTAGCAAAGGCTTTGCCAAAATCTTGATCAATCCCCATTACTTCACCTGTGGAGCGCATTTCAGGCCCTAAGAGTGTATCGGTACTGGGGAATTTGCTGAATGGTAGTACTGCCTCTTTAACAGCAATATGTTGGGGAATAGTTTCCTTGGTTACACCCAAAGACTCTAAGCTTTTTCCTGACATAACCAACGATGCCACTTTAGCTAAAGGGACACCAGTAGCTTTTGATACATAGGGAACCGTTCGGGAGGCTCGCGGATTTGCTTCGATGATATATACCTGCTCTCCCTGCACCGCATACTGAATGTTCATTAAGCCCACTACTTTTAGAGCTTGAGCCAGCTTTCTTGTCCAGTCGCGGATGGTGGCGATCGCAGATTCTGGTAAGGAGTTATAGGGAATAGAACAGGCCGAATCTCCTGAATGTACTCCAGCTTGCTCGATGTGTTCCATAATGCCACCGATGACAACTTTACCCCCGTGGTCACAGAGGGCATCGACATCAACCTCGATCGCATTTTCTAAGAATTTATCAATCAGAATGGGATGATCGGGTTCTACCTCCACCGCATAGGTCATGTAATGCTTAAGGTCGGCATCGGAGTAGACAATTTCCATGGCTCTACCCCCCAACACATAGGAAGGACGAACTACCACAGGATAAGAAATTCGATTGGCAATGTTGAGGGATTCTTCATAGCTACGGGCGATGCCGTTAGGAGGTTGAGTAATATCTAACTTCCGTAATATTTGCTCAAATCTTTCGCGATCTTCAGCCCCATCGATAGAATCTGGTGCTGTTCCCCAAATCTTGGTCTCAGGATAATTTTGCAAATATTGCTCTAGAGGGACAGCTAACTTCAGGGGAGTTTGCCCTCCAAACTGGACAATAATTCCTGCGGGGTTTTCCGCTTCAATGATGTTTAAGACATCTTCTTTAGTTAAAGGCTCAAAATAAAGGCGATCGCTAGTATCATAGTCAGTAGATACAGTCTCAGGGTTGGAATTAACCATGATGGTTTCGTATCCTGCCCCAGTCAGAGCATAAGCAGCATGACAACAGCAGTAATCAAATTCAATACCCTGTCCAATACGATTTGGTCCTCCACCCAAGATCATCACTTTCGATTTATCTGAGGGGGTAACTTCTGACTCTCCTGATTCATATGTGGAGTAGTAATAGGGAGTATAAGCTTCAAATTCGGCAGCACAGGTATCCACCAGCTTATAGACAGGTACAATTCCTAGTTCCTTGCGATAAGACCGTACTTGGTCTTCGCTGGTCTTAGTGGCAAAAGCAATTTGGCGATCGCTATAGCCCTGTTGCTTAACGTGACGCATTTGCGAGGCGGAAATTTTATCCAGCTTAGTTCCCTTAAGAAATTTTTCCGTCAGCAGCAACTCCTGCATCTTATCCAAAAACCAGATGTCGATCGCCGTTAGCTGATGAATTTCTTCTGGGGTCATGCCCAGTTTTAAACCCTGATAAACACTGAAAATGCGCTCTGGGTTGGGGGTACGCAAACTTGAGCGAATGTGGGGAATTGAAGGTAAGGTTTCTTGGCGATCGCAACCAAAGCCAGCACGACCAGTTTCTAAGGAACGTAGGGCTTTTTGGAATGATTCATTGAAGGTTCTGCCAATCGCCATCGCTTCTCCAACCGATTTCATTTGCGTCGTTAGAATTGGCTTAGTTCCAGGAAACTTTTCAAAAGCAAAGCGAGGAATCTTGGTGACAACGTAATCAATGGTCGGCTCAAATGAAGCAGGAGTTTTCTGGGTAATATCGTTATCAATCTCATTCAGCCGATAACCCACGGCTAATTTTGCCGCAAATTTGGCGATGGGAAACCCTGTCGCTTTAGACGCTAGGGCTGAAGAACGAGATACCCGAGGATTCATTTCAATGACAATTACCTCACCGTTAATCGGATTAATGGCAAACTGGATATTAGACCCGCCTGTTTCCACCCCAATTTCGCGAATAATTGCTAGAGAATAGTCTCTCAGCCGCTGATACTCTTTATCCGTCAAGGTTTGAGCAGGAGCAACAGTAATCGAATCCCCCGTATGTATACCCATGGGATCGATATTTTCAATTGAACAGATAATCACCACGTTATCTGCCAAGTCGCGCATTACTTCTAGTTCATATTCTTTCCAGCCTAATAACGACTTATCAACCAAAATCTGATTTACAGGAGACGCATCAATACCTGCCGCTGAAATTTGCTCATATTCTTCCTGGTTATAGGCAATACCGCCTCCAGTACCCCCTAAGGTAAAAGCAGGGCGAATAATCAGAGGATAGCTACCTATTTCTTTTGCTATCTCTTTAGCTTCTGTCAAATTATTAGCAATACCTGAAGGACACATCGGTACGCCAATTTTTACCATTGCCTCTTTAAATAACAGCCGATCTTCTGCTTTTTCAATCGCAGGTAATTTTGCTCCAATCAACTCCACACCATATTCTTCCAGTACGCCACTCTTGGCTAATGATACTGCCACATTAAGAGCAGTCTGCCCTCCCATAGTGGGTAACAGGGCATCTGGTCTTTCTTTGGCAATTACCTTGGCTACCATTTCTGGAGTGAGGGGCTCAATATAGGTACGATTTGCCATTTCGGGATCGGTCATGATTGAGGCAGGATTGGAATTAACCAAAACCACCTCGTATCCTTCTTCTCGCAACGCTTTACAAGCTTGTGTACCAGAATAGTCAAATTCACAAGCTTGTCCGATGACAATTGGACCTGAACCTAGAAGTAAAATTTTATGGAGATCGTCGCGACGGGGCATATTAGTCTGTCTCTTGCCTAATGGATACTGCTAGCGTTTTATTGTATAGTTTCTCGACCACACAAATGGTATTCCCTTTATCTACATTTAATAACTTTTTACTGTCTGCTAATTACTCAAGCAATTCTGACACTAAGCAAAATTACTCTTCCTGGCAAAGAATACACGTAAAGCTATTTTCTATGAGTTGCCAATAGTTAATGTGTCGTTTCAATAACTTAAAGTATTTAGTCTTTGGTTGACCAGGCAGGATGAGCAAAAATAGCATCAATTACTCTAACTCCTCGCAACTGATTAGATAATGGCAAATGACCTGAAGGGGCTGTCAAATCCCAAATAAATTCTTGAGGATAGCGAGTCCAAGAATTTTCCGTCTTCCAGTTGATTTTAGTCCACAATTTAGCAAAATCTTTACCCACCGACAACCAAATGCGCCTTTGGACAGAAAATCCAAACTTTCCTTCAGAGGACATTAACCATAATCTATCCAATGTTTGCAAGTCTGTGATGGGAAAGTTAACCACCTCAGTAAAATAGATCCATTTACGTTCTATAGCGGCTGTCCCTGCTAATTCACACATCTTCTGCAAGGTTACGACATCGGCTTGTTGAAAATCTTGCTGTGCTAGTAGCTGTTGTAATGGCAAATAATCAATATCCTGTTCAGAATTCAATGGGACAACGCCATCGGGAAAATTAGAATCCAAGAACTCTTGAACTGGAGAACTTTTGTCGAGATAAAGAGCGTGATAGGCTTTACCTAAAGCCAAGTTACTACTCTGATCTTTACTAAAGAGCATCCAGTCCATCAGCGTATTCAAACCAGCTTCACCAGTTTCTAGTAGTTGAGGAATTATTTTTAACTGATTTTTGGCTGATTCTGTGTATATAGGATGGCTTATGCTGCTAATGTTCTGCATGTATTATTTCCCTACAGCTCAATGCCTGTCACTTTGATATAGTATGAGTTTTAAGTAAGTTGATGGTAAATACACTCAGGTTACTTATTAAGTGTTTCTACTTACAGATTACTAAGGCAATAGTATCATGATTTCCTAGCCCAGATATCTGAGATTAACGATTAATTAATTTAGTGGGTGTTATTGGCAGCAGATGATGGCAAGCCCTTGGTCTCGCCAACGCTGAGGGACGGATCGCGCCGTTTGCGGTTGCGATAGCAAGTCGTTAGACTCCCCTGCGCAGCTCTGATGCCCTGTGACCGTCAGCGTGATTTGACGTAATATTAAACTAGGCAGATCATACCTTTTCATATCCTTGCTCATAAGCAAAGCGTACTAATTGCGTTCTGTTGCTTAAATTAAGCTTACTTAAAATATTACTTAGGTGGGTTTGAACAGTTCGAGGACTAATAAATAAACGCTCACTAATTTGTTTGTTGGTATACCCCTGAATAGTTTCCCAAAAAACTCTTTCTTCTGCAGGAGTCAGAGGTAAGGGTTTGGGAGAAGGGGCGGTAACAGTAGTTTTTGCTATGGCTGCGGATGCTGGAGTTGCATTATCGCTCTTTGCTGGCAAATTATTGGTTATTTGAGAATTTGCCAGCTGCTCAATTAAATGGATGATTTCGGCGTGAACTCTGCGCGATCGCTCAATCAGGGCTTCTATATTAGCTAATAGCTCTTTCATAGCGAAAGGTTTAGTCAAATAACTATCTGCTCCATTGGTATGACCTTGAATACGGTCGTCCACCTCGTTTAAAGCTGAAAGAAAGATAAAGGGAATTAATTTACCTGAAGGTTGTGATCGCAATTGACGGCAAAACTCAAAACCATCCATTTCAGGCATGGAAACATCAGACACAATCAAGTCGGGTATGTCTTGGGTAAATTTTGTTAACGCTTCTTGACCTGAACCGACAGAAGTTACTTGATATCCTTTTTGTTCTAAGGAGTTCTGCAACACCTTGCGTAAGGTCAGATCATCATCTACTACTAAAATCTTTTTCATCGGTCATAAATTATACTGCTCGAACGTGGTCACCCAGCGCTTACGCGCAATGCGCTGCGCTAATTATCGGTATTTTTGCTCATCTAAATATGGTTATACATCTTAAACTTAAATTAAAATTGCTCATCAATCTAATTTATGGTTTTTTCTGAGCAGATATCAAATAGGTAATTTTGCTATTTTCAAGTCAAGGCAATTTAATTGTACTGTAGCTATATTCAGTATCGTTCTTGACCAAAGTTTTATGTACGAAAAACTTACTACTCCTAATGTTGGCTCTAAGATTACTTTCAAAGCAGGAAAACCGATTGTTCCTGACGACCCAATTATTCCCTTTATCCGTGGAGATGGAACTGGAGTTGATATTTGGCCAGCTACAGAAATGGTCATAAATGCTGCGGTGAAAGCGGCATATGGAGAGCAACGCAAAATCAATTGGTTTAAAGTTTACGCAGGGGACGAAGCTTGTGAAAAGTATGGAACCTATCAGTATCTACCCCAAGATACCCTCGATGCCATCAAAGAGTATGGCATTGCTATTAAAGGTCCTCTAACTACTCCTATAGGCGGTGGTATTCGCTCCCTTAATGTAGCATTGCGTCAGATATTTCAGCTCTATGCCTGTGTTCGTCCCTCTCGCTATTATCAAGGAACACCTTCACCTCATAAGTATCCTGAAAAGTTAGATCTCATTGTTTATCGCGAAAATACTGAAGACATCTATTTGGGGATCGAATGGAAGCAAGGAGATGAAATTGGCAGTAAGTTAATTAATTTGCTCAATCAGGAGCTTATTCCCAGCACCCCTGAACATGGTAACAAGCAAATTCCTCTGGATGCTGGGATTGGCATTAAGCCGATTAGTAAAACTGGTTCGCAACGCCTAGTTAGAAAAGCAATTCAGCAGGCTTTAACTCTTCCCCCCGCAAAACAGCAAGTTACTCTAGTTCACAAGGGTAATATCATGAAATATACTGAAGGTGCTTTTCGTGACTGGGGTTATGAGTTGGTCAAGAGCGAATTTCGTGATGTCTGTATAACTGAGAGAGAATCTTGGATTTTAAGCAACCAAGAGGCTAATACCAACCTCAGCATTGAAGCCAACGCCCGTAAAATTGATCCTGGGTACGATTCCTTAACACCTGAAAAACAGGCTGAGATTTGTCAAGAAGTGCAAGATGTTCTGAAGCAGATTGGGGAGACTCATGGAGGAGGTAAATGGAAAAATATGGTCATGGTCAATGACCGTATTGCTGATAGCATTTTTCAGCAAATTCAAACCCGCCCTGATGAATATTCGATCTTGGCAACTATGAACTTGAATGGGGACTATCTTTCTGATGCCGCCGCCGCTATTGTTGGCGGATTAGGGATGAGTCCTGGAGCGAATATCGGTGACACCTGCGCTATTTTTGAAGCCACTCATGGCACAGCCCCTAAACATGCGGGACTAGATCGCATCAATCCAGGTTCAGTGATCCTCTCGGGAGTTATGATGTTGGAATTTATGGGGTGGCAAGAAGCGGCAGATTTAATTCAAGCTGGCTTGGCTAAAGCGATCGCAGATGGTGAGGTGACTTACGATTTGGCGAGGTTGATGACTCCGCCAGTAGAACCACCACTAAAATGCTCGGAGTTTGCTCAGGCGATCATTAAACACTTTGAAGCCTAAAAAGTACAATCGGCAATCATGATTGTTTACCAATTTTGCTAATTACTAAACTAAAATTTGCTTGAGGTAAATTATAGAGCAAGTGCAATTAAACCCAGATTTCTAGTCCCTCAAAATGAGTTCGCTCTTGCTCTGAGGTGATCTTTGACTCAAATCAAGCAGACTCAAAAAATGATGTTTGATCAAAAATCCTTTGATATAGTCTTGTATATTGATGATCATTTAGTGGGCGTAGTTTCGAGGTTGCCTCGAAACGTTGACCGCTCAGTAATTTCACCTGTGACATCAAGCAATTATCTTAGCAATTGGTAATTTCTAAATTTGTCGCTTATTGTTAAAGTTGCCTCGTCGCTGAGGAGCTAGTTTCCTAAATTCTGCTTACAATAATTTTTGATGCTAATGGCAATATGCGATCGCTAAATTTTGGTAAACCTATTTTATGATTAAATCTTATGTCTGATGAGCTAATAGGAGGACGCTACCGAGTAACCGATTGCCTTAGAACTACAGGCTTTTGCGAAACTTATGTAGCTGAAGATACTCATCTTCCTGGAGATCCGCCCCCTCGATGCGTGGTAAAAAAGTTACAGCCGCAATCTAATGAGGATTTTGTCTTAGAAACTGCCAGAAGATTATTTGATAATGAAGCAAAAGTACTATACAAACTTAATGGTCATCGCCAAATACCGCGCTTGCTGGCACACCTAGAGGTAAATGAAGAGTTCTATTTGGTACAAGAGTATATTGAAGGCAAAGATCTCAGCCAAACGGAAATTGTTCCAGGAGTGCGCTGGCAAGAAGTCAAGGTGAAAAGACTCTTAATCGATGTCTTAAAAATTCTTTCATTCGTGCATCAAAATAATGTTATTCATCGGGATATTAAACCTTCAAATTTAATTCGTCGGGCTTCAGACAGCAAGATTTTTTTAATCGATTTTGGCGCAGTTAAAGAAATTACCAATATGACCCTAACCGAAGGACAGGGAAATGTTTTAACTGTGGCAATCGGTACTCCAGGCTACATGGCGAGTGAACAACAAAGAGGAGATCCTCGTTTTAATAGCGATATTTACGCTCTTGGTGTCACGGCAATTCAAGCTATCACAGGGTTTCATCCCGACCAGCTACCCCGCGATCACGATACGGGTGAAATTAAGTGGCGAGATCGCGCTCCCAACTGTAGTGAAGAGTTAGCTCACGTCCTTGACAAAATGGTGCGGAATGACTTTCTACAGCGCTATCGCAATGCCAATGAAGCATTAGAAGATCTCCGTAATCCACACAAAGAAGATTCGAGCAAATCTGCTGCAAATGAACCTGTTGCTGTTAGTTTACCTACACCAACAAAATCAACAGGTTCGAAAAGACTGTTGTTGTTTGTCGTTTTACCATTAAGCTTAGGATTGTTATTTCTTGCTCCTAATATCTGGCGGGCTTTACAGGCGTTAAAAAACTATAATCAAGGCAACTCTCTGATCAAAGCGGGAGAATATGAGGCTGCTATAGGTGCATTTGACAAAGCCCTTGCTAGTCGTGATGATTTTGCTCAAGCCTGGACAAACAAAGGTTTTGCTCAAGGAAAGCTAGGTAGACATTTGGAGAAGTTTTCCTCTTGTGTTCAGGCAACAGACGTGGCTCCAGATTTTTCTGAGGCTTGGAATTGCCGTGGACTAGCTAGATTCGACCTGAAACAGTATGAAAACGCTTTAAAAGAATACAATCAGGCGATCGCCGTAGACCCCGAATTCTATCGTGGCTGGTTTAATAAAGGGCAAGTGTTGTTAAGACTAGGACAACCTAAAGAAGCCATTAGTGCCACAAGGCAGGTATTAAGAATCAAGCCAGATTACTTCCTCGCCTGGACTCAGCTTTGCCGAGCCTTGTATGAATTAGAACAATATCAAGATGCCAAAGCACATTGCGAAGAATCTCTTAAGTTAAATCGCGATTATACTCCGACATCTACTCTTCTAAAGAACGTAGAAGAAAAATTGAATTAGATGATTTGATACTAGTCAAATGTATAACTAAGTTCATAACTTTTAAGGTAGAACCTTGAGGGTCAACTACTTGCTCAAAAACTTAGGTCTCAAGCCTAGTAAACTCCAAAAATCTACTTGATAAGAAATTGACTGTACCCCTCTAGCTCTAGATTCCGATTTTTGAGGTTGTAAATTCTTGTCCAGAATTGAATCGACCACATCACTAGCGACAATTGCGGGATCTACTTCTTTGACTGGTTTCAATGTCAGCAAAATTTTACTACAGCCATTCTCTTGAGCGTTGGCGCAAATAACGGGTAGCTCATCCTGTACTACAGTTCCCACGAAATTAATACTGGATAAATCGTAACCTTGACTAGAGTAGTTTTCTAGCTTTTCGGAAACTATATTACAAAGCTGCTCAGGACTATCGGTGGATTTGGATGCCAAAGCTTCCTTTTTCCAATGAAAGATTGGTAATTGAGTCTCGCTCTCGGGAGATCTTGCTACGGTTGTGTGGACACCTTCAGTCAACTGGCAAGAAAAGTTGAGTTGCGGTTCCTCTGAGGGATTAGCAGAAGTGGAAGTTGCTAGAGTCATAGCTCCCATAGCTACTAATAATGCCGATAAGTATGTGGTTTTCATGTTGATTAACAAGCCTGGATAAAGTGAAAATTCATCAGCTACTTATCTGTAAGCTGATATCTAACATATATATACGTTTAAATCTTATGACATAAGCAATATTATTTCTTGATACCTAAAACTAAATTTAAATTAAATTAATTTTCCGCAAGAAACACAATTACAGTCACAGTATGACTTACAAGTCTAAACCTATTTTCAAGACGAGCTAAAAAATATGCCCAAACGTAGCAAATCTTTAAGCAGTAAAAATATTTACTTTACACAAAATTTATATTCAGGAAAATTAATCAGCTAAATTGACAACTAAGCTTTGTTTAACAAAACTTGTCATGGTTCGAGCTTATGGATGAAAATTCAAGTCGAGAGCAAAACTACTTTATTTTTATTTCGCAACAGCCTCTCTGGCTAGATAAATGGAGTGCAGCTAAAAAGTTGCACCACACCATAATTGAGTTTATTGTCATATTAATTTAAGATTATCTTACAGTGGCGTAATAAATGTTTATATATTTTTATATCGTTACTGAGAAACAGCAGATCTTGACCAGGTATTATAGATAATGGCTTGATTAATTTAGCCATAATTTTATAGATCTGGTTTTGGTAAACTTGTAGGAGAAAAAATGGATTTTTTAAGCAACATTTTTAGTGTTTTTGGTAATATTAACTTCACCGTCATCTTTCAATTGCTTTGTGTCACGTTGATTATGGTTTCTGGTCCTGTGGTAATATTTTTGCTGGCTTTACGCGGTGGAGATCTTTAAAAAAAACTTTATATTACCTTTTTATAAGCACTGCTCTTCGGAACTATCCGAGGGGCATTTTTATTGCGGGGTTTGCCTTGAGTAGTAGAAAAACTTAGCAATACACTATTTTAAGACGCTTTATTTAATCTTTTATGGGAAATTGCACCACAATCAGTAAGTATAGATTTTCAGACTTTTGAGTTAACTAAATAGTATTTTCTACCTAGGCTCATAATAGATAAATTCATTGCGGCAAAAGTTGCGATATTTAACAAGGAATATAGAACTGTAACGTAACTATGTTTTAACTTATACAAGACTTTCCAATTTGATTCTAATTAGCTTTAATGCTGATATGAGTCTTTTGGCAGCAGCTATATAAGAGCGAGGAAAAGATTCTCCTGCCGTCATATCTTGAGAATAAAGCGATGAATGAGCCGTCGAAGCGAGATATCTTACTTCTAGAACTAGAAAGAGAACGTTCCATACGCCGTACGGCTAGCTTGTTATATGCCAAGCGTTCTCGAATGCGAGACGAATTAGACCGTTTGATTTCTCATCTGTCGTTGCTGGTAGCTGTTCCTCGCAGAACGGCAGAAGATCCCCAGCCAGAATCGGATATTTTGATTGAAGCGGCAAAACGAATTGACGACCCGATATTTACGGACATGGTAGTTCAGCTTATTCAGGAAAGGCAAGGTTAGCTTGTTGGTAAGCTGTCACGCATTTGATTTGCTTGTTTTGGGAGACAGGGAGACAGGGAGAATATTGAACTGCATCTTGTCTAATTGAATAATATGCAGTTTAAATGATGAACAGCTTAATTAATTTGAGATGTACTGCAATTTTATTAGCCAGTTTGATTGGTAACTGATTTGGCTTTTCTAGTCCGCAATAGCTGCACAAAACGATCGCTCACGGTATGATTTCCAGTATCGGCAGCATATTGAATCAACTCTTCCCGTAATATTTCTGCATCTTCTAGGGATAGTAAATTGACTAACAAAAAGTAAACCCCACGAAAACGAGAATCTTGTATGTGTTTACTTGGGCGATCTTCATACTTCAAAAATGCCTGTACAGCAAAAAATTCCCAAATTTTGTCATGGCGAAACTTCCATTCCCTAACAGGTTCGTTAGCCGCATTAAGAGATTGCTGGCAGATAATCATCTTATGACGTTCCATGCACTGTAATTCTTCCAGAAAATCCGACTCAGATAAAGGTAAATTATCTAACCGCATCTGATAAGCATGTTCCGAAAACCTGTCTAAAGGAAATTGTTCAAGCTGTATGCTTTTGTAATCTTCTGCCATTAACTCATATTGCTGTTGTTGTAAGCTAAAGATGTCTGGGGATTCGCCACTAGCGATAATCTGACTCAAGATAGTTAAATCCATCGGATTAGAAAGAATCTGCCGCATATCCGCAAATTCCTCAGTAGAAAGACGACTATCAAAAGCCTTAGCCAGATAATCCAAACAGGCACCCTCAAACTCTTTCTTACTTAATGTACTTTCCGCAGCTAACTGAGATTGACGAGACAGGAGAAATTCCTTAATTTGCGATTTTGCTAAAGGTTGCAGAATATATATCTTTGCCGTAGCAGGAGGTTTCCACTCTAAAGGCTGAGTAGTAATAATAATATTGCCTTTAAAATAATCTTCCACAAACTGTTTAATATTCGCTCTAGTATCCGCATCAACCTCATTCAAACCGTCAATACAGATATCCATAGCGCCACTATAGATCAGATTACGCAGGAAATTATGATCCTTTGCTTTGCCCTTCAATTTGTTCTGTATCGCTTTTATTACGCCTTTAGTACATCTGTCGGCAGTTAAATAAACTGTAATCCGTTGCGAGTTTTTAACTAGATGGCGTAGAAAGAGAGATTTTCCTAACCCCGACTCTCCCTGTAAAATTACTTGTCCCTTTAGTTGAGGAATGGCTATTGACAGTGGTTGAGTTTTACCTGAAGCCTCAATTTTTACCGAAGAATCAGGAAAATAAGTATCCAAATCCGCATAACCTAACTTAGCATCAGCTAAAAGAGACTCTTTGAATGGTGCAAATAAACGAGAACGAATAAACGGAATCCAGGTTAACAAAAACTCTACATAACCTAAACCAATAATCCGCCTTACCCAAGGATTCCAGAAAAAGATCGCTTGAATTTGTGGTGATTTAGGATAGGCAAATATTAGCAGCGCCCAGAAACCAAAGTGGGTTAGTAAAATATTTCTAGCAGCAAAAATCCATTTCCATCCCTGTAAATTAGTGATCTTTGCTTTGACTGCATCAGCATGGGTAGAATTAATCGCTTGAAGATTTTGATAATGAGATTGCAGTAAAACAATATCCTGAAACTGCCACTTACCTTGCTTAACAACTTTAGCAATTTGCTTTTCTAAATCATTACGAAGGCGGGGAAGGGATTCGCTTGGTTGCCATGCTTGCTTAAAAACGTCGAGGGTTTTGACTGCTTGCTCATGACCGAGTTTTTCTAGATCTGGATATTCTTGAGGTAAACCCAACCATTTGATTAGAGTTAGAGTTTCTTCATTAGCATCACTGAGAAAATAAGCTAGAAAACGATTAGTTGATGATAGCCATTGATTTTTATAAACTGAATTTAATATTGTTAGTATTGTTGACTTATTAGCTATATCTAATTCTCCCAGGATATCAGCCACGGCACTCTGAATATTTGAATTATTAGAAGTGCCTAACAGAGTCGCTATTTCATCAGCCTGTTCTTTTGCTCCTATTCGTCCTAATGCAATTGCCGCAGCATTTTGAACATTTGTATCATTAGAAGTGCCTAAGAGGGTTACTAATTTATCAGCCTGTTCTTTTGCTCCCATTTGTCCTAATGCAATTGCCGCAGCACTTTGAACATTTATATCAAATTGGCGGAATGGATTATCAATTTGAGGTTGCGAAGTATTAGGAAAGTTGTTTACTATTTGAAATAATAAACCACCTTGAACTGAAGGAATATTTATAGATGAAGGAGGACGTGGAGATGGTTTATCAGTAGAAGAAAGTAGGGCAGCTATTTGCTCGGCATATTCTTTGGCTTTCATTTGCCCCAATGCTATTGCCGCCGATGTTTGAACAAAAACAGTATTAGAGGAAAGGAGAGAAGCTATTTGCTCGGCATATTCTTGGGCTCCCATTTGTCCTAGTGCCACTACCGCAGAATATTGAACCGATGTATTTTGAGAAGAAAGTAGAGCAGCTATTTGAGCAGCATATTCTTTGGCTTTCATTCGCCCCAATGCTATTGCCGCCGATGTTTGAACCGATATATTCTCAGAAGTGGCTAAGAGAGTTACTAATTTATTAGCTTGTTCTTTGGCTTCCATTTCTCCTAGTGCTACTGCCGCAGCTTCTCGAACGTTTAAATCATAAGAAGTGGCTAAGAGAGTTACTAATTTATCGGCATATTCTTTAGCTTTCATTTTCCTTAATGCTATTACCGCAGCTTCTTGAACTTGAACGTTTGAAGAGGAAAGGAGATTAGCTATTTGAGCGGCATATTCTTTAGCTTCCATTTCTCCTAATGCTATTGCCACGACCCCACGAAACGATGAATCATAAGAAGTGGCTAAGAGAGTTACTAATTCATCGGCATATTCTTTAGCTTTCATTTGTCCCAAAACTATTGCCGCACATTCTTGAATCCACGAATAATTTGAAGAAAGAGAAGTAGCTATTTGCTCGGCATATTCTTCTGCTCCCAATTTCTTTAGTGCATAAGCCACCGCAGCACTTTGAACATTTGAAGCACAAGGATTCGTTAATACAGTTACTAGACTATCGGCATATTCTTTAGCTCCTATTTTTCCTAATGCTATTGCCGCCCATGTTTGAACCGATGAATCATTAGACGAGGATAAGAGAGTCGCTATTTTATCAGCCTGTTCTTTGGCTCCGATTTCTCCCAATACATAAACCGCAGCACTTTGAATTTGAGGTTCTTGTTTGTAGTCCAATAGTTCTACAATTCGCTTGTATTTATCTTCAGAAATTTCTAGTAGTGGTTTAATTTCATCTATTTTGTATTCCGATAACTTATCCAAAGCTAAAGCCCAAATTTGTGGATCGCTATCGTCTAATGCGGCTAGAATCCCCCTTAATTGCCAGGGTTGGGGCGCAACTGAAGGATCAACCTGAGCATATCCCCAGCTTACGGTAAATACAAAGGTGAGCAGAAATACCAATAGCCAAGTCAAACATTTCGAGGCAAATCCCCTAAATGCTAATTCTCTTCTCCCTTGCCAAAGCTTGCCCACAGTATAGATTCCAAGAGTATTCTTTTATTACTTATAGAATACATTGGGCATAATCTTAGTAAGCTTCGTTTTGATTTAATAACTTTTAGCTTCTTAGCTTTTAACTGCAAATGATTTGGTTGTAGGTAGAATCAATTCCAAGTCCCAATTTGCCACCTTTTGGGCAATGCGATCGCTTTTTTGCCAATCTTTGGTATAAGGAAGAGTTCCAATTACAGGTACTTGAGTCAACGACTGAATCATATCTATGGGCGTTAAGTCTTCTATTCTGCCTACTGCCTCCAGTTGAGAACAGTTAAGAATGATCCCCTTAAGATCTATATTCAAACTACGGGCGTAAGCCACGTTGGCTACAGTATTTGCGATCGCACCTAGCTTGACAGGTACTACCAATACTGTGGGTAAACGCCAGTCTGCCGCGATATTACCTACTGTTAGTTCATTTGTAACAGGAGAACCCAATCCCCCTAAAGCTTCTACTAAAACCAGCTCAGACTTTGACGACACCTCGCTAAATCGCTGCCAAACTTCTCCTAGATTAATCATCTTACCTTCCTTTGCCGCCGCAACAGGAGGGGCTAGGGGAGCAGCAAAACGTAGTGGGGGGAAGACTTCTATGCCTGGGGCATCCCCAAACAGACTTTGATACAGTTCAACATCACCAACCCCTGTTTGCATTAGTTTAAATATGCTTAAAAGATTCTTAACCTGCTTAGTTTGATTTAAACGATATTTTTGCCAGTAAACAGCTAAAGCGATCGTCACAAAAGTTTTTCCGACATCTGTGTCAGTACCTGCAATCATTAAGGCGACCATAACTTAAGCTTTTATTATCTGTAGTCTTGTTCTCGATTTCTGTACGGACAGCTCACGGTGCGCCACCTGTGGGCGCACCCGTGTCCTTTTCTACAATACCAAGATTAGGTCAGGTTAAGAATTGATAGTATTTACTATAGTCAACATCTGGAAGAACACATGTGAGCAAAGCCCTTTGTCCAGATTACGTCCTTAGAACCGAAGAGTTCCTTTGTGCGCTACGCGCTGTCTCGCATGTACGAAAAGCTAGTAGTTTCAATAGGCTATGAAAATATAATAATTTTTTACCCTTTACCCCTTACCCAATCCTCGCCAATCAATTGGTGCGTAACATCAGATAGTAAGATGTACCGATGCTAAATATCATGAAAAAAAATACAATGTAGCCATAAAGTTTTAGTATAGAGATAAACAAAATTAAACTTCAAAGTTTAAGAAAAAGCTAAGGTAAATTTAATTTTGCTTAGTTTTTGACAAAATTACTTTCCGTATTGTTTTTTTGAGACATCTTGCTATTAGAGTCAAATCGGAACATTGGTATTTAACTAAACATTCAGATTTTGCTCATAGTGACAGTCTTAACCATGACAAGATTATCCTGAACCTACCTGAATATATTTGCCGTGAGCTATAGTACTACCTTAATGCCTCAGTCGATGGAGCAGGCTCCCTTCTTATCAGACTCCAATCGTCTTAGATTGTTTTCTGGTTCTGCTAATGTTCCACTTGCCCAAGAAGTAGCCCGCTATATTGGCATGGATTTGGGTCCAATGATACGTAAACGATTTGCTGATGGCGAACTTTACGTTCAAATTCAAGAATCGATTCGAGGAGCTGATGTCTATTTACTTCAGCCATGCTGTAATCCAGGGAATGATAATCTCATGGAGTTGATGATTATGATTGATGCTTGTCGCCGAGCTTCAGCCCGTCAGATCACTCCCGTGATTCCTTATTATGGATATGCTAGAGCCGATCGCAAAACTGCTGGTCGAGAGTCAATTACCGCCAAACTTGTGGCTAACTTGCTCACCGAAGCTGGTGCTAGCAGAGTTTTGGCTATGGATCTTCATTCAGCTCAGATCCAGGGCTATTTTGATATTCCCACCGATCATGTTTATGGCTCTCCAGCTATTTTAGAATATCTTTTAACAAAACAGCTTGATGATTTGGTTGTAGTTTCCCCTGATGTTGGCGGTGTTGCCAGAGCCAGGGCATTTGCCAAAAAGCTCAATGATGCTCCCTTGGCAATCATTGATAAGCGTCGTCAAGCTCATAATGTGGCAGAGGTGATGAACGTGATTGGTGATGTTGCAGGTAAAACAGCAATCTTAGTTGATGACATGATAGATACGGCAGGAACTTTATCTGCTGGCGGAAAACTTTTACGGGAAGAGGGGGCTAAAGAAATATATGCCTGTGCCACTCATGCTGTGTTTTCTGAACCTGCGGTTGAGCGATTATCAAACGGTATTTTCAAAGAAGTAATTGTTACCAACACTATTCCTCTTCCCGAATCGAAAAAGTTTGAGCAGTTGACAGTATTATCGGTTGCCAGCCTTTTAGGAGAGGCTATCTGGCGTATCCACGAGGCTAGTTCTGTTAGTAGTATGTTTCGTTAATTAGACTAAACATTTTAGGAACCTGATTGCAACTAAAAGTAAAGTATTGTTCATGAAATCCCAGGAGTAACTTAATAGTAGTGCTATATCACTGAGGCTTTGGGTAAAGGGGTTGTTCGTCCAATGGACCTAATCGATCAGGAGGCCAGAAACGCACTGTGGCACGACCGATGAGATTTTCTTCAGGGACAAATCCCCAATAATGGGAATCATAGCTATTATTGCGATTATCTCCCAGCACAAAGTACTGTCCTGAAGGCACAGTCATTGGTGGATAATCATATTCAGGAGCTTCATAAATATACTGTTCTGTTAACTTTTGATTGTTGACAAACACCTCGCCGTTGGCAATTTTAATTACGTCTCCAGGGATGCCTATTACTCGCTTAATAAAAGCCTCTTTATAATTTTGTTCTTTGAGAGTATCCGTTGGGGAGAAAACTACCACATCCCCTCGCTTTGGCTTGCGGAAACGATAGCTAATCTTCTCCACAATCAGGCGATCATCTATTTCTAAAGTGGGGAGCATTGATTCAGAAGGAATAAAACGAGCCTCTGCAACACAAGCACGAATGCCGAACGCTAAAATCCCAGCGGAAACTAAAGTTTTTACCAGTTCAACAAAAGGATTTTCTTCTTTTTCTGTCATAAGCACACAGCCTCTAGGATTTATTATTTGATTAAAGTAAATTGAGGATAGCGTATATTTGTCTGTTCAATAGCTGTCCGCCTGAACCAGAGATGTTTTGCTGATTTACATTGGCTATTGTCAATTGGAATCAGCTCACTCACCGTTGAGGGGAATATATATTATGCCATTGACGTTCTTAATTCGATTTTGTTGCGGTAAATAATCTTAAATTATCTTGAAAATCGAACTTAAAATCCTGAAACTGAGCGAGTTTTTGGCGGACGCCCTAGTCTGAGTCTAATTTGAATTTAGTTCTACCTTATATAGATTAAAGCCTGATATATTTGAACTTGTAAAAAAAACAGTCTTTCTTCAAAAAGCTTAATTAATCGTAGGCTATAATTCATAGACTAGACTGTAATTATGATTAATAACCAAGATACATACCTAACAATTATGTCTCTTGTCGATTCATCATTAAACTGCAAGCAGATAATATTGTCTGAATATAGTTAGAAACTCTTTGATTGTAATATGGAACGCAAAAATCCCGCTTTGGTTCAAGAACCACGCTATGAACCAGCAATTGTTATCCCCCTTAAACAAGAAGCTTCTCTCTTAGATTGGCTCAAAGCTAACAACCGTTTAATTCCCAGAGAACCTGTAGAAACCGAAAAAGTCAAATCCGACGACGATCTAGATGTGTTGATGGATGGAGATGATGATGACTTTGATGATGATGATGATTAAACCTTTAGGGAATTGAGCAGCAATAGCTAAAGCTTAATTTGCTTGGTTTCGCTTAAATATAAACTATCATCTAAATTGTTCCTCAGGTTCAACTTTGCAACATAGCTGAATTTTATAACGTAATTCAACATAATTTAATTGTGAGTGTTAAGTCATTGTCAACAGAGAAATTAATTGACCCCTCAGGTAAAATTTTACTAATTTCTCTAGTAGGTGTTTTAACCTTTGGTGCAATCGCAGTTGAATTTGGATCAAGTATCCCAGGACAAAAGTTTGGCTTCTTCTTGGTTCCTTTTGTGGCTTCGTCTTTGGTATGTGGCTTGTTGGGAGTAGTGGTAATTCCGATTCTCAACAGGCTTAAAACAGGTCAGGTGGTTCAAGAAGATGGTCCCCAGGCTCACTTGAAAAAGGCGGGAACTCCTACTATGGGGGGAATTTTTTTTATTCCAGTAGCCGTAGTTATAGCTTGGCTTTGGGTTGGTTTTAGTGACAATAACTTTAGCCATCCCAAACTAGCTGCTATTTGTTTAGTGACTTTGAGCTACGGTTTCATTGGCTGGATTGATGATTGGCAGGTGCTACGTCGTCAGTCTAACAAGGGAATCTCCCCCTCGATGAAGCTAACTTTACAGGTGGGATTTGGTTTGTTTTTTGCTTTATGGTTGTTGTGGCAAGAATTTACCTCTATTACCAGCGTTCATCTTCCAGGGGGATTTAACCTGTCTTTAGGTTGGTTATTTCTACCTCTGGCAATCTTTGTCCTGACTGCTGAAAGTAATGCTACTAATTTGACTGATGGAGTCGATGGACTAGCTGCGGGGACAGGAGCGATCGCTTTTTTGGGTCTGGCGGCAGTTTTGGCGTTAGATAATCCTGAATTAGCTGTTTTTTGTATCTGTCTGAGTGGTGGTTGTTTGGGCTTTTTGGCACACAATCATAACCCAGCAAAGGTATTTATGGGAGATACTGGTTCTCTAGCTTTGGGTGGAGCCTTAGCCGCTGTAGGATTAAGCAGCAGTAATCTTTGGGCATTATTCTTAATTAGTGGCGTATTCTTTGTCGAATCTTTATCTGTAATTGCTCAGGTTAGCTACTTTAAAGCAACTAAAGGTACAGACGGCAAAGGTAAACGATTATTTAAAATGGCGCCCATCCATCATCATTTTGAGCTAAGTGGTTGGAGTGAAACCCAGGTGGTAGGGGTATTTTATCTAGTTAACGTCATGTTAATTGCGATCGCCTATATTTCAGTTTCTTAATGGTTCAATAAAATTAACCAAAGTACCTAAGTATGTTACCAAGGCGTTAAGCAAAATTAGGCTCTTACGCCTTTTTCTTTACGCGGGTTTGTATTACTAAGCAGGTAGGCAAAATCATTTATCCTAAAGCGATTGTCTTGAATGTCAAGTAGAATTTGTTCTTTTCAGGCGATCGCCAAATTTAAGATTTTTAGATTTTCATGCATCGCAACTTGACATCAAAATTTTTTCGATGTTTGAGCGTTAATAAGTTCATTTAAAG
>JBCDDK010000023.1:0-68653 GCA_039180345.1 Cyanobacteria bacterium P01_G01_bin.39 | reverse complement strand
TATTAAGGCAATTATTATCCAGATACAAGTTTTAAGATGACACAGATGCGACCAGTCCACTGGTTGACTCATCCATTGATTCAGTGCATTGTAAAGACGGGAGTTTTTTTCACAGTATTTTAGGATTGTGAGTGGTATCTAATCTTAGAATGCTGACTCCCTCTCCCCTTTGTCAACTCTCCAATCGTTTTACCTCTCAAGCTTTCGATGCCTTCTACTCAATCTTTTGTCAGTCAATCAGCAACAGGAATTAAACACCCTTGATAGTTATCTTTATAGTAATTTGTTAATCATTAGGTCAAACCAAGCTGCTAGTCGCGTCACGCGCAAAACTTGGTCGGGTATTGAATCGAGAATGTTGTTACCAGTTGCAGAATCGATACAGTCCACAGATGAACAGTGAGCAATGAACAATGAACAATGAACAATGAACAACGAACATCTATCTCTTATTAAAATTAGATAAACACAGATGGTTGATCTTCTTGCAACTTAATAGTCGTCTTAATTAATTTTGTATCCTCCAAGTACATACGGGTAAGTCCTTTGTCTCCATCTCCCCATCTCCCCATCTCCCCATCTCCCCGTCAAACATAACCCTCCCATAATGATGCAACGCCCTTTTACCCTCGATTTCCAATCTATTGAATTAACCGATGAACAGTTTTATCAACTGTGTGTCAATAATCGCGATTTGCAGATCGAACGCAATGCTAATGGAGATTTAGTAATTATGCCCCCTACAGGCGGACAAACTGGTAATCGTAACGGTAGATTAATACAGCAATTGTTTAATTGGTCGGATAGCGACGCTACTGGTATTGCTTTCGATTCTTCCACTGGCTTTATCTTACCTAATGGTGCTAATAGATCCCCTGATGCTTCTTGGATACCGCTAGCTAAATGGGATGCATTGACTGAACAAGAACAACAAAGATTTTTGCCTTTATGTCCTGATTTTGCAGTTGAGTTACTTTCTCCTAGCGATAACTTAGTTAAGACTCAGGAGAAAATGAGAGAGTATCTTGATAATGGAATGTTGTTAGGCTGGCTGATTAATCCTATGCAACAGCAAGTAGAAATTTATCATCAGCATCAGGAAGTTGAGATCGCAAATGCGCCCAGTAGCTTATCAGGAGAAGACATCTTATCGGGATTTGTCTTAGATTTAGAACCAATATGGTAGCTGGCATCAGATTTGAAATCGCAGTTACTGCACTTTTAAAATGGGTGTACCAAAATAACCGAATACAAAAAAGCTGATAGCTACGAAAAAGCTAATTACGACCGTAGTCTATTTAACTAAAAACGCCTGTAAATTGCTTGAATTGCGATCGCTTTATCCCGTCTTTTTAACTATTAGAATAGGTGTTAAAAATTATTAATTGACTCAATTATATTTATATTAGAAATGATAGTTTTGTGTAGATAAATTGAGTTTTGCTGTTTATAGCAATTCTCATAGTCATGGAGTACGCTGCTTTTCCCCTTTCCCTTTACCCCTTAACCAAACATAGCCAAGGTGTACCTCATTAATACGAGAAACGCTATAATGTTAACCACAAAATCAAGACTAATTATTACAAGTATTGATGCCAATCAATGATTAATATTTAACTTAAAATTAATCATTAGGAATTATTTATTAAGAAAGCTACAGAGATTGCTATAAAAAGCTTAAGAGTTGAGATAATAATACTTAATGAGCGATTTACAGTAGTAGTTGATCGCACAACGTCTTCATAGCAAAAATAAATATCATTCTGGGGTTGAGTTATGAATAAAAGTAACATCAATAACACTCGTAATGTGGCTATTGTCGGACCATACTCTAGCGGCAAAACAACACTACTCGAAAGTATTTTATTCGTTACCAAGCAGATTACCCGCAAAGGAAGCATCAAGGAGCATAATACCATCGGCGATAGCTCACATGAGGCTCGCGATCGCCAAATGAGCGTTGAGTTATCTGTTGCTAGTACCGAACATCAAGGGATCAACTTAACTTTTCTAGATTGTCCTGGTTCAGTAGAATTTATCCAAGAAACCTATAATGCTTTAGTTGGTGCGGGGGTAGTTGTAGTGGTATGTGAGCCACTGGTGGATAAGGTTTTAACCCTAGCACCTTTATTTAAGTTTCTTGATGATTGGCAAATTCCTCATATAGTATTTATTAATAAAATTGACCGTAGTTCATATCGCTACCAAGAACTACTTCAGGCACTTAAAGAAGTTTCGAGTCGTCCTTTAGCACCACAGCAGTATCCAATTCATCAGGGTGAACAGTGCATTGGCTATATTGATTTAGTATCGGAACAAGCTTATCAATATCACCCGCAGCAACCAGCCGATCCGATCCCTCTTCCCGCAGAATTAAGAGAGTTGGAACAAGCTACCCGTCAAGAGATGCTGGAAACTCTAGCTGATTTTGACGATCATCTGCTAGAGGAGTTAATTGAAGAAATTGAACCACCCCAAGCCGAAATAGTTCAAGACCTTAAGCAAGAGTTGAGTGCAGACTTAATTGTACCTGTCTTTTTTGGTATGGCAGAACAGGACTTTGGGGTACGACCTTTGTTAGATGCTTTAGTTAAAGAAGCTCCTGCCCCTGAAGTCACTGCGCAACGTCGCGGTCTGCAAACAGATTCAGCATCAGAGACTACTATTGTCCAGGTTTTAAAAACTTACTTTACCAATCAAGGAGGGCGTTTATCTGTAGTCAGGGTTTGGCAGGGTGAACTTACTGAAGGAATGGTTCTCAATGGGGAGAGAACTAGCGGCATCTATCAATTAAAGGGACAGCAGCACATCCCTGTGCAGCGGGCAGCAACAGGCAGTATTGTCGCTCTAGGAAAGCTAGAGAATGCTGCTACAGGAGACACCCTGACTAATGCCGAACAAGCCGTAAAACCGCTACCGCAGGCAGAAAAAATTGCTCCTGTCTATGCTTTAGCGATCGCGCCTCAAAAACGTCAGGATGAGGTAAAACTGAGCGGTGCCTTGAATAAACTTTTGACAGAAGACCCTTCTTTGCACTGGGAACAACATGGCGACACTCGCGAAGTCATTTTGTGGGGACAAGGAGAAGTTCATCTCCAGGTAGCTTTAGCTCGTCTGGATCGCAAGTATCATCTGCCTATGAGTACCAATTTACCACAGGTACCCTATCGTGAAACCATTCGGCGTTCAACGAATTCTCATGGTCGTTATAAGCATCAAAGTGGTGGACACGGTGCTTTTGGGGATGTTTATCTTGACATCAAACCCCTAAATCGAGGATTGGGTTTTCAGTTTCATCAAACTATTGTTGGCGGCGTAGTGCCACGGCAATATATTCCTGGAGTAGAAACTGGGGTTCGTGAATATTTACAGCATGGTCCACTAGGATTTCCTGTCGTGGATGTGGATGTTACCTTAACCAATGGTTCTTACCACTCCGTAGATAGCTCCGAACAAGCATTCAAACAGGCTGCTAGGATTGCAATGACTGAAGGAATGACCCAATGTAACCCCGTATTGTTAGAGCCTGTGGTAGAACTTGTGGTTTCGGTGCCTAATGAATTTACTTCTAAAGCCTTACAACTCATTACTGGTAAGCGAGGACAAATTTTGGGTTATGATCGCATTGCTGACTGGAAAAGTTGGGATACGGTAACAGGATATTTACCTCAAGCTGAAATGCATAATTTTATTATTGAATTACGCTCCTTAACTTTAGGAGTCGGCTTTTTTAACTGGAAACCAGCTCATTTACAGGAAGTTCCCGACAAGTTGGCACAAGAAATCTTAGCAAATGCTAAATGATTAGCGGCAAAATTAAATAGAGCGATCGCCCCTTAACTTTAGGGGTCGACTTTTTTAACTGGAAACCAACTCATTTACAAGAAGTTCCTGATAAGTTAGCCCAAGAGATTTTAGCAAATGCTAAATAACTAGTGCAATAGTTCGGACAGTTTTTGAAAAAAGCTCTCAAAGCCTAATTTATTGTTGGTTATCTCAGTCCAAAATAAGGCTCAAATATCTATTATTCCGTTGGCGATTAAATTTTGTCCTAAACATTGTAATGAAAAAACTAAATAAGCGATCTCTGAGATAACTTTGGAGATCGCTCTACTTACCCTATATATAGGTGCAGATTGTCTTTAAAGCGATCGCTATTTATTAAGTCTAATTTGAAATTAGCAATTGTAATTCTAAAATTAAAAATAGTTGGTAACCATATCAATTAAATTGTTAGATTCTTCGACAATCCATTGATTATTGCTAATCAACTGTCTAAAAGGTTAGAAGAGTTTAAATAATTTACTGCCACACTCATTAATAATATATTTTTTATAAAGATATGACTATAATTAGATTGAGTTCGCCTTAATAATCAAATAGTGACGAATAAAATTTACTGGCAAAGTTTTTGTTCATTTGGTTGAATATTAGGATTATTAGCCAAATAATCTGACAAACGATCGCATCCTCGATTTAAAAGACTATCTAAGTCTAGATTCCAGCTAAATAAACCCTGTTGTTCTTCTCCACTAACCAGAGACTGGTCATCGCTGCTAAACGCCAAGGTATTAATTTGACTAGTGTGTCCCCGTAGATTTTTGATTAATTCACCAGTTTGAGTATGCCAAAGTTTAATAGTGCGATCACCGCTTCCTGAAGCTAAGATAGTACCATCTGTGTTAAGGCTAATAGTAGTTACTCCATCTTGATGTCCTGTCAAAATATGTAATAATTCGCTACTTTTACCAGCATCTTCAATTTTCCATAACTTGACTGTATTGTCCCAACTTGCAGAGGCTAAAGTGTTACTTTGAGGGATGAATGCTACAGAAGTAATAGCAAGCTTGTGAGCATCAATTGTCTGTAGTAATTCCCCTTCTCTATTCCATATCTTAATTGTATTATCATAACCAGCAGTCGCGATTAACTGACTATCAAAACTAACTGCGACGGCTTTTATACTATCAGTATGCCCTTTGAGAGTTTTAACTAATTTAGGTTTATTAGTAATGTCCCAAAGCTTAATTGTTTGATCTTCACTACCAGAGATTAAATATTGACTATCGGGACTAAAAGTAATACTATTTATTCCCCCTTGATGTCCTTGAAGAGTAGCAATTAATTTATCTGCTTTTAGATCCCATAACTTAATTGTTTTGTCCCAACTAGCGGTCGCAATATACTTGTCATCAGGACTATATTTTATTTCAGAAATATTATCATCATGAGCCTTCCAAGAATTAATTAGTTTTTGAGTACCATCAGAATTATTACGCCAAAAGTGAATTTTGCCATCCCAATCAGCCACAGCATAACTATCAGTATGGGGAGAAGTGGTAACACTGTAAATTCCTGTTGCTTGCTCTTCATAGCGGTTAAAAACCTGCCAAATTCTAACAGTTTTATCCACCCCAGTAGAGATTATTTTATAGCGATCGCTGTCTTGAGGATTAGGAATAAATTTAAGATCAGTAACTTCTCCTGTGTGACCAGGCAATGTCTGTTGCAAAATACCACCCTGACTCCAGATATTAATTGCACCATCAACTGTAGCAGTAGCTAATAGTTTTTCATCACTACTAATACTAAAATTACTAACTGTTTCTGAATGAGAGTAAGTACTAATTAACTGGTTATCCAATTTTGATTGAAGTTGCACTACGCCATCATTATCAACCGCAACTGTGTATACACCATTGGCAGTTAATATAGATTTTGATTCAGGCAAGTATACAGGGTTAACCAGTTGTTGCTCATTACCATTAAAACTAATAGCAATAGGATTGGTTTGAGCTTGTTGGGCGGTTAAAGTTTTGACTAAAGTTCCATTATGCTGCCAAACTTTTACCGTTCCATCATCGCTAGCAGTAGCATACAGCTTGCCATCATCACTAAAGCTAACAGTATTGACCTTTTGACTATGACCTTCAAGGCGATTCAATTCCTGAGTGCCATAGATCGACTGTTGCAAGGTGGCAGAAGTTTTATATTTTGTTTTCTGCCAATGATCTTGACCCACTAAAGCTTTACCCAAACCATTTATTTGAGCTAATTGCTGACCTGCTTTGACGCTAGTGGTCAATGACTCTAACTGTTGATTGGATAATAACTGTGCTTCGGCTACAGCAGTCAGGCTATTGATATTTTCGACTTGAGTAATCACCTTTTGACGATATGCACCCACCCCAAAAGCAGTCGCTGCTAGCCCTAAGATTCCCAATGCGGTGGCGGTTAACTGTGCTTGACGCAGACGTTTTTTTGCCTCCCGCTGTGCCGCGAGTCTAGCATCAATACAGCATGCCACATATTCTGTGGCAGTATCCGATAACTCATCGTTATACTTAATAAATATTTCTTCGGCTTCAGCTAAACGAACACCCCCCAAAAGAAAGTCATCCTGTTTCTGCTTTTGCAACCAGAGGATCGCCGCCTGTTCAATTTGACGTTGCGATCGCAATCTAGAACGATTTTCTTCTAGCCACCAACGCAGACTTGACCAGTGACGAATCAGGATTTCATGCACCACCTCTACGGTTGCTGACTGGCGCATGGTCTCGATAAATAGTTCGTCGTCTGCTGCTGAATGATCGGTACCGCGACTTTGTCCAATATTGCTACCGTTATCTAAATTGACCACCAGTAGCTTGGCATCAGTCAAAATTTGTAGGGTTTTATCCACCACCGCGGCGGGATATTTGGCAACGACTAGATCCGATTTAGTAACGCGACGACGAGTATCTTCTGTCCCTTCACCTAATTGAGTAAGATTGAGAAAAATCCAGCGCGCACAGTCTTGAGACTGAACATCAAGCTTGTCATAAACTGCCTGTGCTTGTCTTTCTAAAGCACCTTTAAGTCCTCCCAAGTCTTGATAGGCATTGAGAGTTAATTTTCCCTGATGACGGCGTGACCAAAGTTGTTGGAGAACAAACTGTAACAGCGGTAAGTCCCCTGCTGAACGATCTAAATCTTGTAACAATACTTCTACTAAACCAGACTCCACTTTCAAGCCTACGTGTTCAGCAGGTTCGACAATGGTGCTGCGATAATCATCCTCAGTGAGATATGGCGGCACCAAAACGCTGTTTCTCTGCAATATTTTGGCTAATTCAGCATTTTCCAGGCAGGATGCCACAAAATCAGCTCTAATAGTCAGAACTAGCTTAAAGCGATCGCCTGCATATTTGAGCGCACCAATAATTAACTCAATAAACTCTTGTCGTTCACTCTCTCCTGCTAAAGTAAACAACTCCTCAAACTGGTCAATTACCAGCACCACCATTGACTCGGAACAGGTTCTCAACCAGCGCACAAAGCCTTCTACCCCCTGATAGAGTAATCCCTCAATCTGTAGCTGTTCCCGTGGCTGAGGCTTGAGGTGAGAACCAGATAACAACTTTGCCAAAGCCTGTATTGGCACAGATCCAGGTCGAAAACAACCCAACCACCAGCGATCGCTACCTGGAATCTGTTCTCCCTGGCGTAATTTGGCTAACAAGCCTGCCTGTACCGCTGAAGATTTACCACTACCAGAAGCCCCAACTACGGCAATACTTGAGAAATGAGTAATCTGATTAAGCAACTTCTGCACTAAAGCTTCACGACCATAAAAATATTCGGCACTATCCTCGTTAAATGCCCGTAATCCCATATAAGGACAGATTCCTAGATCCAATGAGGGTTGCTTGTCCTCAACCACACCATTTTTAGAGGGCAACAGTTCAATGACCCCTTGGGTACCCGATAGCCAAACATGGGGAGTTATGGTTGTTCCTGCCAAAGCAACCTGTAACTGAGATATCCAAGCGGCAATAGGTAATCCTGCTTCGGAGTTATTGTCTTGCAAGGTTTGCAGTACCGTGTCGGCAAACTGCTGGGGATAGTCTACAGATGAGGCAGCCGCAATTAAACATTGTCCACGTTCTGTCTCCAACTGTAATTCTTCAATCCAGTCTGCTAATCCAGCTTGTCCAGGACAATCCAAGATCACAATTTGCTGGTTTGCCTGAGAACGCTGTAAAACTTTTCTCAACCAAGACCGCGATAGACAAATATCGTCCTGCAAAAGTAACCATGATCCTGTGTCTGTATTCTCGATTTTTCCTCGCAGATACAGTAAGGAAGTACTAATGGCATTACTGGCCTCGCCATGAACATTGAGACAGGCTGCGATCGCATCTTTAACCTTTGACCATGATTCATTGGTTTGAGGAAAATATCTTAAATTAAAATCCCCTGCATTCTGTAATCTCTGGCTGAAAGCAAGAGTCGTACGGTTAGCTTTTGCTCCGCCATCAACTACCAATGCCTGACGGGGACTAATTTCTACTTCACAAGCAGCTCGTTTACCTAGTACAACTTTACCAAAGCCTTCGACAATCCGTTTTGGGGTCTGAAGAGGAAATTCTGACTGGAGTTTACTTTCCCCGCGACTGCTTTTCTGCTGATTAATCAGGCGGATTTGCTGATTAGTTTTATCGATATAGCGCAAAGTCTGATGAAAAACATACTGATATAGAGCATCAGCCTCTATTATTCCCTGTGCATCAGCCGCCTCACCTCTTAAACCACGCATCAGATAATAGGTAAATACCCCATGCCCCAATTCAGGAAATTCCCATGATTGCTGAGTCTGGTCGCAGGATAATAAAGCATAAAAACCCTTGCTTTCTGCCGCCTGGTGACGTAGAACTTCCACCAATTGAGAACTAGGATCGGCTAAAGAGTTAGCAGTTCCCCGCAAGGTCATTCCGCCACTGTGACATGCATCTAGCCACACCAACTGTTGACTGGCAGGACAATTACTCAACTGGGTTAATAAAGAGTTTAATGGTAGACCTGTATTAATTAAATCTTTGGTTTGCGTATCCGCCAAGCATAAAACTACCTGCTGGGTTGTGGTTTCTAAAATACCGTGTCCTGAAAAGTAAAAGAGAATCGTATCTTGAGTTCCAGCAGAACTGAGAATATGCCCGATGCTTGATTGCACCTCTTGTAGTTGAGGAGTTAGGCTAACAAAATCATGATGAATAATAACTTCCTTGTTAGCAAAGCTAGCAGTGGCTTCCTTTAGGGCTTCCCCTAATCCCTGACAATCTAAAGCGGAATATTGCAGCGATGATAAATTATTTTGATCCTGATATTGATTAACTCCTACCAACAAAATCCAGAGTTTAGCAGGCTTAATCGTTGTTTTAGCTTTAGGGCGAGATTTGGCGCGGGGACACATCGCTGATGCTTGGTTGAGGTTAAGGGTAAGTATATATCTATAGATTCAAGATTCAGTATTTATGCAGGGTAATTTTTAATATTTTGATTAACAACGATGGTGGGGATTGCTTGGTATTAGCAGAGCAATCATTTACTCTAATTGTCTTTAGTAAAAGTGTCTTCAAATTTAATTGTTTTAAAAAATTCTCTGTTTATTTTGATTAAGCTGAAATCCTGAAAACTTTCAAGACAGCTTGAAGTTTTGTGATGCTTTACTGGGTTGGCTAGATGATGACACACCCTAGGCAGTTTTTCACTCTTGCTTTTAAAGTAGTAGACTGAGTTAATTGAATCAATCATATTAGTAACTCATAACAATATGAATACTTTACTGTAATTCGATATTGTAGTAGAGGACAGTAAATGCAGAAACAACGAGCCTATATAATTTTAATTTTGGCATTGGTCGCAGCCGCGATCGCCATTTTGACAACTATTCCCCCACAATTAGGACTGGATCTTAGGGGAGGAGCGCAGTTAACAATTCAGGTCAACCCCACCAAGGAACAGCCTGATATCAAGCCTACTCCTGATGATGTTGAGGCAGTACAGCGAGTTCTGGAAAATCGGATTAATGAATTTGGCGTTTCTGAAACTACAGTACAGACTATCGGTGAAGACAAAATCTTGATTCAGTTGCCAGGAGAAAGTCAGCCAGAAGAGGCGGAAAGACGCTTAAAAGGAACTGCTAAATTAGAATTTAAATCACAAAGACAGGGAACTGAAGGAGAGTTCCGGGCGGAGAATCAGGTTAAACAGCAAAAAGCTTTAGAATTAGCAATCTTGAGTCAGGGTGAGTTAGCGCCAGAAAATCAGGAGAAAATAGCTGCGGCTCAAGAATCGCTGCAAAAATCGAACGAGGCGATCGCAAATTTATTTGATTCGGTTGATTTAACAGGAACTAATCTGACCGATGCTCGCCCACAACCTGATGCCACAGGAAACCGTTGGGAAGTGGCGATCAATTTTGATGATGCTGGGGGTAGGAGATTTGCCGAGTTGACTAAAAATCTGGCAGGAACAGGTCGTAGTATTGGTATTTTCCTCGATAATGAGCTGATCAGCGCCCCCGTAGTGGGACCCGAATTTGCAGACACGGGTATCTCTGGTGGTCGAGCGGTAATTACAGGTAATTTTGATCTAGAAGGGGCAAAAGATCTGGCAATTCAAATTAAAGGTGGTTCATTACCCTTTCCCGTTGCCGTAGTGGAAAATCGTACCGTTGGCGCAACCCTAGGAAAAGACAGTATTCGTCGCAGTATTATTGCTGCCAGCGTCGGCTTAGTTTTGGTGTTGATCTTTATGGTGGTTTACTATCGTCTGCCAGGAATGATTGCTGATGTGGCTTTAATTGTTTATGCTTTGTTTACCTTGGCTTGCTACGCTTTAGTAGGCGTTACCTTAACCTTGCCAGGAATCGCTGGTTTTATTCTCAGTATCGGCATGGCAGTTGATGCTAACGTACTGATTTTTGAGCGTACCAGAGAAGAGTTACGGGCGGGCAAAACTCTCTATCGTTCTGTCGAATCAGGCTTCTTTCGCGCATTTTCTAGTATTCTCGATAGCAACGTTACTACAGCGATCGCTTGTGTAGCACTCTTATGGCTTGGTTCAGGCTTGGTCAAAGGTTTTGCTGTTACTTTATTGATTGGCGTAGTAGTTAGTATGTTCACCGCTGTTACCTGTAGTCGCACTTTGATGCTGCTTGTCGTCTTGAGTAATGCCAAGGTTCGTCAACAACCAGAACTATTTTGCCCCAACCTTAAGACAGTCAACAGTCAACAGTCAACAGTCAACAGTTAACAGTCAACAGTCAACAGTTGTAGGGTGGGCGACGCGCAGCTAGTACTTTAGTGCAAAAAAATCAGCTTTATTTTTCAGATAAGAATCAACTATTGTTGCCCACCAAAAGTAACCAGTAATCATTGAACCCATAACAGATGACCAACAATGAAATTTAGTATTACCAACAAACGAGGATTATGGTGGGGTATTTCGGGAATAGCCATTCTCGCCAGTATTGCCATCATGATTTTTTCATTTACTAGCTTAGGTGCGCCCATTCGCCCAGGAATTGACTTTATTGGGGGAACGCGAATTCAAATTGCACGGGATTGTTCGGTAGCCAATAATTGTGACCAACCCATTGATACTGCTCAAGTGAGGTCAGTCCTCGAAAGTCAGGGTTTGGGTAACGGTACGATCCAGTTATTAGGTGAAGATCAACAAGTTCTCTCCGTACGTACCGAAAACTTAGATGGCGATCGCCGTAGTGAATTGCTCAGTTCAATTAGCACTGCGATCGGTCAATTTGATAGCAAAACTGTGCAAATAGATTCAGTGGGTCCAACTATTGGTGAAGAGCTATTTGTTTCAGGTATCTTGGCTTTACTAGTGGCATTTTTTGGCATCATTGCCTATCTGAGCATTCGCTTCCAGTTTGACTATGCCTTATTTGCGATCGCGGCTTTATTTCATGATGTCTTTATTACCGCAGGCATTTTTTCTCTGTTGGGTATAGTTATTGGCTTGGAGGCAGATAGTCTATTTTTGGTATCTCTACTAACAATTATTGGTTTTTCGGTTAACGACACTGTTGTCATTTATGACCGCATTCGCGAAAATTTAGCAGCGAATCCCGAACGCTCAATTAACAATGTTGTTGATAATGCCGTTAATCAAACTTTGGGACGCTCGATCAACACCACCTTAACTACTTTGCTGCCACTGTTAGGCATCTTCTTTTTTGGCGGACAAACTTTAAAATTCTTTGCTTTAGCTTTGATTGTCGGTTTTATTTTAGGAGCATATTCTAGTATTTGTATCGCTAGTACTCTCCTGGCATGGTGGAGAAGCGACAAGAATAAACAGCCAGTCATCGTTTCTGATACTCCAGCATCGGAATAATATCAAGAGTTAATTTTTATAATTGGCATTAGCATAGGGTGAGCAACTTACAATCTGATTTTGAGCGCAAGGTCGCCAAACTGCATCGATTAACGGTATATGGGCGCTGGCTATTTGTTCTAGTTAGCTGGTTCACCTTGGGCTTGTATGCGCTTTGGCATCTTAAAGATGAAATTGCTCTCTGGTTTGATTACTTTACTTGGGCTGCGGTTTACTATACATTTCATTTTAATTTTGTACCGACTCTTTGTTTGGCTTTTTGTGTTGGTATTACTATTTCTGTTTTAATTTGGCAAAGTCGTAATATTATTTCAGGTTTACCAGCAGACGAACAGCGGGATCTAGCCAGGAGGGTTAAGAGAATTGAAGCTCAAGGTAAAAAACATCCTCTTTGGCGCTGGATTAATCGTTAAATCTCATTGATGACTAGATATTTAACCAACACTAAATCATTGTGGAGCATAAAACGAAAAAGTGACAAATGACTAACAAAAAATAACCAATGACACTCATACTCGACAATTCTCTATTTTTAAATAGGGTTAAGAGATGCAGGTAAAAGACCAACTTGAATTTTGAGATTTAGTTTTTTCCCATTGCGTTTGAGTCGAATGGGCAAATGTGTTCCTATTTCAGCCTTGGTCACTGTCTTTTGTATTTCATCAGCTTTGGTCACTGATACCTCATCTATTTTTTGGATCACGTCGCCAACTTGTAAACCAGCCTGTGAAGCAGGAGAATTAGCAACTACATCTACAATCACCACGCCCTTTTTTTCGGTTATTCTCGATTTTTGTCCGCTAGCTTTGAGCTGTTGCTGAAACTCAGGAGTAATTGCCGCCATCTGAATTCCTAGGTAAGGATGATCTACCTTCCCTGTTGTTACCAAATCGTCAGCAATGTCTCGCGCTTGATTAACTGGAATAGCAAAACCTAGCCCTTGCGCTCCCTGAATGATAGCAGTGTTAATGCCCATTACTTCGCCTTTGGCGTTTAATAGAGGTCCACCTGAGTTACCAGGATTAATCGCTGCATCAGTTTGGATAAAGTTGTTAACCCCCCCCTCACTAAGACCTACCTGAGCGCTACTTCTACCTGTTGCACTGACAATACCTGTAGTGACAGTATTATTTAATCCTAACGGATTACCGATCGCGATCGCATATTCTCCTGGCTGTAAGGTATCCGAATCAGCAATCTTTACTGCTGGCAAGTCAACCGCATCAATTTTGATTACCCCAATATCGGTTAAGGAATCTGTTCCCATGACTTCTGCTTTAAAGGTTCGTCCATCTTTGAGAGTTACTTCAACTTGATCACTATCTTCAATTACATGAGCATTAGTCCAAATTAGACCATCAGTACTAACTACAAAACCCGATCCCATGCCTTGCTGGATTTGTTCATCGGGAATATGATGAGGAATCTGTTCTCCAAAAAGCTGACGAAAAAAAGGATCGTCGAACATTACAGGAGCGTTGGTCGCAACTTTACGCGAAGCATTAATTCTTACAACCGACTCACCGACTTGACTAACTACATTACTAACATAGTTTTGAGGTAGTTCTAGGGTTATTGACTGAGTTGTCAAAGCTTCATCATCAGAATCTTGAGCAAAGCTTTGAGGACTATTGAGCAAATAATTACCACCCAGAGCCATACCTCCTCCGAGAAGAACCAATGATAAAGAGGTAGTCACTTGTTTCGAGAAAGTTGATTTTGTCATTTACTCAATACTTATTAGTTGATCATGGTCGATTAATAGCAAATCTGATGCTTTTGTAAGAACGTGTCCCCCGAACGGATAACTGCGGGTGTTGGGAGACCAGACACCCCTTTTTTATAGCTTTTGCCGAGTCAGAAAGTTATTAGAGAAAAGTTGCTTCAGATTCTTCTCTGGTTAACATTGTCAATCTAGATAGAAGATGTGTCTTTACAATGACAATTTGATGAATATGTTTTGAAGCCTTAATAACACTAATGTTAAGACTGGGTTAAAACAGGGCAAACTAAATGCTTGCTCCTATGTCACTACTATTACAATCTTTGACAAACCTTCATATAATTTTATTAGCAAACTTTCATCAGTTTCTCAGAATGGCTTGCAAAACTTTATATAGTTAATCAAGCAATATTAATAAACGTTAGTTCAAGTAACAGCACCTAAGGCTAATTTGTCCTCACTGGTTAATACTGGGTTGTGTTTTATATAGCAGGTAAGTATCTCTGATAATCAGGTTTGTAATTAAAAAGCAGATGGGTTTATGACCAATCTCTGTCCCAACAAATCATTCAAGCAAAGCTTTTGATACATAGTTACATTGCTGATCAATGTTCGATTGCTAACTCTATTAAACGATTTAAAATAAACGACAATATCTATAACTAGTGCAGAAATTATTAGACACTGCTTCATTAAAAGTAAGATTGACTCTGGGAATTGCCGCTGTGGCAGCATTAGGACTTGGAGGCTTGGCAGCATGGACAAGCATGCAGATGCAGCATATTTTAGTTTCCAGCCATAAAGACAATTTAAAATATATTATCGAACGGTTTCCCATGGATCTCAAAATTTACAGTGAAATGGTACCTCTGCAACAGGGAGCGCAACGGGCAATTAATAACCTTTCTCAACCAGAAAGATTAATTTGGATTAAAGACTCCAATGGAGAGTTGGTTGCTAAATCTCGCACCTTAAACGAAGTCCAAATCAGCAATAGGCTTTTAGCAATCGATCAGGCGCCGTTAGTTCCTCAAGTAAAAGATTTTGATGATACTTATTGGTTGGTGTGTTCCACAAGTTTGCAGCTCAAAAATGGTGATTTGGCTCAGTTATACCTAGCAGATAATATTACTGACGATCAAATTCAATTCAGGAACTTAGTTCGTAGTTTAACCATCTCTACTATAATTGCGATCGCAGTAATGACGGCAATTATTGCGGTTTATATTGATCGCTCAATGCAACCTTTAAAAAGAATTAGTCAGCTTACCTCGAACATCTCAGCGGATAAGCTAGATCAGGCACACATTAGTTTGGAACAAGCTCCAACAGAGGTTAAGGAATTAGCTGAGACTTTTGATCGTACCTTAGCTAGGCTATCAGAAGCCTGGGAACATCAGCGAGAATTACTCAGCAATGTGTCTCATGAACTCCGCACCCCGTTAACCATTATTTCTGGTTATATACAAAGCATCTTACGCCGTGGAGATAATCTGTCAGCAATGCAAAAGGAAGCTTTGACTATCGCCTCACAAGAAGCAGATCGTACGGTGCAACTATTACAAGATCTGTTAGATCTAGCCAGATTAGATAGTGGCAGCATGCAGTTTAAAACTGAAAATATTGTGTTGAATGATTTAATCCACGACGTAGCTGGGATGGCAGAACAGTATAGCCACCGCAACATTAACTGTGAAACATATCCTGATTTACTGGTGATCAAAGCAGATCACAATCGTTTGAAACAGGTTTTGTTAAATCTAATTGACAATGCGGTCAAATACTCTGAACCAGAAACTCAGGTCTGTGTTAAGTTGGCTACCGAAAACCAGCGAGCCGTTATTCAGGTATGCGATCGCGGATTGGGCATTCCACTACAGCAGCAGGGACGTATTTTTGAACGGTTTTTTCGGGTGGACGAAGCACGCAATCGGGCAGGAGGCACTGGATTAGGTTTATCTATCGTCAAGACTTTAGTTGAAGGAATGGGTGGCAATATTACTCTGCGTTCTGAACTGAATCAAGGCAGCATTTTTACTATTTGTTTTCCGCTTTCAAATTACTAAAAAATACCGTCTTTGATAATTATACTTGCCATACAGCAATAATACTCTACATTAATTATCGTCCCATTGAAGAGAACCAGGTAATAATTTATATTGTCTCTAACTTATCTGGAGAAAGAGTATGCGGTGTTTTCACATTTCTGCTTCCTTCTTAGCTAAAACCTTACCATTTATATGTGGACTATCTTTTGCTACATCAGTCCAAGCTGTAGAGGTGACTGTAGAAAATTTGCAGCTTGACAATCCTCAATGGTCGCTAACTCAAAAAAAGGGTCCAGTAGCACAATTAAAAAATGGTTCTGGTGGCATGGTGCTAATTACTCCATACTTTAGCTCTGGTGGAGACAAAGAAACGACGTTTCAGAACTTTTTAACTACCATCGATCCTCAAGGACAAGAAGATTGGGATATCAAGCAAGGAATTACCAGTCGTGGTTACAACGTTCTTTACACCTCAGGATTTCTTGATATTCAAGGAGTACGTATGTATGTGGTTCCTGTGGCATTTTTTTCTAACGGCGAGATAGTAACTGCTACTCTGTTCGACCCTGGTTATCAAGGAAAAGCTGACCTGCAAGAGAGCTTTGGCAATCTTCTCTCCTCTGCACGTTTTATTAATAATCCTACGCCCCAAAATAATGCTCACTCAGGTGAACAGTACCCTGCCGTAAAACGACAGGGCTTGCGTTCACTTCGTCAAAGTCTCGATGGATTTTACGTTGGTATTGGAGCCAAGGCTGGCGTATCACTCCTGGCTCAAGTAACGGTCGAAGTAGGAGCCAAAGGATTGTGGATGCAGCCAGATGGTCGCTATGCTTTAACAGAAACAGGAATTAGTGAAGATTTTGAAGCTTACTGTGGGCAATATCCCAACAAGTGCGGTCGTTATCAAATTACTAACGGTCAATATACTACTTGGCGTGCTGCAAGCACTCAAGACAGCAGATTACAGCTTCTTAAAGTTGATACCAAGCCACTTACTCAATCGGGAAATGATTTAATCTTAGGTAAAACCCGCTATCGTTATGTGGCACCAGCTGCGAATTTAAAACTTAATGGTGACTATCGCCTGATACGAGCAGATTCAGCGACTGCTGTGGGAGGAGAGACAAATAGTGGTTATGCCGAAACAACCTATGGGTTTAGTCCAGACGGTCGCTTTGTCAAAGGTGGAAGCGTCTCTATGTTTTCTGATTTTGGCGGCAGTTCGGTTCTAACTAACGGCGATCGCAAGGCACGTATTGGAAGTTATCAAGTTAACGACTACACTCTAACCCTGACTTTTGATGATGGTGAAATACAACAAAAGGCTTTCTTTATGATGGATGGTGTCCCAGTCATTGAAGGTGATTTGTATGAAAAACTAAACCAGAAATAAGTAGCTATAGCGATCGCTACTTATAATTACAACCGCCTACTTAACTAACATCGAAAATTGCTTGTCTTGCCCACTGATCTGCCGCTAGAATGTCGTCTAGGCTGGGGTTAGGGTTATTTTGGTTAGTAAAGCGATCGCAAACTGCCTCAATTGAGCGAGGAATATCTAGAAAGCTAATCTTTTGATTAAGAAATAACGCTACAGCCTGTTCATTAGCGGCGTTGAGTACTGCTGGCATCAATCCCCCTGCTCGACCTGCGGCGTAGGCTAGCTGCATACAGGGATATTTCTGATGATCTGGTTCGCGGAAAGTAAGATCTCCCGCCTTAACCAAATCTAACTGTTGCCAATTAGTATAAATTCGCTCTGGCCAAGACAAGGCATAAAGTAAAGGTAGGCGCATATCGGGCCAGCCTAATTGTGCTAGTACAGAAGTATCTTGGACTTCAATCAAGGAATGGATAATGCTTTGAGGATGAATCACAATATCGATGTGATCATAGTCAAGATCGAACAAATAGTGTGCCTCAATTACCTCTAAACCTTTGTTCATTAGAGTAGCAGAATCGATGGTAATCTTTTGTCCCATAGACCAGTTGGGATGTTTTAGGGCATCTTGAACCGTCACTGAACTAAGTTTTTCCACAGGTAAATCGCGGAAGGAACCGCCCGAGGCAGTGAGGATAATTCTGCGTAAGCCACCGTCAGGAACACCCTGAAGACACTGAAAGATTGCCGAATGTTCCGAGTCAGCAGGCAGTAGCTTCACCTGATGTTTCTTAACCAAAGGTAACACCACAGGCGCACCTGCAATTAGAGTCTCTTTATTAGCTAAAGCAATATCTTTCCCTGCTTTGATAGCAGCAATGGTAGGTAACAAGCCTGCACAGCCAACAATTCCTGTCACAACGCTTTGGGCATCTCCATAACCAGCCACCTCACAAATACCCCTCTGACCAACTAAAATCTCAGGTTGAGGGTCACAATTTGCGATCGCCGATTTTAATTCAGCTAGCTTATCTTCATTACCCAGCGCAACTATTTCGGGTTTAAAGGTACGAATTTGTTCAGCCAGGAGAGCCACATTGCTGCCTGCTGCCAAACCTACTACCCGAAACTTATCGGGATGATGGGTCACAATATCTAGGGTTTGTGTCCCAATCGAACCAGTTGACCCCAAAATAGTAATGGCTTTCATAATGCTTTTAAATCTTAGTAGTTAATCTCTGCTATTACTATAAATTCTTCGGTGGAACATCGTTGAGATTTTTTTATTTTCCCAGGACAGTTGTTTCTGTTGTGTCGCTAATGTCATTTAAGATGACTGCTCAATGCTCAATGTTTGATGCTGTAGATTTGACTTGGTTACAATCAGGATTGTTTAATCCAGGTTTATGGGGAGAGACAGTTACGGGCTTGTCTGTCAACACAATATTACCTTGATCATCTCTTATCCAGCCTTGAACCAGAGCAATTTGCCTAGCTTGTGGGGTTGGTTTAACTTCTTCTGTAGGCTGTGTTGCTGCTGCTGATGGATCTTCATCTACTATTCGCCAGTCTGACCAGTGTTGTTCGGCGACTAAATCGTCCTCGGGTTCATAAGCCATGCCACCACGACCAGTAATAGTAAATGAGCTATCTTGACTAATTTTGCAAAAACTATTGTTAAATAAATAAATTACATCTATAAAGTTTGATGGTAAGTTGAATAGTCCGTTGGCGGCAGTAAATGAAGGGAAGAATAATGTTACTATACCCGATGTTCCAAACTCAGAGCTAGCATCAATATCGTTGGTGAGATTTGATAGACGCGAATTACGTTCCTCAATACCAAAAATTCCTTCAGCACTAATTGTAATATTGCCACCGCTCCCTAATACTGCACTTGCTAAAATATCGTTGTTTTGTTGGGGAGGTGCAATGACAAAATTGGCATCAATATCAACATTGCCGCCATTGGCATTATTAAAAGCTTGAGCCGAGATCAGACTGTTGCCTGTCAAAGTCAAATTATCTTGAACCTGTAGTTGAATATTTCCCCCCTCAAGTGAAGCAGTATTTTCGACGGTAATTATCGCGTTACTGTTAAGTTCTATTGAGTTAGCATTGACAATTAGGTTCCCAGGAGTGCCAGAATCAAAACTCCTTAAAGTAATTTGTCCTTGGTCGGCAATACTGAGGTTTTTGGTATTTATGACGACATTTCCCGCATTTCCTGAGCCGAAAGCTTCAGAACCAAATCCACTTCTTAGGAAACCATCACCTGAAGTTCCACTAATATCTATGTCGTTGGCGTTTAAAAAAATATTGCCACCATCACTGATGTCAAATGTTCCCGTGCTTATTCCGCTGCCACCTCTAAGGAGTAAGTTATTAGTAGTCAAATTAATATCACCAGCACTTCCTGATCCAAAAGTATTAGAAGAAATCAGACTAAAGGTAAATTTTTTAGGATCATTCGAGCCATAAAGTTCAATCGATTCCTGAGCATTAATTGTAATGTCTCCCCCATCGCCAGTACTAAAAAAGCTAGGAGAGTTAGCAATTGTACTAGAATCTCGCAGCTCTAGTCTGTTGGTACTAATATTTATGTTGCCAGTGGAACCATTACTAGTTGAGCCAATATCGATGCTACTGGAAGTAGCGATATCAGTGAAAAGATTGGGATTTAGAAATATCTCTGCTTCAGGTGGAATGGGAAATATGTTGCGAAAATCATCAACTAACACCCCTAATAATGGTTTAACGCCTTCTAATCTAATTGCATCAGAAGTTTTGATGATAATATCACCGCTATCGCCAAATTTTTCTACCAAATCATTAGAGACTGCAAAAGTTCTGGTTTGTAATTTCGCACCATTTAAAAGCTCAAGTTTATTGCTGGTTATCTTTATATCAGCAGCGTCGCCCTGACCAACGGTATCACTAATAATACTGCTGGAGAAAGGGATAAAGGCACCGATAGCTGCTAATGGTAAGTCCAATTTTTGATTAGTTGAATCACTGCCATTAATTTCCACTAAATCAGAGGCTTGGATCTCAATAGTTCCGCCATCGATGTTGCCCAGAGTATTAGATATAATCCCTGAACCGTCAAGAATCTGAAGATTTCTGCCTCTAATGCTAATATCGCCAGCACCTTCTCCACTCGCATCAACGAACGCTAAACGATCAAATACTAAATCTTGAAATTGGGTTACGTTATCATAATTAGCCTGCCATCCTGTAGTTACAGGCTCCAGAATTATTAGGCTATTTGCTGTCACACTGCCTAATTCTATATTTCCCGTGGGTGCGCTAATGGCACCACCATCAAAAGTAATATTGCCCCCAAATAGGGCAAAAGTTTTACCTGGAGAGGTACTCAAACCTACTTTTATTTGATCTTGACCAGTGGGATCAAAAGGATTGGTCACAGAAGAATTAGCTCGATTGACTATTTCGCCAGGATTGCTGCCAAACTGCAAACCTAAAGGAACACTGATGGTTAATAATGGTTTGGCATTATCTGTTTTAGTACTAAATTCTGTACCGTCTGTAAAAGTCAAACTTTCAGCAGTAGTGCCAACAAAAGAGCCTCCAATATTCAAACTAGCATTTTCACCAAAGATAATACCGTTAGGATTGAGCAAGAAGAGATTAGCAGCGCCATTGCTTTTAATAACGCCATTAATCTCAGAGATAGATGAACCTGTGACACGGCTAATAATATTTTGAATCGTTACGCCATTGTCAAAATAAACTGAGCCATTGTTGGGTATGGAAAATTCCTGAAAGCTATGAAACAAGTTATTGCCCCGTTGCTCTCCTGCATCAACGCTAAAGTCACGGTTATTCTCGGTGTTTACACCCGTTGAAAGTGTATTGTCTTCAATAACTTGAGCTGGAAGCGAATTACTAAATGCCAAGGTGAACAGAAAAGTGAAATAAAAACATCTTTTATTTATCATTATTTATTTCCTGTTTTTCAAATTCAATACAATAATGTTAAGCCCTGTAGCAAAAACTTTAATACCAATCAGAACAAATTAAAATTATAAATAACAATGTAATCTGTCTTCTGGAGAATTTATAACATGGTAGTTATGATCGCAGACGAACAAATTTTTTCTGCCCAGCAAGTTTGCCAAAATTGCTTAATGTCGGATCATCGTGGTTTACCTCGTTGGCATGGTAATAAGCTAGGATGCGGTAAAATTCTGCATCCGCCAATTGCAAAGCAAGCGCAAGTATTTAAGTGCGAGATGGGCTTTAACGTAACACAGGTTCATTGACACCTCCCTCGTTAAAAATCAAAGATTTTTAACGAGGGATTCCAATTATCGCGAATTGGTCTTTCAGCTTCGTTCACCACTAACTAGAATATTGTTCTAATACTCCCCGTCGCTCTGAGTCCACAGATATTTTTAAGCACGCTATACTTGAGGTGCCGATCTTTACGAGTATCCGATACACTCTGGTGTAGTCAAGCTATTTTCTGATTTAATTTGTGTCGATTATTCCCGCATGTAGTCCTCTTTTGTCAGTTAAGATAGAGCTTACTGCTGAAGTTAGCTCAACACAACTCGTAACCAAAACCATAATTAATTTAATTACGCTATCCTAAAATTTATAGCAATACAAGCTTGATGATCGAAGTTATGATTAAAGCCAGCAGCTTAAATAAGCTTGATAAATAACTGGATTTAATTTGTTACTGAGAAACTAGAACGATTAATTTTAGGAGATAATTTGACATGGCGAGGTTTGGTTCAGCGGATGTTAAAGATCGTTTTTTTGGGGCAGCCGTGTACCTTTTTGCCATTTACGACGCGATGGCTTTAGGAACAGGGTTGAGACTGCAACTGCCGACTCTAGCACCTTTCTTTAATTTTTTAGAATTAATTGTATTCCCCATATCTCTCATTTACGGTATTTTCAATACGGCTATTCCTTTATTTGGTAGCTTGCTCGTATTTTTTGTTTTGTTTTTAGCAGTAGTTAGAAACGAGAGAATCCCTTACTTTATCCGTTTCAACACCTTGCAATCAATTTTATTTGGTATTGCGATTTCTCTAATCTCAATCGTCTTTGGTACTTTTGGCGCATTGGGTTTAATTGGGAGTTTAACTTTTATTGTGGCAACGGGTGCGAGCCTTTTCTGTATGGTGGAGTGCATCTTAGGGCGTTATCCTGAAATTCCCTCAATTTCTGCTGCTGTGTACAGTCAGTTACCTAGATGAGAAGCTAATAGCTAAAAAGCCAATAGCTGATAGCTAAGAGCTAAAAACTAGTAAACTAGAACGAAGCTAATCCACATTGAGCGTTTAATGGTAGTGGGGATAAATTTCTTCATCAAACAACTTTCTGATTTTATCGCCTAATTTTGGTTCATTATCGATTAACTGTTTAACCAGATACTCATGATCTTCCCGTACATCATAATCTAATGCTCGTTCTGGAGACTTGGCTTCTGCTATCCAAGTAGTATGAATTGTAAAACCAATATTTAGTCGAGGGTGACTAAGTTTATACAGAGGTCCTTGAGGTAATTTTCTGGCATCAAAAATCCAAATCTCTGAATTACGGGACCACTCTGGATCATTTTCATCACTATCTACTTGAGAGAGGAGTTCATCAGAAGTTAATACCACACAGGCTATATAGCCGTCTGTTTGATCCTCGGCATGAGGACGGGGAATAAATTGAGCAGAAGTTCCTATCTGACTTTTATTAAACTGAAAATAATTATCCGAGTCAATCTCAATCTTAGTCTGGTGGTTGTCATTGGTTCTGATTTTTAAGTGGCAAAGACTAGCGGGGATTCCTTGATAAGTCCGCTCCAGCACCTCATTTATAGGTATCTGACGGTTAGGATATTGCTCAAAATCCGCCACATTCTTCTTGGTCATAATATCTGGCTGGCTACCCCAAGAATTCCAAAAGATATCAGTATATTTTCTAGTTGGTTGATAATCTGGACAAGCATAAAATGCTGTAGACCAAGTAAGTTCAGGATTCGCTACTAATTGTTGTTCAATTACTTTTCCCGTTTCGCCATCAATTACCCAGCGTCCCAGACGGCTGACATCCATAGGACTAGATATAGCACCAGCTAACTTTTGCATCCGACAGGTTAATTCCTTATCGTTGAATTTACCGCCAAAACTTCGGTCATCATATGCAGAACGATCATATGTACGAATATATTCGGCTATATCGGTTGCAGCAACGTGGGCTATATACAGCACTATCTGATTATTATCATTATCAAAATCTACTATGTAGTGAGCAAACTCAGGAGTAATTTTTATTTCTTGAGCAGTGACCGTTGGCAAGTGTTCAACAGGTTTACGAAACAACCAATTTGAGAGCTTATTAGTTTTAATTGCTTCTGGTTTTAAATCTGCTCTTTTAATAATATATAGCTTTGTAAATGGATATTGTGGATAGCTAGCAAAATCTGAGAGCAACATGTTCATCGACGTGGCAAACAAGTCTCTCTGAAAAGTGATTAGATTAGCCACAGAAAACTTAAAAGATGTTTCGGCAAATACAATATAATCTTTGCTTAGACCCATTTGGTGAATAGTTTGATCGATTCTGATTTTTTTATTACCAGGTAAAACAACCTTCCATTTTTTTTTAATTCCGACTTGTTTGCCATCCCAAACCATCAAATGGACAAAATCATATCCTCCATTAAAAAAACCAACAATATTTTCAATTACTGCAAAAAAACCAAGTATTAATTGAACCAGAGCCAGAAATAAGGAATATCTTTTAACAAGTTTGCTTAGATAACTTGGCAACATGCCAGGTTCTGTGAGGGTATATTTGATAATTTTTGCCGTCTCTTTAAGCCTATTACCAAAAGAGCGAGAAAAAGCTAGTAAAGTCCAAATTGACTTGCCAACATTAACCGTAAAGAATTCTTCTGTTTCATAATCAAATACGGGATGAGCTGAAGACATTGATTGCTTAAAAGGTTGCGGAGCTTGATCTGGCAATAAAGCAGCCCAATCCTTATTTATCCCAACTGGCTGAAGCGTTTCGAGGGTTTCAGGATCAACTTCATAGGGTCTACCTACATCCCAAGTCACCAACAACCGCTCATTTTTATCATCTAATAGCTTGAAGGAAAAAAATGCCGTATTCAATTGGTTACGAGTGCCTAATTTGTTGAGTGAGGAACGGGTAATAGTTAAATCGTCAAAGGCGAGATCTTGATATTGTTTGTTCTTGTCTTTAAAAGTTATTGCTTGATCTGCATGAAAACAGGGCGGTTTAACAAAACGAGTTTTTAAGCTGGCATTTCCCTTGTCAAAACTAAAGCGATAGATCATGCCATCTCCATTATAAACTGGAGTCCAGCCGTCCTTAGTGACCCAAGCTGTTTTGCTATCTCCCTCCACTGGAGAAGATTCAGGAGATCCACTGGGCCCGATAATAAATAAATGACCCCATAAATCATTAGGTAAGGTAGTTGGATTACCTTGTCCGTCTCTGATTGTAAGTTCAATCGGACTAATAAATTCTTCTCGGCTAGCAGAGCAAATACTTAGGGGAAATCTTGCTGGAGAATGATGCTCTATGTTGGTTGAATTCGTTTCTTGGTTTTCCCGCTGATTTTGAGCCAATTGATCCATGATATTAGTTAAGTGGGGAATTATGTTCTGCCGTTAAAACTCTTTGGATCACTTTACCGCATTTAAATTAATTACCGAGTAAAACCAATTTTATCTTTCGTATTACGTCATAAATAGATGACAAATTCTAAAATAATTATTATTTAATAGTTCGGTTAACAAATAAAAAGCCGAAGAGAAACCTTAAGCATTTTATAAATATCAATAACAAAAATGTTTTCAGTAAAATCAATTACATTTTGCCTATGTTTATGTCAGGCAGCTAGAATCGTAGCTTCACTAAAGATATAATTGCATCTATTCTTTCTTGACATTAACTGTTAACTAAGATCAGCCTGATGCTAAAATCCTATAGTTTAATTTTTAAATAATTTTTCGCACTATTTCCAGCTAAATTTTCGATAAATCTTCTATTTTAAGCTGTTTTATAGAATTGAAATAGTGCAATTAATTGATACCTTACATGAGAAAATTAAGGTACTTGAAGTCTAATCAGCTTATCTTCAGGTATAAAGCTGCGAAATTCACCGTGATCGGCAAATATAGCTAATATTTCCAAATTGTAGTCAGGTTCGAGGTGTAAATCTGCCCAGGGAACCGCAACTTCTAAACACTGATCAAAAGCTGCTTCGGCACGACAGGCGCGGATCTGCCATTGACCATAGTGATGTGCTTGTTGTAACCATACTGAGTCAGTAATCAGATTAATACCCAAATGATGGTGGAAATAGTAGTTCAAAGGAGGCTCATCAGGTAAATTAGCAATAGGTGCAGCGCTGTTGTGATTGGGAACGTTAGGGTAATACCATAACAAATGTAGCTCTCCTGGAATATCCTGACCAGGCTGAACTCCTGCTTTGAAATCCAGACGCAGATAGAAATTACGGTGATCTAGACCGTAAAATAAACGCTGTACTGTACTACTGCGGTGCATCGTACCTCTCGCACCACCAACCTCGATGCGACCTGCATGATCCCAGTCTTGCTCATCCCCAATCCCGTTGACAATCGGGTGAATAAAGCTTTGAGGCAAGCGATCGCCTTTTACTTCGTGTTTATCAATGGGCAGGTAGACATTTTGCGGGACAGGTTCGTTTAGCGCCTGATAAATAGCAGCCACATGCTCTCTAAATAGCTGATCGAACATCTCATCCTGATTAGAAGAATGTCCTTCCCCAAACCACCAAAACCAGTCTGATCCCTCTGCCGCATATAAAGCTTCCCAGACTTCAGGGTTCGTTTCTTCCGTTGCTTCGGGATGCTGTGCCAAAGTCTCTCTGGCGGCAGTTAACAGATCCCAAGCGCGATTTTTAACAGGATCGCCAATCCAAGTGGTAAAGCTGCCATCAACCCAAGATCCACTGTGAAGTTGCTGGGAGGGAATGGTAGCAGTAGGAGGAAATTGCTGAATAAACTCTTTGACGGTAACTAGTTTAATATCTTCGTCTCGGCTTAATCTAGCGTATAAAGCCTCCAAAAAGGGAATGCCATCACGGGGGTAATATTCCCAGCAGTTTTCTCCATCCAAAGCAATAGTAACCAACCAGGGTTTTTCCAGGGCAGTATCAGGGTCATTCTGGTGAGATTTTAGCGATCGCGCGATCGCTTCTAAATGTCCAATGAGATCCGCTGCCGCACTACGAGGACTCATCCCACTATAGGTAAAGCCAATTAAATCCGACAGACGATGATCGCGAAAGACAATTGCTAAGTCGCCATGTTCCGTCTCCAAGCGATAAGGACGATAGAGTAATTCAGGTTCGGAAACATTACCCGCCTCGTCACGGTGGAAAAAATGCTTAATGCTCCAGCCTAAAACCGCTTCATCAGAACAGATCCATTTGAAGCCCTGCTGGCTGATATAGGGCAAAATGCTGGGGCTGACAGACTGTTCTGAGGGCCATAGTCCAAAAGGTTCCTGCTCAAAACGATCTAAATACATCTCCCAGGCAATACTAAGATGACGGGGAATATCCTCTGACCACTGAAAACGCTGCTGGGGCAAACTCATATTCGGCACCGCGACCCGTCCTGCATCAGTATCCGCCAAGAGAGGTAAAATCGGGTGAGTGTAAGGAGTAGTCATGATTTCCAACTGCCCCTGATCCTGCATTTTCTTATGCTGGGGAATAATTCGCCTAATAATTTGCCGTTGCTTAGAATAAATTCTCTGGCGATCGCTTAAACTAAAATTCTTACCCTGTTTGAGCCAGCCTGCAATCTCAGGATCATCCCAAAACAGAGGATCAATCCAGGCTAAATTGTGCCAAGCTAACAAATCGCTGTAGTCTTGATCTGTCCAATTTTCCAAACACCAATTAGCGCCTTTGTCATGACGCTGGTGAAACAGTTGAGCATAGCGAGGATGAGGTTCAACCAGAGTATGAAAATAACCATCAAAAAAGTGTTTAATAATATATTGCTTATCTTTTAACTTTAATTGAGCTTCTGGAGTCAAAGCCAAGGCTAAGTAAGGATCAATCGCTTCCCCTTCAGCGTAATCCTCTAATTGCAGCATCAGTGAGGGTACTAAATTTACCGTCTGATGTAGTTTCGGATATTTTTCCAGCATCAAGACCAAATCTAGGTAATCTTTAGTTCCATGGAGACGTACCCAGGGTAAGCGATACTGTCCCCAGGCATCTGTGTCTGCGTCTCTAGACTTATATAGGGGTTGATGTTGATGCCAAACGAAAGCTACATAGAGGGGATGAGACATAGATTAATCACTGACTAGCTTGATAAAAATTAGGTGCAGCATCACCAGATAATGATGATGACTAACTTTATCGGAAATACTGCGTGTGAATTCATTGCTGGTAGAGATCTATACGACCTGGAGCAACTTTTAAACACTTCTTGGCATGAGTACACCTAAAATCAATATAGAACCTTATTCCTAGCTATGATTCTTAAGACAAAAGAAAACTAATGATTATTGATTGTTCATTGCTCATTGCTCATTGTTTAATAGGAAAAAGCTATTCATCAGCCAGGGAACAATAATTTCGTCTCATGCAACAAATTACAGGCAAAACAAAACTGTTAGGAATCATCGGCGATCCTGTAGAACATTCATTATCTCCAGTAATGCACAATGCGGCGATCTCATCTTTGGGACTAGACTATATTTATGTTCCCTTCCCCGTTAAACAGGGAGACTTAGCTAGAGCGATCGCAGGATTTACCGCTGTTGATTTGCTTGGCTTTAGCATCACTATTCCTCACAAACAAGACATTATTGATTTAGATTTACTAACAGAAATCTCCGATGATGCCGCTAATATCGGTGCGGTGAATACAGTTTGGCGTACTGATGTGGGCTGGAAAGGTACAAATACTGATGCGGCAGGTTTTATAGTTCCCCTCAAAGAAATGTCTAGAGACTGGAGCTTAGTAACTCCAGTAGTTTTAGGTAATGGTGGTGCTGCTAGGGCCGTTATTGCGGGGTTAACTAACTTAGGCTGTCGTGAAATTCATGTTGTGGGTCGTAACCCTGATAAATTAGCCATATTTTATCAAAGTTGGTCGCATTCGCCTAAAATCACCTCTGCGATAAAGATACATAACTGGGATAACCTCAGTAGTTTAATCCCTGTGGCTGACCTGTTGGTTAACACTACCCCTGTAGGTATGTCTCCCCATACAGATTCTTCTCCTGTAGAGCCTGATCTGATGCAGAAACTAAAACCACAGGCGATCGCTTATGATTTGATCTATACACCTAACCCGACTCAATTTTTAAAATTAGCACAAGCACAAGGGGCAACTACAATTGATGGACTGGAAATGTTGGTACAGCAAGGTGCGATCGCACTTGAAATCTGGCTTCAGCAATCTGTACCTGTTGAGGTGATGCGAAACTCTTTAAAAGAGTATTTGGGACTGGTTTAATAAACTCAGATTAAGCCCTGTAGCCGATAGTCAAATTATCTTGGTATAGATATACTATTGATGAATTAATAGTAAGATTATTCATGGCTCGGCTTCAATCTATAGAACAAGCACTACAGGCAATTAATCCCACTATCTTCCAGGAATTGTGCGACAGTATTTTAGCTCGACAAAACGAAAACTATAAAGCTTTTTCCAGAATTGGTAGCCAAACAGGTAAGCAGAAAACTATCAGAGGTACTCCTGATTCTTGGTTCTTATTACCTAGAACATAAATACGCTCATCCTGTAGAGTAGTTAATATGTATTGATCACTATCTGTAGATTAGTACAATTAAATTACTCTATCTATGGTGGTGATGTGCGGAAGGTCAGATCAAAGTATCCCTCTTCTGTCAGACTACGAAAACTTTTGTTATTTCTAAATTCTAGAGTCCTTACAGATAAGAGAATTGCCTGATTTTCTTCTAATAATAAAAACTAAATTTAAAAAATGGCTGTGATCTAGTCACTGTAAGGATCTGTATCGGAAAGTGACAGAAGAGGAGTATAGCAATACGTCTTTTTGTTAGGACATTTATTACTACTACATGCGGCACAGGGGCGGTAGCCCCTGTGCCGCGCCGAAGCTACGCTTGCTTGCGAAGCAAGCTGTGCCTTTGTTACTTACGAGCCAATATCTTATATGTCAAACATCTAACTTTGTACGACTATAAAATCCCTGATTCAATCGAACTTAATATTTCTAGCGCATCCCTTCAATCTGGAGAAGGACACGATAAAGACCAGTGTTAGCAGTAATGTAGAGAGTTTTGTGATCGCTGTCTCCCCAAGCGATGTTAGCAGGAGGTTCTGGGGTTTCAATAATGCCCAGTAGCTCACCTTTAGGAGAGAAAACCCAAACTCCTCCTGGTCCAGTACTATATACATTTCCTTTAATATCTATCTTCATACCATCTGCTGCCCCTGCCTCACTAGGAGGTTTTAGTTCAGCAAAAAGCTTTCCATTAGCTAGGGTTCCGTCTGACTGGACATCAAATACGCGAATATGTCCCTCTTGCGAGTCATTCACATATAGTTTGGTTTCATCAGGAGACAAAGTAATTCCGTTGGGGCGAACAAAATCATCAACTAGTAGGGTGAGTGTGCCATCTTGTTCCAGGCGATAAACACCATAAAATCCCAGTTCTTCCTGTTGGGGTTTGATGCCATAGGGAGGATCGGTAAAATAGATACTTCCATCTGATTTCACTACCAAATCGTTGGGACTGTTTAATTGCTTACCTTGATATTGACTAGCTAAAGTTATAACCTCTCCATTTGCTTCCGTACGAGATACACGACGATTACCGTGTTCGCCAGTAACTAGACGCCCTGATTTATCTAAAGTATTGCCATTAGCATTACCAGAAGGCTGACGAAAAATCTCAGGTTTTTGCTGGGGTTGCCACTTGTAAATAGTATTTGCTGGAATATCACTAAATAGCAAAAAGCCATCGGGATGCCAAATAGGCCCTTCAGTAAACTCAAAACCCTCAGCCACTTTTTCAACTTGGGCATTAGGTGCCAGAAGGTCTGCTAAATTATTTTGATCAAGTTTAGTCTGGGTTAGGTTATTTTCCGTGGCGTAAGCTTGACTTTGCTTAAATCCTTGGTAGTTGTTTCCGTTTACTGCCAGTAAACCAATTCCCGTCACGGTAAAAGCTGTGAGAAATTTTTTTAACATCGAGCCAGCGAAAATATTTTTATATTGGTAATTGTAAGATTATACGCCTAGTGTTAATCAGCTTCGTTTAAGGTTTGCTGGCTAGTATTTCTTGTTCTTTAACTTTTAAAAGGTGTACTTAATAAACCTGAACACCGCTATGTATCATCCTTAGTCACTACTCGACACTACAATAATCTGCTAATCATATGGGATGATACTTATCCTGGGAATCGTTATGACAATTTATTGAGATTTTTTATGGAATGTGCAATTATTAGCCGCGCTGGACAGGTTTTAGCTAGGGGTAAACTAAAGCTAAAACAAGAAGCAGGAAAAAACCGCCTCATGTTGGAAACTAGAGGCGGCAAATTAATTGAAGGAGGGTTTGTTGATGAAGATGGCGACTTGGGTGCAGCTAGTGAAGTTTTGTTTGAAAACTGTTTTGCCACTTGGCGCATGACAGGATTAACTCTAACCGTAACGATTAGTTCTTAATCTCTCACTAGGCTATGCCAGGAAAACGGCGATATTTCAATAGATAGCCCAGAATCATCAACAAAATAATCGCTGCTGCACCGATACCAATAGGACTTGGTAACCAAAATATGACTTCGATCTGATTTATTTCTCCTGGATGGAGTTGCCACACTAAGCCTTTAGTTTGAATGTCGTTTGTGGGTTGCAGATTTTCTGCCCTAGAGACACTGCGGGCAATACCAGGAGTAATTAACTCAAACTTTAAGTCGGCTGTAGAATTAAGATCGACAATAATCTTATCTTGTTGACTTAGTACCTCCAATGCTCTCAAGTCAATTGTCAGATCTAGACTGTTTCTCTCCATAAAGATCATATTGCTTTGATGGATCGATACCTGGGAATTAAGCTTGATCAAATCAATTTGCTCTGGGGGAATAGTCGCATTGGGAACAATACTAGTTTGAAATAGCTGATTAAACTTTTGCGCTAATTCAGCACCGTTGCCAAAAGGAATAGTTAATAAAAGTTCTTGATCGTTTAGCTTTTTAACCCTGCCGTTGAGTTTACGCGATCGCTTTTCTAAGCTATTCAACCATTTCTTAGTGTCTGCTGGTGCCAGATTAGTCAACTTATCGCTCACTTCAACGTGCTGCATAATCTCCCCACTGTAGGGAGTAGCAAACTTAATCCCGACATCGTAATCAACACAACCTGTCAGAAACGTTGCTAAACATAAAACAATCGGCAATAAAAATCTGATCAACCTGCTGTTTTTCATGGCTAACTGATTAAATAATTACTTGGTGGGCATAATCTACAATAATCGTTCTTTATTATGGTTTTCACCATGCCCACCCTACAATATGCTGTTGACTGTTGACTGTTGACTGTTGACTGTTGACTGTTGACTGTTGACTGTTGACTGTTAACTTTTAACTGTTGACTGTTAACTGTTGACTGTTAACTGTTGACTGATTACTCCCTTGCGGCTACTCCTAACTGAGCAAACAGAATGTGGGGTACATAAGAACTACTCCCAACCCATTCAGGGCGATCGCTCAGATCAATTAGGTTACTGAAGGCTTCAAAAATATTTCCTGCTACCATTGTGTCCTTGACTCTGCCGACGATCTTGCCCTGCTCAACTTTATAGCCCAAATCAATATTGACCGAAAATTCTCCAGCTAGAACATTTGATTGTCCCGCACCCAATACCTGATCGACCACAATCCCCTCATCCATGCCTGCAATTAAATCGGCAACTGAGGTTTGACCAGGATTGATACAAACATTAGCTAAACTAGGACTAGGACGAGAAATACCACCACGAAAACCATTGCCACTAGATTGTATTCCACCTCTGGCAGCCCAGCGTCTATCCCAGTAAAATTGCTTAACAATACCTGCTTCAACCAGACTCTTTTTACTAGTGGGAACACCTTCATCATCAAATTTACAGGCAGAAACTCCCAGACTAGGATCTTCAAAGACTGAAATTCTTTCATCAACTATCTTTTCTCCCAACTTATCCGTTAGAGGAGAAGCCTTCTGTACTACAGATTGACCCGAAAAAATGGTACCGAACATTCTGCCCATAGTACTGCTGACAGCACTAGGAGTAAACAATACAGGATATGAGCCGCTAGAAATATTGGCTCTTGACTCTGCCTGCTGATATTTAGTGATTAACTTTTGCAGGATAGCCTGATAATCTGGTGCTTGGTCGCGAGTAACTTCATAGGCATAAGCCTGTAGAAAATCTTCCCCTCTAACCAAATTACCAGACAAAACCGTACTCAGACTGCGGCTATTTTGTTCAATATAAACATCAGTTGTTGTCGCTAGTTTTGTCTGACTGCGACGGCTATGAAAACTAACATCAACTAAAATATCAGGATTATATTGATGAACTTTGCTAATTAGATCCTCCCCAACCTCAACTAACTGTTCCGTATGGGGCGGCTTCGGATAACCTTGAGGTTCAATATCTCGAACATTTTCCGTAAAGTCAAATTCCACCTGATCGCCAATTTCTGCCGTTGCCACAGCAGCATCCACCAAATCAGATAATCTAGTTAAATCAGTAGAACTAGCAAAACCCAATTTACCATCAGCAATCACTCTTAAAGCAATTCCCTCAGCAGCCTTCATTTCCAGAGACTTCAAACGGTTATTACCAAATTCAATCGGCGTATCTTGACTAGCAGCATAATAGACTTCAGCTTTAATTCCTTTTTTATTTGCCAGGTCAATAACCTGCTCCACAATCTGGTCTTTCAATACTCTTGCTCCCTTGATCGCTGCTCACTTGAATTATTAATGATGTTAACTAAACTTTTCGTAGCTATTAGCCTTTAGCCTTTAGCCTTTAGCTCTTAGTCTTCAGATTATTAGGATAGAGGATAAGAAAATATCAGACTTGCTATTAGATACTTCCCTCCTACATGCGGCGTAAGGCGCCTTTGTTCTTCATCCCTCATCCCTCATCCTTTAAAACTACTCCTCTTCCCAATCAGCATTTTGAGCTTCGCTACCACCACCAACAGTAACTAGATCGATTTGCTGACGGTAGTAATCTACGCTTTTGACTTCAACCTCAACGCGATCGCCTAAACGATATGCCGTACGGTTTTTACGTCCCACTAAACAACTATTACGAGAGCGATATTCATACCAGTCGTCCTTGAGGGAACTAACGTGAACTAAACCTTCCACTAGCAGATCTTCAATTTCGACAAAGAAACCATAAGATTGCACTCCCGTAATCAAACCCTCAAAGATTTTACCTGTGCGTTCCTTCATCTGTTCCGCTTTTTTCAGTCCAGCTAAGTCTCTTTCAGCATCTTCAGCCTGTTTTTCGCGGTCATTGAGAAATGGCAGCATCGTCTGGATATCGATCGCTATTTGCTCCTGAATATTAGGGGGCAAGACTTTCCAATTTATTTGTCCGTGACAACTATTACTAAAAAGGTCTACCCCCTGTTTAGTGCGACTGTGACGGCGATCTCGTCCGTGTTCAAACATTGCTTTCAGGATCCGCTGAATAATCAAGTCAATATATCTTTGTCCAGGGGAAATACAGTGGGTATAGCCATCTTCGTAAGCCAAGCCAAAGTGCTTTCCTGGTTCAGTCAGATATTTAACTGGTTTAAAGGTACTTTGCAGCAGGTAGTTTAAGACTAAAACTGCCGAGGAGGAGGCAAACTGTTCGGTTAGTCGCTGATAATCTTGGGAAGAAACGCTATCTTCCACATCAAGATCGATATCTAAGTCTAGGTTATTGCCTAACTTAACCAGATCTTCCAATTCTTCCACATCTGGTTCAGCTTGAGTGCAGTATATTCCAGGTAATTCCAATGCCTGAAGATGCTCGGCAACTGCTTTACCCGCCAGAATTGTCAATTCGGTTAACATCGAATGTACTGGCAGGGATGCCACGCCCAAAATTGTGCCGACTCGCCCCTCGTCTTTATAAAGGCTATGGTTTTCAGGAGCAGTAACTTCTAAACCACCTCGCTGTAATCGCTGTGCTTTAACTAAAGGACTAATAGTAAAAAACAAATCTTTGAGTAAAGGAACCAGATTCGCCAATTTTTTACCTGGTTTTTTCTCATCACTAATCAAAGCCTGGGTCTCTTGGTAAGTAAGCTGATGGTCAACGGAAATAACCGAGGGGATAATTTTATATTCGCTGGTATTTCCTTGAGAATCAAGAGTCAAAATGACTGAAACCGTTAAGCGATTTCTACCTGGAATTAAAGAACAGAGTTTACTAACTTTTTCAGGAAACAAAGGCAACACTTGTTTACGTAGGTTAACCGCCAGACCACGCTTGCGGGCAATTCGATCCAAGATGGTATCTTGCTCAATAAAATGAGCCACATCTGCAATATGAACCCCTAACTGCCAGTCTCCCGACTCTGTCTGTTCTAAAGTAAAAGCGTTTTCAATCCAGGTTGTGTTTTCCAGATTAGACTCTGACTCAATGGTAAAGGTCAACTGGTCTCGTAAATCATGACGATTCTTAATTTCGGCAGCGGGAATACGTGCTGTAGGTAGTTTTGAGGTGGCGGCGAGCGCTTTTTCAGGAAATTCTAGAGGCAGATCGTGTTTACATGAGACTATATCAACATCAGCAGCTTCTTCGGCGTCACTGCCCAAAACCTTGGTCACTTTTCCTAAAGGTGAATGTTGTCCTAGGGGATAACGCAATACTGAAACATGAACTAAGTGTTCTAAGGCTGTCTTGAGGTCTTGACCATTTTGTTTCAGGTCTAATTCAAACAGTAAGCGATCATCAAGAGGAATAGCTTTATAACGCTCCTCATTATTGGTTACAGTAGCCAATAAAGAAGGATTAGAACGTTCTAAAATCAGCTTGACTTCTCCTTCAGGAGAACGACGACGGCTACCTTCTTTAATAATTTTGACAAATACGCGATCGCCATTCCAGGCATTACTTAAGTGACTTTCTCTAACATATATATCATCAGCATTTTCTTCATCCTGAATAGCAAAGCAGAACCCTTTACTAGAACATCTTAATTTGGCTTCCACTACATTGTCTTCATAGACACGACGATATTTGCCTCTTTCCTTAACTAAGACGTTTATTTTTTCCAAAGCATCCAAAGTAATCTGTAGTTTTTGAATGCTATCCTCATCTTCACACCCTAGCTTTTTTTCTAGATTTTTGCCCGCAACTAACTTATCATCAACGAACTGGGCGAGAAGCGTAGCGATTGAAAATTCCATCTAAAAATTATCCTTATCCGATTTTAATTTAGTAACTACAACAGAAGCGAAGAAAACTATACTAACCCCTATGTGTTGGCACAGTTAGGGTAATACCATCAGGGTTTTCTGAGACGGAAACTACCTGTTTCACTGTTGATACCCCTGGTGGATAAATTTACGTTTTTTTTGACCGCGAGAGAGGGGCGCAAAGCATTGCTTTGCCAGTCGTCGAAGACGACGAACATGCGGCGAACCCATTAGGGGTTCGTTAGTTGCTCATGGGGGAAACCCCCAAGACCGTACTAACTCACCGAATCGCCTTTGTGCGCATACGCGCTGCGCTAGTCGCCTTCTCTAATCGCGGTGTTGACATCACAGAGATAGAATAACTGAGCATAGCTCGCGATCACTCTAGCTTTGCATTTAATTACATCAATGTCGTAAGAGTTAAGAGCTAGTATACTCCCTACTTTCTCTACTGCAAAATGGATGATGATTGCATAACTATTTACGCAACTTTCAGGGACAGGCAACCTCTATTTTGGGGTAGTAATCAATAGGTGAAATCAAGCTTGTATGACCCGTGACCGACGAGTGCTTGCACCGCCCGCATTGGTGCTTACGCCCACTAAATTAAGCGAGACAATAAGCTATTCCAAATCAAGGGTTAATTTAATAGTCAACTCAATATTAGTATCTATTGTAAATTCTCAATGCTTATTGGTAAATTTCTTTTTCCCCTCGGCAACAAACAGTATGGTAGTACTGATATATGGACAAATATAAACTATGAAAATGATGCTAGCTAAGTTTCGTCAACATTATCCTCAGGGAAGTTTGGTCAGTGAATTAGTCAAGATAGATCGAGGAACCTACATTGTTAAAGCTTCTATAGAAATAGAAGGCATCGTTATCGCCACTGCCTTATCTAGTGCCCAACAGATAGAAACTGCTGAGGACAATGCCAAAGAGAGGGCGCTGGCGAGTCTGTTTTTGGATCATGAGCCTAGAGCTAATAGCCAACAGTTAGAGCCTGTCAAGATTAAAAATACGACGATCACGACACCAACCAAAGGTGCAACCACTGGGCGTTCACGGGGCATACAAGCTGTCGGTACAGGTGAGTATGACGGGCTTGCTGAGTCTAACGATTTGCTATCGCAACCGCAAACTAAAACAAAACTTGAGTCCTCACTCGAGCCAGTCATCCCAACCAATTCCCTACAACAGTCTGTTGCGCCTGCTACTAAAGAAACTTCTGCTTCTGATGACATTTCTCTCAAAATTGGTGAATCTAACTCAGAATCAGTCCAAAATGTTAATTTTTCTAAAGCTGAGTCTGAACCAATTATTAATACCAACATAGCCTCGTCAGAAATTATGGCAGATAATTCTGTTTTAGACTCTGTAGAGCCTCAAGAACAGGAAGTTTCTCCGCCAGTAATGAACAATAATTTATTTGGCGATACATTTGAAGCGGAAATTCCTGATGAAGTTTCATTCTCTGAGCAAAATGCTAATGTCCCAAGCAGTTCGGGAGTCACTGACTCTGAGGTAGAGGCAATGGACTTTAACGAAATTAAACAAAAAACCGATATCGAAATCAAGCGGTTGGGTTGGACCAAAGAGCAAGGAAAAGAATTTTTAATGAGTCATTATGGTAAAAGAAGTCGCCTTCATTTAACCGATGAACAACTTTTAGAGTTTCTCCGTTATTTAGAAAAATTACCAAATCCTTCGACTTAGCCAGAATATATTAACGTTTGGCAAATTAACCCTTGTATTCATCATGGCAAAATAGCAATAATAGAAAATGATAAACTTAAATCAGATTTTAGGAGTTACTCGCACAGGAGAAATCCATGTTACACCGCAAGATTTATCAACTCTGTCAAGATGGTCATGAAGTTTGTGTTTTCTTGCGGGATCAACAACGCTGGATTGAAAGCAGTCGAATTGTTGATTTCGAGGGAGATATCGTTACTATCCGCTATGAGATCGAGGAAGAAGAAGAAATTAGTTCTTGGGAAGAGATGGTACGTTTAGAAAGCATTGGTGCTGTTACCAAAAAGTTAGCTTCCGTATCCAAAATTAGTTCAGAAATCTCTGTTTCTGATGATTGTCCTGAAGCTGAACAAATTCATCCTCAATCTCCTGAACCGAATCAAGAGTAACTGAAGATGCTAAATCATTAAGCATCTTCTTTAGCCTCAAAAACTGGGCAATATCCTTCAGGAATTACCTTAAAGCCGTGTAACGGTGAGAATCGATTCCAGCAACGCTGGTTACTGTAATGTAAACATCGATTGCAACAGTCTAAATCAGACGACATTCGTTCCTGACTATTTGAGTTAAGCAATTCTCTCTGGGATACTCCTTTGATCACCAGTTCATTCCCCTGCCATCGAGCCTGGATAATACCTGTGTCGGCGATATTATTCCATCTAGAGTCTTCAGTGATACTGTTGGGTAAAACAACGGAGATCGCCGAGCCCGTTTCATTTAGCTCTCCCTCAAAATAAACTGGTTTTGGTGCCTGGGGCTGTACAAAGCGATCGCCGACGGGTAGTTCCACTAGTATGCCCTGAGCTGGAGAATGGAGTTGATATCGGTTACGCAGTTCTTCTAAGCTTGCCAGTTCAAGTAAATAGTTGAGAGAGCCATGTACTAAAACAACGTGCTGAGGTCTTAGATTATGAATGAGCTGAGTTGTATTTCTACCATCACTATGTTCTGCTAATAAATAAGTTTCAATAGTTACTGAAGATAGGCTATGAAACAGTTTCAAGCTGGGAGAGTCTGGATGAATATATTCTTGAGGATGTTCTGGTAATAATACTAACCATTCAGAATCATCAAAGCGTGCATATTGCCACAGATCGCTCCTGTAATCTACTAAGACAACATAGGGAATCTGGTGCTTATTAGATACTAAATCATTAGCATGATAGAGCCGACGCATTCGGGGACAGATTCGCTCATCCCAAAATAAAGGTTGGTGTCTGGCGAAATTTTGGACAGACAAGGGAAATTGAGATAACAGTTCTAAATAAATATCGCAGGTCAACGCTACAGAATTATCAACCCAAATATCGAGATCTCTTCCTGTAAACTGATGATGAGAACGTAATAGTTTCAGAATTTCTTGACCCAAACCAATCGGCGGAACAGGCAATAAAATATTTTTCCCTGTTGCCAAACCACCATTGATGCGCTCCATAAGTTGTTTTTCCTGGAGGCGGCGATGAGGATGACGAATCGTACCATAACTACCTTCGAGGATTAAAACATCAGGTGCCAGACCTCTCAGATTTTCAATGGACATCCCTTCAACCAACTGAAAGTTAGAAACTGAGAAGTCCCCAGTATACATAACCTTGTAACTGCGCTCAGGAGTACTATAAGTAATTAAAATTGCTGCCGCCCCAGGCAGGTGACCTGCTGGCACTAGCTCGATTTGCAGGTCAGGAGAAATAGTATATGGCGATCGCCAAGACAAAGTTTGACACCAATCAGAAGCTGGGGGAGATTTCTCTTCTACCCAATGACAGGGCAATAGTTTAGCTGTTACTTCACTGGTGTATATAGGCAGATCAGGAAAAGTTTGGTGTAACTTCAAAAGACCGCGACAATGATCGTCATGGGCATGGGAACAAAAAACTAAATCTGCGGGGGCTTGATCTTGTTCCCATCTAGTTTGGACATCTGACAAACCACAATCTAATAAAATGCGATATTCGCCAATACGCAGTAACAGACAAATACCTTCGTCTTCATGACCTGCTCCGTAGACAAAGCAGGATAAAGGCAGGGAAGTAGATCTAGTTTTTCCCTGACTTATCTTCATATAACCAACTCCTGATAACCAAGATTTTTATTAAACTCGAACGTTATTGGCAATAAACTTCCTTGTTTAAAATCTTAAGTTATGGCAGCCAGAATCTAAAAAAATATTGATTTGAATCTTAATAAAGTTAAACTTGGGCTGGCAATCGTAAATTATCTTTTAGACATAGTGTCAGTTTCTAATGAGCAGAACCATTGCCATCATATTTATCAGTGTCATAGTAGCCACCTTTAGTACCAAAAAACAAACAAGTCACCGTGAAGACACCTGTTAGCACTAGTAAGATTAACTTTACATCCATAGTTATATTCAATCCTCATTGTACTTAACCTTAAATCTATAATAAGCTTCTTAATGACCAGCAATTCTGCAAAAAATCTATTGATAATAACATCTAGCTAAATTTTCTCTGGAGACACTTGAGGTATAGGTTCAGCTAACGTAATTCCTTCTACTTCAGGAAGTTTCTCTAAAATTAGTCGAGAAGATTGATTCCCTCCTGAAAGACGTTTTAATAGCTTTGGTCTAGGGTCATGAATCAAATAATAAATTTCATCTTGTGCCTGCCATTCTTGAGCTGCAACTGGTACCTGCAAATTTGACCCTCGTTTGATTAGTAAAGGCAACATCTCCTCGGCGCGGATCAACGCTTTTAAATGTGCTGATTTAAACGATAAGTCTGACTTACTCAAAATTGTTCTATACAGCTTGATTTGACCATTATCGATGTAGCTGTTCCAAGTCTTTATTGGCAATTGCGAAACCAACGCCTGACTTACTTTGATCTTACTGTTGTTATCAGCAGAGCTATTTTGCGGAAATGCAGCTAATACTTTAGGCGGCTGAAATTCTTCAGCGGCACGCTGAGCCAAAACTAAATTTACTTCGCCATTTTTGGTCAAAGCTAAAAATGTTCCCATTGATTCAATTCCTGCCTCTGCCAAAACCTCAGTATCGAGAGCACTACTTTGGAATACGGGGAGCCCATCTGCCTCAGCTTTTTTGCAAGCCTCAGGATCAATATCAATCATGACTACCGATTCTCCCAACTGCTGGAATAGCAGACCCATAAAACGACCCAAAGCATCACAGCCGATAATTACGGCTCCTTTAGCCTCACTAGAGGTGATTTTTAACCAGTTTGCCACCCACCTTGCAGTTAATCCTTGGAAGAAAACCGTCATTAAAATCGTCAAAAAGACTAATGCCTTAATTGCGTCTCCACCATTAATACCTTTTTCCGTTAGTAAAATAGCGAACAAAGAAGCAACCGAAGCCGATACAATACCTTTTGGCGCAACCCAAGATAAAAATAGCTTTTGTCGCCAATTCATACCGCTATTCCAAGTACATACAGTGACGCTAATTGGTCGAACCACTAACATCAATACTCCCACTGCCAAAACGCTTCCCCAACCCAAGGCAAAAACGCTAGCAATGGATAAATCCGCTGCCAACAAAATAAACAATACCGAAACGCATAAAACGGTAAGTTGACCTTTGAACCTTTTGAGCAGTCTTTCTTCGGGAATACCAGATGCCTTGACCACAATTCCAGCAACCACAGTTGCCATTAGACCAGATTCACTACGTAAACTTTCTGAAAGACCAAAAAGTCCCCATACAGCTGCTAGAACCACTAGATTTTTTAGTTCATCTGAAAGGCTAGCAGCCTGTTTTAACAACAATCCTAATAACCATCCGCCAGCTCCACCCACTACAGCTCCAATTCCCAAGCGCAACAATAGTCCGCTGACAATATCTAACGGCGCTGCATTAGTGCTGAGAATTGTATTAAGCACGACTACTGCCAAGATTGCGCCCACAGGATCGATTAGGACTCCCTCTCCTTCCAGTAGAGTGGCTACCTGTCGATCTACTTTAACTTGTTTGAGTAGAGGGCTAATTACTGTAGGTCCAGTTACTACAACCAGAGATGCATACAAAAACGCAATTGACCAAGGAAATTCAGCTAACCAGTGAGCCGCCATTCCGCCGCCGACCAAAGTGATTAACGTTCCAATAGTGACAAGATTACGTAGACTGCCTGAAACTTTGTCTAATTCCCTTAATTCAAGATTTAGCCCTCCTTCAAATAAGATGATCGCTACCGAAAGAGCCACTAGAACCTCCAATCCCACTCCTAAATCGTGAGGATGAAGTATATTGAGTGCATCGGAACCCAAGAGAATACCTAGTAAGAGTAAAAAAACAATACTAGGAACTTTAAAATATTCGGCTGCTACTTGCGCGCTAATACCCGATAGAACAGCAATAACTATTAGTATGGTAATTTGAAAAGATTCTTCCATAATATGAGTGAAAAATTAGCGTTCTCTGCCGATTCTTGGTTAAGTTTTCTAGAAAACCGATTCCTTAACTTCAAGCAGTTATCTCGTTTGGGTTTTGTTGGGATAAGATATCTATTACGTTCACAACCAGAAATATAAAAATTAGAGTTCTGATAAATTTTAACTTAGTCATATACTATTTTATAAACAGACTACCTTAGCACTTTAAAAGCAAATTGCTGGGCTGTCATTGATTAACTACCTTCAAGTTTAAATTAGCTCCTAAAATTTCAATAAGCCGCTAGAATTAGCTATTGAAAAAGCACTTATCAGTATCCAGTGCCAACAATCATAACAGTGTCAGACGAAAATTGCTCTCCAATGTATCTTTCAATTGGGCTAGTGGTCATACCAGGAAGAGATAGACTAATAAGGATGAATTAAAACTTAGGCGTTTGATTTAGCTTGGTTACGAGATTAGGGACTATCAATTTATTGTCTAGCAATTTTGATAGATTGAGACAAGATTACTCTTAAAGTACTCTTCAATGTGGCAAATTTAAGGATTTTACAATCCATAGCTTGTATATCGACATTAATCAGCAAAGACAATAATTTCATTTGTTATTTTATGTCATTTCACCATATATCTATTTGGAGACGTTCACCAAACAAGCTACGGCAAAATGATGCTTGGCTCGAATGCTTTTGTGTATTTGGTCTGACTTTAGCTGTATTGATGCTATTTCTGGTTAATTTAACCTATTTGCCTTTGTTAGATCCTCAAGAAGGGACTTTGGCATTGCTAGCAAAAGAAATCTATCAACCAACAACTAGCAACAATATTTTCTCCGCTGTCAGGGAGGACTTAAATTTCTGGCAGTCTCCTCTAACCTATAATTTGGTCGCCTTTGCTTACCGTATTGCAGGAGTTAATGAACTGACAACTCGCCTACCAGGTGCTTTACTGGGTGGAAGTTCAGTACTATTACTGTACTATGTCGGTCGAGAAATTTTCGTTGCTCGTCTTCCTGCCCTGTTTTCGGCAATTGTGTATTTAACTTGTTTACCAGTAGTGCGCTATAGTCGCTTAGCAAGCTTGAATGGGCCTTTACTCTGTTTTGAGCTGCTAACAATCTGGGCAATTTTGCGATCGCGTCGTAATCTGCAATGGGCTTTAGTCGTAGGAATCGGCTTTAGCTTGATGAGTTTGACGAAAGGTTTGTTTGCACTTCAGATTTTAGCTATTATTTTGCTATTTATCCTGTGGGATACTCCCCGATTACTTACTTCAGCTTATTTTTGGGGAGGTGCTATAATCGGGTCTATTCCTAGTTTTTGCTGGTATTTGGTGATTTTTGCTCATTCTAGGAATTGGTCACACAATCTCAATATAATAGATCTCTTGATAGGTAGCAGCGCCTTTGCTGATGCTGAACCTATACTATTGACTAACTCCTATTTAGACTTGATTCGCTTTACGCCATATTTTTTACCTTGGCTATTTGTAATGCTCGCAGGAACACAATCTATCCAGCATAATTTTCAATGGGGATGGGGCAAACTATTATCAGTTTGGCTTGCTGGATATCTTACCCTGGGGTTAATCATGCTGCCTCAAGATTATTGGTTAATATTGCCTCTATTTCCTCCACTAGCTTTAGCAGCAGGAAAGCAATTATCACAAATTCGTGAGCAACCTGACGATGAGCGGTATCCTCAAATCTGGATTTATAGTTTTGTATTGATGTCCGTCTTAGCGGCATTAGCAGGAATTAACTGGGGAGTTCGTAACTACATTGATTTTTACTTACCATTTATTTGCGGCTTTCTTAGTATTACATTTGCTGTTACAGCGATCATTATTGCCCAACAAGATCGACAATTTATCCCCTTGCTATTTTGGGGTCTTTTTGTCTCCATCTTTTGGTTAGTTATTTCTCCCCATTGGATTTGGGAACTCCAAGGGACAGAGCCAGTCAAGCCAATTGCGGAAATGATCAAGCTGCATACTGAACCCGAAGCCATCGTCTATAGCGCCATGTCTAGAGAGCGACCTAGTCTCGAGTTTTACAGCGATCGCCAGATTGTTAATCAACCAATTGATAAGTTAGAACAACATTGGCAACAAGATCCAGACGTATGCTTACTTATTGATTTAGCAACGTTCAAACAATTAAAACTTCCTCAACAGGCAGTCATCAAAGATCGACGCTTTAATTCTTTAGGATGGGTATTAGCAATCAAACATCATTCGTGAGTAAACTTGATTTCTCCCATCTTAAAGATTTTGTGGAAAAGCGTGACAACTAGATATTTAGCTTAAGTTCCGTTAGCTAAGATACTAAAATGATTTGGAAGATGGCATTTTAAGTCTTCAATAAGATAGAGGTTGAACGGTCATTGATACATAACATTTAACCGAACCCCTCCAACTACTGACAGCACGTTTCTAGTTGAGCAGCACTGCTCAAATCGCCCAAAATATCGTACTTCAATGACAAGATAGAGCTTTACTCTTCATCGTCGACACCAATTTGTCGCAAATGAATGTGTTTTCTGCCTAAGGTTATCTCAAATTCATCGCCCTGCTTTAGCCCCATTTTTTTAGTATAAGCAGAGCCAATCAATAAGTTACCGTTTGACTGAACACTAATACGATAACTAGCAGAGCGACCACCTCTTCCTTGCCCGTTAGAAGTACTGTCCAATTCAATTCCTTCTGCATCAATTAGAGCATTGAGGAACTTCATCATATTAACTCGTTCGACTCCATTTTTGGTGACTGTATAATAGCCACATTTTTTAGCTTTTTCCTCCTTAGAGAGATTGCCAAGCTCCTTTACTTTATCTATTAATGTTGAACCTACTAAAGGTTGTGGTTGGGTTGCTTTTGCCATTAATTTGAAACAACTAAAAGTTTATTTGGTTTACAGTTTTGCTTCCAGCTTCTAGTTTAGAATAAGCTGGTTTTTTTTACATTGCTATCTTTATATAAAACTATATTACACTTATTGAGCATGAATAACTAAATAAAATTTTTAATTTTAAGTTAATTGATCTAATGTCTCGCTGATAAAAAATTAATATCTATAAGATCGCTAAAAAATATCGACTTATGCACCTAAGTTTCACCCCCGATAAATTAAATAATTATGAAATTAACTACTCGCGGTCACTATAGTGTTAAAGCATTATTAGACCTTAGCTTGCAACCAGAATACGAACCTACTTCAGTGAAAATGATTGCTCAAAGACAAGATTTACCAGCACCTTATCTGGAAAAATTATTGATTGAAATGCGGCGAGCAGGAATTGTTAAATCAGTTAGAGGCGCTAAGGGAGGCTATCAATTAGCAGATAAACCAGAGCAGATTTCTTTAGGCAAAATCCTCGAAGCCGTGGGGGAAACTATCGAACCCTTGCCTGACTACTCACCTAATAATAATTTAGCGGAAGATTGGGTGACTTTTAGTTTGTGGCAAAGATTGCATCGAAAATTAAAAGAAGCGCTGTATAGTATTACTTTGGCTGACTTATATTACGATGCTCGTAGTTGGCAAGCGGCTCAAGGAGAAGAAAACAATTTTGTAGTTTAGCAACAAAATTTTATATGACTAAATCTCAAGAATCACTTATTTGCAGAGGTGGTTGTCATTGTGGGGCGGTTCGCTTTCAAGTATTAATCGATCGCTTTATGGTAGAAGACTGCAACTGTTCTATCTGTTTCAAAAAAGGTTTTTTACACTTAATCGTCCCGCAAGAGAATTTTACTCTATTACAGGGACAAGATGTTCTGACTACCTATACTTTTAACACCATGGTGGCACAGCATACTTTTTGTTCAATTTGTGGTATTCATTCATTTTATCGTCCTCGTTCTCATCCCAACATGATAGATGTTAATGTTCGCGCTCTTGATCAAAATATCATGAATAAATTCACCATCAGACCTTTTGACGGACAAAACTGGTCAGACAACGTTGCTCAAATTCAAGAATGATAATTTTGAACTCGCTTTTTTTTTGCCATTAACTTCCTTTTCAAGTTCTATTTTGCTGTTGGCTGCCCTGGAAGATTATTTAATTGGTGATCCTTGGGGATGGATTCATCCCGTACAGGTTATGGGATGGATAATTCAAAAGCTATCTGATTTAGCAGTCAAATTTTGCCATCAAGGTTGGCAACGCCGTTTAGCAGGAATTTTTCTGGGTTTACTATTGATTGGCGGTAGCGGATTTTCGGGCTGGTTGATTATTTTTTGCTGCGGAATGGTCAATGAGCTATTGGCAAAAGGGATTGAAGTTGTTCTGGTTGCGAGTTGTTTTGCAGGAAAGAGTTTGAGAATGGCAGTAGAAGATGTAATCGAACCATTAGATGTAAAAGATTTGATTCAAGCACGTTCCCGTCTTAGTAGATATGTGGGAAGAGATACCGATAATTTATCTGTCTCAGAAATATTGAGAGCATTACTAGAAACAGTGGCAGAAAATACCGTAGATGGAGTTACCGCTCCTTTATTTTATGCTATTGTTGGCTCTTTTTCACTTTTAGGAGCTGCTCCAGTAGTCTTAGCTTACAAAGCGGCTAGTACCTTAGATTCCATGATTGGTTATCTTCGTGAACCTTACAAGGATCTGGGTTGGTTTAGCGCTAGATTTGAAGATCTTTTGACGTGGATTCCTTGTCGTTTGACGGTGCTAACTTTAAGCCTCGTTTCAGGTAAGCCATTTCAAGTGTGGCGCATCTGTCTTCGTGATGGTGTCAAAGACCCCAGTCCTAACTCGGGTTGGAGTGAAGCAGCTTATGCCGCAATTTTAGGAGTACAACTGGGCGGAAAAAACACCTATCAAGGAGTTGTCAAAGAAAAACCACTATTAGGTGATGCTTCCAAGTCAATTACCATGGCTGAGATTAAGCAAGCATTATTCTTGACTCGTTTTTGCTTTTTAATCTGGTTAATGATCGCAGTTATCGGTGATATTTTATTGTGAATTCATAAGTTTTCTACTCAACACTGGCAAAGGTGTAACGGTTTAATACGGCTCGCTAAAAATTGTAATTTAAGCTTGATTTAGTAACAAGCGATACTTATTAGGTTACCAACTAAAAAATAGCGAGTTATACTAGCTTTGTACAAAAAATCTGGTTGCAAAGCACTAATTTTGCCTCAGCTTTAACTATTAACTACAGCTTACTTATGCCACCTACGAAATAGAGTTTGTCGTTAACTGACTATAGACATTTATTAAAGCTACTAGCAGTTTGTTTTGAGCTGATAAGTATTTTTTCCTAAGTCCAACCAAAAGCACTGTGGTAAATATTGTTGATATTACTTCAATGGTTGCTTGATTTTTGCTGCAAAAATATCACAATAAAGCTAAAAAAAAGAATTTAGCAAAACTGTATCTCAAATAGCCAATAAGCAAATAGATGTTACATAAACAACAACTCGAATAATATTTATTTGATAAAAAGGAGTCTGAAGTTTGAGGATATTCGCCTTAATATAGCGAGAATGCCTAGTGACCAATTCCTAACTACATCTTCAAAAAAGCTTTATGTAAAATAGGTGATCTTGCTCATGCAAAATAAAGGAAAAATCAGGCAGGATAATATTAGCTAAAAAACTTAGATTAAGTAAAGACTTTAGCTATGATTCAATCTCAATCACTAATATAGTCCAAACATAAAGTTCAAAGAGTTTTGAGATTCTCTGGAAAGCATAAAAATAGCTTTGTGGAACCTATGTTTGATTATGACAATCATCTTTTTGATTAAAACCGTTAAGCATTTATTTAGTGTTAAGGAGTCAGCCATGAATTTAGTACAGCAGACATTTGCTACTTTGCATCTTCCCAACTGGAGTAAGCAGTTGTGGTACAAGCTAGTTACGGTAAAAGCGAAACGAAGTAAAATTGATCTTCTTGCTCCTTGTCGTAGCTGGTTAGATAGTATTGAGATCAAAGATAGTGCTTTTGCTCATCGTATTTGTCGGTCGATTCCTAGTCAATGTCCTTTTGAGAGAGAAGTAAAAATATGGGGTCGAACTATTGCCAAAATTCCTCCCATGTGCAAGTTAAATCCTCTCTACAATGAGATCATTGCTTTGCGGTTTCGGGCTATTTGTTATTTAGCAGATACTTGTGGCGAAGATATTAGCGTCTATTGTTGAGATCGATTAAAATTGGGTGATCTTCTTTTTTAACTGACATCGTGGCAATCATCGCGCTCAAAGCTTGGTATCTGGAAAAATACGAACCAATTAAGCAGGTAATTCAACAGCCTTTTACTTTGCGTTTAAGTAGAAATAGTCTTTTGAAGACAGGCTTACGAGCAGATTTCTTAGATGATCGGCTAGAAGTAGAAGGTTCAGATTGGTTTCAACTCTATTTATCAGGAAAAACCGTTGAATTTTATATTCAGGGTAGTGGAACCTATGTCGTTTCTAATATCGATTTGGTTTCTCAGGAAATTTACTTCACTAAAAGTACCAGCATTTCAGGTTTAGAACCCACAATATACTATAGTCCTCAAGGTCATTATCAAGCCGCAAACGAAGCTATCACCTCTACTTTAGGCAAAGTTATTGATGATTTAAACAAGCGATCTCGTATTCCTTTAAATTTAGAAATTACACCTCGTACTGAATCTCCTTTGCGCTTGAGTAACAGTCAATTTAGAAAAATTAGCAAAAGTTTGTTATTGATCGTTGATGTTACTCCAATTGATAGTCTTTCTGGGTCACAGGCTGAATTGTCAATCGACCCCAAGGTCTGTGTTGAATTAGGTTACGGGATTCAAACAAAAGATAACGGTCAAATTTTGCTGCTAAATATGGAGCGTCCCGAGTTACAAGGGATAATGCCGTTTGATATGGCGGGCTATAAGCAACTAAGTTTTAAGAATGAAGCGCAACTAGGCAAAAGTATGCCACAGCTAATGAAAACGCTGCTACAAAGGTATAGTTTGTTTTAAATTGCGATAATTGGCTGATGGAGTTTAGATGCACAATTTTAATGGGCAGCAAATAGGTTAACATTAAGTTAATTGAGAACAATTCCTATATATAATTAATTTAAACTGCGAAAACGGCTAAAAATCACTCGATATTTAGTCTCCACAACATCTAAAATGAACCAGTCAGCAATTCTCCAGCTTCAAAACATTACCAAAACTTTTTCGCATCAATCAGCATCTCTCAGTAATAATCGTCACACGGTAGTTTTAGATAATGTAAGCTTAACTTTAAACGAGGGAGAATTATTAGGTTTATTAGGTCCATCTGGATGTGGCAAAACTACCTTACTTAGGGTTGTGGCAGGATTTGAATCGATATCTGAAGGGACAGTATTAATTGGGGGAGAAGTAGTCTGTACTAACCATAAATCCCTTGCCGCAGAAAAGCGTCATACAGGAATGGTGTTTCAGGATTATGCTTTATTTCCTCATTTAACCGTGGCAGAAAATATTGCTTTTGGCTTAAAAAATCAGGAACGAAATTATTATCAGGGGCTGTTAGGTTCTAAAAAGTTTAAGACTCAGATTAAGCAAAGAGTTGCCGAAGTTTTAGAATTAGTCGGATTACTGGGATTGGAAGATCGTTATCCCCATCAACTTTCAGGTGGACAGCAGCAGCGCATTTCTTTAGCTAGGGCTTTAGCGCCTCAGCCAGCTTTAATTTTGCTAGATGAACCTTTAAGCAATTTAGACGTACAGGTACGTCATCGTTTAAGAGCAGAAATTCGGTCAATTCTCAAAGCTGCGGGCACATCAGCTATTTTTGTAACTCATGATCGTGAGGAAGCTTTGGCTATCTCCGATAAAATCGCCGTAATGCGTCAAGGAAAGATAGAGCAGGTGGGGACACCAGAGGAGGTATATCTCAACCCAGCCTCTCATTTTGTAGCTGAGTTTGTAACTCAGGCTAACTTTTTACCTGCTACTAGACGAGGACAGGTTTGGTTAAGCGAAATTGGTGAAATAGCCGTATCTTTAGCAGAATCAAATGAAAATTATGATGCAGAGGCAGAAACGGGAGACCTTATGTTGCGTCCTGAAGAAATTAATTTAGTTCTTGACTTAGACTCGAAGATAGTAGTTCGATCAAGGCAGTTTTTAGGAAGAGAATACTACTACGAACTAGAATTAGCATCAGGAAGAACAATTTATGCGCGTACTAGTTTAGAGCAAAAGTTTGCTGTAGATTCTAGAGTTAGTTTATCTTTGAGTAACGCTTCTGGTCGTATCTTCAGTACATCTTCTGGGAGTAAGAAATTCCTAGCTACTGCATCAATTAGATAGCAGAAGAACTAGTTTAGAATCAAATTTTGACTAATTTTGATCGCATGTTTAATTTAACTCACTATCATTAAGCGTAATGCTAGAGAAGCTACCATAAGCGCCAAATAGCTTAAAACTACTGCCATAGTTAGCTTTCAATAATTGATAGTTTAAAATTGCGATTAGGGTTCGCCTACGCTTTGCGATCGCCAAATAATTTAGTTCAAGTGTTCTATCATTAAAGATGAATTTACGAAAAAGATACCAAGATTTGTTTCTTGGTATCTTTTGCTAAAAATCAAGACTATTTTTATTGACTATTACTAAGCATCAATAACTATCGAACTCACAGGTTTAGCACAACAGGTCAAAATTGCACCTGGTTCCAAATCTCCCAACGCCTCATAATCTTCTTCGTAGGTTACTTCTCCTTTCAATACTTTGGCGGTACAGGTGCCACAAGTACCAGCTCGACAACTATTTTCAATCTCAACTGATGCTTTATCTGCTGCATCTAAAATATAATCATTTTCGGCACAGGTAGATTCCTTCCAAGAATTAGCAAAGAATACCTTAGTAGTAGAATTAGTAGACTTTTCTTCGGGGGGGGTCGAGGTTGGAGTTGTTTCCGACTCAATTTGAGGCTCGTCAATAACGACACCATCTTTTAATTTGGCATTAAAGCGTTCAATTAATAGATTACGAAGGTTAGTTTTAATATCATCAAGCGCCACACCCTTATTTACTAAAGTTCCCAACTCTGCTCCTTTGCCAACCTTTCCCCCAACAAAAATCTTGGCCCCCTCTACTGCTTTCCCATCTTGACGTACTTTTGTCCCCATTAGACCGATGTCTCCTGCTTGAGGCTGTCCGCAGGAATTAGGACAACCTGTCCAATGCAGACGAACCCGTTGGGGAATATCTAGTTCCTGATCAAGTTCTTGGGCTAATTTCCAAGCTCTTTGTTTGGTCTCAATCAAAGCAAAGTTACAGTAACGCGCCCCAGTACAGGAAATAACCGAGCGAGTTAAAGTATTGGGACTAATGGTAAATTGTTCCAATAAAGGTTCACTCAAAAAAGTGTCCACGTTCTCGTTAGCGATATGGGGAATAATGGCGTTTTGCTCTACAGTCAAGCGAATCTCCCCATTACCATATACTTCAGCCAGTCTGGCTAATTCAAACATCGGTTCTGCTGCTAAACGACCCATGGGAACATGTAAACCCACATAGCTATATCCAGGTTGCTTTTGCGGATGGACTCCTAAATGGTCTTTTTTATCCTGAGTAATTTCATCTTTTGGTGCAGCGTCAGCTAAGGGTTTACCAAGCTCTTTTTCAAGTTCGGCGCGGAATTTCTCAACTCCCCAAGTTTCCACTAACCACATCATGCGTGCTTTGGGTCTACTAGCTCTCAGACCTTCTTTAGCACCGTTTTCGGTATACACAGTCAAAACAGCACGAGATAGATCTACTACGGCTTCATCAGTAGCTGGAACCCAGACCCCTAGAGGGATGGATTCAGCACAACGTTGTGCAGATAGATATCCTCCCACTAAAACGTTGAAACCTAACACGCCATCTTTATAAGCTGGGATAAAAGCCAGGTCGTTTAACTCAGCGTGAATCGAATTATCTCTCGCTCCTTCGATCGCAATATTAAATTTACGGGGTAAATTACTAAAGGAGTAGTTGCCTTCTCCATTATTGGTAATCATGTCTTGAACTTTTTGATTCATGACACGGGTATCAACCAACTCATCAGGATCAATACCCGCGACAGGAGATCCTGTAAGGTTGCGGACATTGTCCATCCCTGATTGGATACTGGTTAAACCAACTTCCTTAAATCGAGCAAAAATATCAGGAATATCCTCTAAGCGTATTCCCCGTAGCTGAATATTTTGACGAGTGGTAATATCTGCCGTTCCTTCATCACCGTAGCGTTCAATTGCACTTGCTAAGACTCGCATTTGCTCGCTAGTTAATACCCCGTTGGGAACTCGCATTCTGAGCATAAATTTCCCTGGAGTCACTGGTCGATAAAAAATGCCCATCCACTTGAGACGAGTTTCCAAATCTTGCTTATCAACCGCTTCCCAGCCTATTTGAGCAAAATGCTCTAACTCATGCTTAACGTCCAGACCATCTTTAGCGGCTTTGACCTTCTCGACTTTATTAAGTTTGATTTTAGTATCGGATTCAGCAGTCATAAGTAAAATCTTGATAGTGGATTTGATTAAAACAAGAGCGCAAAATTGAAACCAAGAGCTTGGATCAAAAGGTAGAGAGCAAAGTTTTGATGAGCTGGGACAATTTTTGGTATTTAAACAATGGATAATAAAACCATTGCTATTGTTTGACTTTGTATGAAATCATTGGTCGGCTAACGTTTTGAGGATTCCCCGCAACTACGCCCGTTAAGATTAAGATTATGTAGATTTGTTTAAATAAATTGTATTTTTTGTTACAAAAAGCTGGAGATGATTTTATTAACGCATAATATATATCCGAAAATAGCATCACCAAAAAGAGTGAAAAACCTGAAAAATATAGCTTTGCCAAAAATAATGAAGCTGCTTTAACAAATGAGTCGTTCTTGTTAATTTTGGAGTTGAGAATCAAAATTACGGAGCATAGTTAACTAAAAGAAGTTCCCTTATGAGCAAACTAAAACTAAATAATTCAGAAAATAGTGATGTCACTGGGCGGTCAGCATTGATGGGAAACCAGTCAATTACGCCCACCAAGTCCGAAGTTAAGACAGAAGCTATCCTCCGAGGGGCGATGAAGGAATTCCTAGCCAATGGATATGCTGCCACCAGTATGGACAAAGTAGCCAAAACAGCCAAAGTTTCTAAGGCGACAGTTTATAGTCACTTTGGCGACAAAGAAAGTTTGTTTAGCGCTGTCATTAAGAACTTGGCAGAAGATAAGTTTCAGACAGTAATGGGACTGGATAAACCGCAATCTCTAACTGAAGATCCTCAGCAGGTACTATCAGCAATGGCAACACGTATTATTGCTAATGCCAAAGAAGATCGGGCTTTTCAGAACTTTATTCGGATTATTATTGGTGAATCTGGGCGATTTCCCGAATTAGCCCAAGTTTACATTAATGATCTGGCAAAACCAGCTATTGAGACTTTAACTAAATATTTTAAAGCTCATCCTGAACTAAAATTAGCCGATCCAGAAGCTACAGTTAGGGTCATGATGGGAACGCTGATTTATTTTGTCATGCTGCAAGAAATGCTTCATGGTAGTGAAATTATACCTTTAGAAAGCGAGCGCCTGATTAAGACTTTGACTGAAATGATCACGAGAAATCAGCAAGATTGAGAAGAATTATTTAGAGTTATTAGTCATTGGTCATTGGTCATTAGTCATTAAGCATCAACTGCTAATCACAGATCTATGAGTGAATCACATTAGCGTCCAAGAAATTTGGATTTATAATGTCTGAAAAAAACAAATTACCCTTTAACCTTTGACCATTAACCCTTAACCAGCCTTAACAGACCAATTTGTTTCTTAGGAGTTACTAATCTATCGGTTAAAATTCTGATAACCTTTGACCACAAATTATTGATAGGTAACAAGATTATTGCTTCAGATCCTTCTTAACCTTAATCTTTTAGCCTTTAACTGATATATGTCTGAATCTGTACTTGATGTTCGCCAGCTACAAGTCCAATTTAATACCGCAGCCAAACCTGTTGTTGCCGTTGATAATCTCAATTTTCAACTGAAGAAAGGAGAAAAGCTTGGCATAGTTGGAGAGTCGGGTTCGGGTAAGTCGGTTACTTCTCTGGCAATTATGGGTTTAGTTCCTACTCCTGGGCAGATTACTCAAGGAGAAATTTTGTTTACGCCCGAAGGAAGGGCGACAGTAGATTTGTTGCAGGTTAGTAATGCCGAACGTCGCAGCTATCGGGGTGGGGAGATTGCGATGATTTTCCAGGAACCCATGAGTGCCCTCAATCCTGTTTACAATATTGGGTTTCAGTTAACCGAAGCAATTTTATTACATCAAAAGGTATCTTCTAGCGAAGCGAATAGAAAAGCGATCGCTTTATTACAGGAAGTACAGCTTTTACCTAGTGATGAGGAGTTACAGCAAGAGTGTCTTAAGGAACATCCGAACTATAGTGACAGAGAAGTAAGCAACAACATTAATCAGCGCAAGCAAGCAATCCTCAAACGTTATCCCCATGAGTTATCAGGTGGGCAATTACAGCGAGTCACTATTGCGATGGCAATTTCCTGTAATCCTAGTGTTTTGATTGCCGATGAACCAACAACTGCTTTGGATGTAACTGTCCAGGCGACAATCTTAGATTTGCTGCGCAATCTTTGTCAAGAACGGGGGATGGCGTTAATTTTTATCACCCATGATTTAGGAGTGATCGCCGAATTAGTAGATTCGGTGGCGGTAATGTATCGTGGTCGGGTGGTAGAAACTGGCGAAATAAAATCTGTATTCCAAAATCCCCAGCATCCCTACACCAAAGGTTTATTAGCCTGTCGTCCTTCCCTAGACCGCCGCTTACAGATTCTGCCCACAGTAGTTGATTTTATGGACGTATCAACTACCCCTGAAGGGGAAATTAAAATTACGGAAAAACAGGAAGCAGTTGAATCTAAATTCAATCAGATTGTCACTGAAGCCGAACAAAAAGCCAGATTAGAACAACTGATTAAACAAGAACCTTTGATGTCGGTCAAGGAACTACGGGTCGGGTTTCCCATCAAGGGGGTATTTGGCAAAACTCAAAAATATATGATGGCGGTCAATGACGTTTCCTTTGCCGTCTATCCTGGGGAAACTTTAGGCTTAGTTGGTGAGTCTGGCTGTGGTAAATCCACCTTAGCCCGAACTTTACTGAGACTGATTCAACCTATGGCAGGGGATGTGGTGTTTGACGGAGATAACATTACCGATTTATCTCTTAGAAGCCAGAAATTACGCTCCCTACGCCGTCAGATGCAAATTGTATTTCAAAACCCTTACAACTCTCTTAATCCTCGGATCAACATTGGAAAAGCGATCGCCGAACCTTTGGTTATACATAAGATAAAAGGCGATCGCCGACGCAAAGTGGCAGAACTATTAGAACGTGTTGGCTTAAACTCCAACATGATCAATCGCTATCCCCATGAGTTTTCTGGGGGACAAAGACAGCGGGTCTGCATTGCCCGCGCTTTAGCCTTATCACCGCAGTTTATTATCTGTGATGAGTCAGTTTCGGCACTTGATGTTTCAGTACAGGCACAGGTGTTAAATCTGCTCAAAGAACTCCAGGCAGACATGGGATTAACCTATGTCTTTATTTCCCATGATCTGAGTGTGGTTAAATTTATGAGCGATCGCATTATGGTAATGAATCAGGGCAAAATCGAGGAAATTGGTGCAGCAGAAGAGATTTATCGTCATCCGCAAACGGAATATACTCGCAAGTTGATTGATTCTATTCCTACGGGAGAGTTTGCATAACTAAAAGAAAAAACCAAGAAATTAATTGGGGCATAGCTTACTAAGAAGAAAGCTCCTTAATAAGCTCTTGTATAACGGGTTTTAATTCTATAATACTGTCTGTATCAGAGTTCATAATAGCCCATACAACATTCAAATCAATTCTCCAATAGCGATGTACTAATAGATTGCGAAGATCAATAATATCTCTCCAGGGAGTATCAGGATATTTCGCTTTAAGTTCATCAGGTAACTTATTTTACTGCCTCGCCGATAGTCTGTAGCCTATAAAATGTTGCCCTTTGAATTGTTTCATCACTCAAAAACTTCTGCTTTCCCAAAAGGAAAAGTAGTGCATTTCGTTTTTGAGTCATAGAATTCCTGGTTACAAATCCCCTAAAGGAACAGCTTCGCGTAACACCTCATCGCGGATAACTGGATGAAGTACCGTGCTTTGAGCGACATCAACTTCACAGCCTAGAAGCTCTTTTAGTTCGCGGGTTAAACGAATAAGATCGAATAGTGTTTGCTCTGGAGAGACATCGATCAGAAAGTCTACATCACTTTCTGGGGTATTATCATCTCGCACCGTAGAACCAAACACTCTGACATTCGGCGCGTGATACTGTTTTGCAAGCTCCAGAATTCTATCGCGATAGTGTTTTAATTCTTCTTTTGTCATTGAAAACCTTTTGCTGATAGGCTAACAAACTTATCTATCTATTTTTCCCTATTTAGTTGTCCATATCAAGAATCCTCTTTGCTTCTTCCATCGAAACTCTTCCTTCAGAGTTTTCTATTCTGTCTATGGCAAGATAGGTATCTTCCATATCTTCCAAATATTGTGCGATCGCACGTTTAACGTAGAATCTTTTCGAACGACCTGTTTTAGCGGCGAGATTTATCAGACGCTGATGTAGTTCTTTATTGAGCCTAACGGAAATTGATTCAGATTCCATAAAGCGACTCCTTACAAAACCACGTTGTTATACAAGTATTACAAATCAAGAAAAATTAGAATGAAATGATTGCGATCGCTACCCCGCCAGATGCAAATTGTGTTTTAAAATTATTACAGCTTTCCTACTTCCATGATTAACATCGGTAAAGCGATCTCTGAACCGTTAGTTGTACATAAGATAAAATGCGATCGCCGTGTTAAACCTGCTTAAAGAATTCCAGGTAGACATGGGATTAACCTATGTCTTTATCTCCCATGATCTGAGTGTTGTTAAATTTATGAGCGATCGCATTATGGTGATGAATCAGGGAAAAATTGAAGAGATTGGTGCAGCAGAAGAAATTTATCGCCATCGGCAGACGGAATATACTCACAAGTTGATTGATTCGATTCCTACAGGAGAATTTGTTTAACTAAACGCTGATACTGATTTAGTGGATACTATTTGAGTGAGGTTTTGAGGTGTCTATTTATTTTTTTATAATTTTGGAAACATAATCGACCATAAAAAGAAGATCGCAACGGCGTTTATAAGTTTTTCTGCAAACCCTAACTTAACAAAGACATAACTCCCTTAAATACGTTTTTGACGAGTTTTTCGCCTTCTTCGACTAGACCATCAACAGCGCCAACGGTTGCACCAACTACCTTACCCACACCAGCGCCAAAATTTTCAGCCTCCTTATTCTTGTTTTGAGCAATTTTATCTATTCCACTACCAATCCCTCTACCGATATTTGAACCTGTTTTAGCTGCATTCTTTACTTTTTTGCGAATCCTACCCAACCAATTATTCGCGCGATCAATGAAAACTGGAGTTTTATCTTCTGGAAATACCTCAATTGGTGGTGGGGGAGGCGGAGAAGATGATTGTTTACCATCTGAAGAAGAATTTTTATTTTTGTTAATGACCGTCCTATTGTCTTCATAGCTATAGGTATTATTTATAGTTACAGTATTGGGACGCTCAGAAAAACTATTAGTTTTATCTTCACCTGAATTAAATCCCTTGACACCTCTCCAATTTACTAGCTCTATCATAAAACCGTCTAAAGCCTCTTCAGAGATACGTACAAAAGTCTTCGCAAATAGATTACCAAGCCAGGGTTTTCCATTTGGATTAATAGATTTCAAATTGTTAACTGCTACTGATGGAATTGCGTCTGCAACTGTCTTACTTGTAACTTTTTCAATCTCTTTCCTTACTAAACGAGTACGCTCTGACAGATGCAGTTCATACTCTTCAGCATCAACTTTATCTGCTCTTGTAAAGACAATTACAGAGCTATTCCATATCTCTTTCCCAAAAGCAATAGTTGCATGGCGTATCGTGTCAATTTCGTCAGTACGAACCCTAGTGTCGTCAAGATGCGTCACGAACCATAGACAATCTATAGGTCTATTGACTTTTGATTCAATTAGTCTCAAGTAAGCTTCATTATCTCCGTCTGAGTCAGCCAAGCCAGGTGTATCATAAACTATATAAGGAATAAACACATTGTTTGGCGCAGTATAAGCTTCGACCACCTTTGTTTCAGGCTCAAACTTTCCTACGGGTGCAACATCACGACCCATAAGAGAATTAATCGTGCTTGATTTTCCGACACCTGTTCTGCCAATTAGTAGAAAGGCAAATCCACGTGACGCTGCTTTCTTGTGAATTTTATCTAATTCTTCTTTGGCTAAACTGGAGAATGCTGTATCCTTGCCAAGAATTAATTCTCCCTCTCGTATAAATGAGTCCAGAAACTTTCCATTGGGATCACTATTAAGCCTTGCATTGCTTGCAATTTCTGCAAAATCATTTCTACCAATATAATTAAACCAATTTTCAAAGTCTCCGTTCTTTAGAAAAAAAATACCTTCACTAGAATTTAACGTACATTCTCTAATCAAATCTTCAGGATTGAATGCTTTATAACCACTGTGAAAGATAAAGGGTTCTTTCTCATTCATTTGCTCTTTTATTACCTGAGACATAATTTTACAATGACCTGTTATAAGAGGTGTGTCAACGTTGCTATAAAATTAGAAGTATTTTTGAAAATAATACTCAACCAGTAAGGTTTAAGGCACAAATTAGCCAATAAAGGGTCATATCTCCTATCGGCTTAACCAAACCCCACTTATATTTTAATGATTTTTAATAGGGGAAAACTAAGATCTGTGTGCAATAGTGTAAGATTTGATTAAATCGGCACTGTCACTTAAACTACAGGTCGTTAGAAAGTTGTCATTCGTAGTTAAGGATGAACAAGTCAAACATGATCCAAAAGTGATTTTAGGTAAATTGCGATCGCAGTTTACCTAAAATAAAAATAAGTTTTGACTTAGATGAACTATATTTTTAGAAACTTATAGTATGGTTATCAGTTTTAGACGGAGCTTAAAAACTTCCATTGCCCATATTTATACAGAAGGACGAAGAACAGAAACATCTTCCTAATTAGACACTATCGGAACAAGATCGATTTTCACCTCACGGTTAAGAGCTTGAGCAACACGATTTAACATTGAGAGTGAATGCCCTTCATAGTCAGCATCCTCTAAACGCGAAATCACTGATTGAGTTGTTCCTACCATTCGGGCAAGTTCTGTCTGACTCAATCCAGCTGAACTGCGAGTATCATAAATTAACTGGGCGACGTGGACATTTACCTTAGCTTGTTCATACAACTCTAGTGTTTCGGTATCGTCACCAATCATGCGCTCTATAATTTCCATTGCATCAGAAGTAGGTTTTTTAGACATCAATTTTATTTCTCCACGTATGTATGTTGTTTGGGGTCATACTCAAACTTTTCTTTCCTTTTTATAGTCAGATCAATATCTTTCTTCGGAACTGCTGAAGTTTTTTTACTATCGCATGACTAAGGACAACAACATTTTGATAAGGTTCACCCACATGGTGGGGACTAATTTCAATAGTGACTTTCTGTTCTAGTCTTTTTAGAAAATTCAATAATTTATCGGTAGTAAAACGGCTAAAATGACCGTTCATCAGATGGGAAACATCAGGTTGAGCAATTTCTAATAATTTTGCAGCGTCTTTTTGTTTTAGATTGCGGTTTTTGAGCAGTGTCACGACATAAAATCCTAGCTGTGCGCGGACAAGATGCTCTTCTGCATCAGGTACACCCAGATCGGCAAAAACATTCCCCGAACTCTCTTCAAATTCAATATGCGATGTATTAGTCATGTTGGGCAATCTCCTTAGCATCAGCTAATCGTTGTTTGATTAAATCGACACTCTCATTTAAACTACAAGTCGTGAGAGAGTTGTCATTCTTAGATTGAGGATGAATAATTCAAGCATTATCCGAAGGTGATTTTATGTAAACTGCGGCGAAAATAAAAATAAGTTCGGACTTAGACAAACTATAAAAGATGTTGGGATAAGAAATGAGCAAATATAAAAAACTGCTGCAAAGAATTCTTACAGGAACATCCGACAACAATATTAAGTTTGTCGAACTGCGTCAGCTACTAAAGAAATTAGGCTTTGACGAACGAATTAAAGGCGACCATTACATTTTTACCAAGGATAATGTAGAAGAGATTATTAATCTTCAGCCCAAAGGTAGTAAAGCTAAAGATTATCAGGTCAAGCAAATTAGAAATCTCATTGTTAAATACGGTTTAGGGGATAGTGATGTTGATTAAATACGAATTAATTATTTATTGGAGCAAGTCAGACCAGGCTTTTATCGTGGAAGTGCCAGAATTACCTGGATGTATGGCTGATGGTCAAACCTATGTCGAAGCGGTGACTAATGCCGAGGTGATAATTCAGGAATGGATTGAAACGGCTAAGGAATTAGGACGTGATATTCCTACACCAAAAGGACGGTTACTTTATGCTTAATAAACCGCTAGCAGCAGAAATACTGGAGTTAACAATATGGCAGTTAAAAACAAACAATATGTAATAGATTTATTGTTGATGGTCATTAGTCATTAGTCATTAGTCATTAGTCATTAGTCATTAGTCATTAGTCATTAGTCATTAGTCATTAGTCATTAGTCATTAGTCATTAGTCATTAGTCATTAGTCATTAGTCATTAGTCATTAGTCCTTGATACATATAAGGCTGTTTACTATTACTTTTGTGATTTATATGATTTCTATTGAAAATGACTACATTTGACAACTCAAGTTATCCGTTCGTAAGGATGAAGGAGAAGGAACAAGTAGACTCTAAAACAAGGCTGAGTTGATGTCCCAACTAAAGTATGTATTGCTATAAATATTTTTAGAGCGATCGCAGTATAGAACAAGAATAACAAACCCCTTGTCCTTTCTCCCTTAACCTTTACCCCGTCTCAACAGATTTATTTGCACGTAACATCAATTACTTAAAGTGATCGCTGCATTTTGTCCACCAAAACCAAAGCTAAAACACATGGCATGGTTAATTTCTGCTGGTCTAGCCTGGGTAACTAGATCTAAATCAAACTCCAAATCTTGCAAGCCAACACAGGGCGGGATACAGCTATGTCTCATTGCCATTAGGGTTAATGCCGTACCAATTGCTCCTGAAGCGCCTAAAGTATGACCTGTGGAACCTTTACTGGAACTTACTGCCACTCGCTGGGGAAAAATATGCTGAATCAATTGAGCTTCATGGCGATCGTTTAAAATCGTACTGGTGCCATGAGCCTGAATATAATCTATAGCGCTGGCTTCTAATTCACTGCGTTCTAAGGACTGTTTAATCCCTCTAGCGGCACTACCATTGACTGCTTGCGGGGAGCTGATGTGATAGGCATCACAGGTTAAGCCAAAACCTCTTATGATGCCATAAATCTTCGCTTGACGACGAGCGGCAAGTTCTGCTGTTTCCAGTACAAACATCGCACCACCTTCACCCAAGACTAATCCTTCTCTAGCGCGATCAAAAGGATAGCAGCCAGTTGTAGCCAATGCACCCATCCTTTCAAAAGCAGCTAAGGTCAGGGGACTAATGGGAGTTTCCACAGCACCCGCAATAACTCGTTGGCACCTACCAGTTTTAATCAGTTCGTAGCCTCTACTTAATGCCCAGATTCCAGTGGCGCAGGCAGCCATGGGCGCTAGTACTGGCGCAGTAGTTTGAAGATAGTTGCCGACAATAAGGGCTGGTTGGTGTGGTAAGGTCTCTAGCCAAGAAGAATCAGAACTATTGAACTGCTGACTATCTTTTTGAGGTGTAAGCTGCTCCCAAATCGCCTGACATCCACGACTTGAGCCAATAACTACACCAGATTCCTTTTGAGTGGTTTCTAGTTCGGCATCGGCTAAAGTCTCTAATAAAATGCTGCGGGTTAAATCGCCTATCTGTGCAGGTTGCTCCCCAATTAATCCGAGGGGATAAGCATCAAGACCTGTAAAAAGTCTTCTCGTTTTGATTCCTGACTTTCCCTGTAAAACACTTGTCCAAGTTTCGGGGAGGGAACCGAGACAGGATAATAATCCTATCCCAGTAACAACCACATCCATAGGTTTTTAAAAGGTTTTTAAAACAATAATTAATCAGCCTAAAACCATTAAATTAGAGACTCAAAATTATTAATTAAACCCCAGCTATTTCTTAAGATTTTCTGCACCTTCCACAACCTTAGCTGTTCCAATGCGATCGCCTTGTTTAATCCCATCAACTACATCCATTCCCTCCACAACCTTACCGAAAACGGCATAGTCGCCATCTAATGAAGGCAGATCTTCTAGGGCAATATAAAACTGCGAAGAAGCAGAATCAGGCATCATTGAGCGCGCCATGGCAATCACGCCGCGATCGTGCTTCAGGGCTACACCTCCACCTAGTTTAGCTTTGCTGTAAGTCGGTTTATCATCTCCTTCCAGCTTAATTTCCAAAGGAATACGACGTTCCATTCCAGTTTCAGGATCGGTAAAGCCCCCTGTACCTAAAGTTCCAGCAAAGTTAGGATCTTTTCCCTGGGGATCGCCACCTTGGGCGACAAAACCTGGAATAACTCGGTGAAATACTAATCCGTCGTAAACACCTTGCTCGATTAAATCAACAAAATTACCAGCAGTTGTAGGCGCATCTGTACCGTTAATTTCAATCAGGATCGGGGAACCATTAACCTGCAATTCTACTTTTGCCATCCCTTCAAGCTGGGGCAAATTATTACTCATTTTATTACTGTTTTTGGCACTTGCCACTTGTGATTGATTAGTTGCCAGATTATCAGATGACGAGGATGATTGTGAAATATCTGTTGCGGAGGTAGCGCAACCGCCTAACAATAAACTGCTCACCAGCAGTAGGGAAAACATCTTAACCAACCACGCATTATTCTTAGGCATATCTAGAATTTGATTTACTATCACTGACGACATTGACTGTTTTAGCTTAATTTAGACTCAACTTGTGTGGTTGGTTGCGGCTCTTAGTGATTTACAAATCTTTAAAACCGCCATTGTTGAGTATTTTAGGTCTATTTTCTCAATTTAGCGCAACATTTGCCCCGCCTCAATTTATAAAACGATATACTATACAAGCATTACAAAAATCTTTAATCATGCCTCATGAGCAACTTAACCTATCCAGTAATAAACCAGTGCTGTCTTGGGCAAATCATCAGCTTGATCGCCGAGAATCCGAGATGGCGAGTAATGTAGCCGCGCTTCCTTTTGTCTTTAAACATGTGGCGTTAATGCCTGATGTTCATTTAGGGAAAGGGGCATTAGTTGGTTCAGTGATTGCTACTAAAGATGCGGTGATTCCTGCTGCTGTGGGGGTGGATATTGGTTGTTTTACAGGAGATACAGAAATTCCTGTGGTGGATGGTAAAAAATATTCAATTGCCGAGTTAGCGAATCAGAAACACCCATTTTATATCTATGCCTGTACCGATAGTGGCAAGATTGTCGGTGCTAAAGCGATCGCTTGTAAAACTAGAAATAATGCTGCTTTAGTCAAAGTTGTTCTGGACAATCAATGTGAAATTAGATGTACCCCAGACCACCAATTTATGCTGCGAGACGGGAGTTATCGTCAGGCTAGTGATCTGCAAGAGAATGATTCTTTGATGCCTTTTTACTCCAGGCAAGATAGAGATGGATATACTTTAGTTCAACAGAACTATTCTGGAAGATGGCAACGAGTTGAAGTCTCACAGACACAGATTTATTTTAAAGATTTAGCAGAAAAAAACAGATGTCTTGCTACATCCTACAATCATAAAGTTGTGGCTGTTGTTCCTTTATCAGAACGAGAAGATGTTTATTGTCTAAGTGTTCCTGAATACAACAATTTTGCTCTTAGTGCAGGAGTTTTTGTTCATAATTGCGGGATGGCTGCGGTCAAGCTACCCTTTACGGGCGATCGCCTAGAAGGAAAACTAAAAAAAATCCGTCATCAAATAGAGCGCTCTATTCCTGTTGGCAGATGGGGTAACAAGAATATTGAGAAGCAAGTCACTAATTGGCAGGGATGGCGCAACTTTAATGAATTGCATCCAGGAGTACAGGATTTAGACAATAAAGCCCAACAGCAAATGGGTTCTTTAGGTGGAGGAAATCACTTTATTGAACTTTGTTTAGACACGGACAATTATGTCTGGCTGATGCTTCATTCTGGCTCAAGACATATTGGTAATAAGTTAGCTCAGTGTCATATTTCTACTGGCAAAAAACTAGCAGAATTGGCTAATCTCAGCTTACCTGACCCCGATTTAGCTTATTTTGTCGCTGGCACCTCGGAATTTGAGGCGTATTGGCGCGATTTGCAGTGGGCGCAAGATTATGCTCGTTTTAACCGAGATGTAATGATGTCGCGTTTTAAAAGAATTGTTGAAGAGTTTATTTCAGGCGGCAAAGAAATTAAGCCTTTGTTATCTGTGAACTGTCACCATAATTATGCTGAAAAAGAAGTTCACTTTGGCGAGGATGTCTATGTTACCCGTAAAGGTGCTGTCCGCGCTCAAAAGGAGGACTATGGCATAATTCCTGGTTCAATGGGGACTAAATCTTACATTGTCAAAGGTAAAGGCAATCATGATAGCTATTGCAGTTGCTCCCATGGTGCAGGTAGGTTGATGTCTCGCACTAAAGCCAAGAAAGAGTTTACGGTTGAGGATGTAATCGAGCAAACTCAAGGCGTGGAATGTCGTAAGGACAGTAAAATTATCGATGAAATTCCTGGGGCATATAAGCCAATTGAAGAAGTAATGGCGCAGCAGTCAGATTTGGTTGAGGTTGTTGCTACTTTAAAGCAAGTAGTATGCGTTAAAGGTTAATCGAAGATTTGAATAATTTAAAGTATGCGATCGCTTTTTCCTTGATTGCAGTCAACACAAAGAGTTTGTAAATTATCAATTTGATTGCTGCCACCTCGGGAAAAGGGAATAATATGGTCTATTTGTAATTCAATTTGTTGTGAACTACGACCACAAAACACACATTTATATTTATCTCTGTGCAATACAGAAACTCTGGTGGATTTAGAAATATAACGAGATGTTTTTTGGTTTTTTTTGTTAGTACTAATATTATTAGCAACACTAACTTTCTTAACTCGTTTCTTTTTTGGGTTGCTAACTTGCTTTTTCTCGTTAACCTGTTCTATGAAGTTTCTAATTTGACTTCTGACTAATTTCTGTAAATACCTAGGTTTCTGATGGCTAGACATAAATAGGTAACAACAATGTTTAGATTATTTACTATCGAAAAATGCTTTTTTAACTCCATATGCAGCCATGCCTGCAACAGCACCAAAAGTAGCAACCGTACCAACTCCAATTCCAATACCTGTTCCAGCTACTGCTAAACCCATTCCGCCCACAACATTAGATACACCTGCACCTGCGATGGCACCACCTGCGGTAAATATTGCTGCTTCTATTTTCTTGTCTTTTCTGTTTCTATACATTTTGTATTAACCAATAATTAAAAATGTTTTTGTAGTATTTATATTTACAAGAGAATAGAAGTATCAGTGTGATTTAAGACATAGTCAGTAAAAATCGCTGCTCAGAATATTGATTAGTAGATGGTAACTGATGTTACGCACTACATGCGGCAAACTTACGCCTTTGTTAATTTATGATTTGCAGGTAGTGGGTAGATAGTATCAGAAAAAAGATTAAATTTATGCTCCCAGTAGATGAGCGATTAATCCGATCGCTCCTCCAGCTATAACTAACCAGATCGGGTTGATTTTAAATCGTAATATAGCGATCGCACTTAAAATTGCCACAATCGGGGTTAGCCAGTCGATGAGTGCCGCACGCCCTAAAGTATAGGTAACTCCTGCCATTAGTCCCAAAGATGCAGCATTAACACCATCTAAAAAGCCTCCAGCCCAGGAAGATTGACGTAATTTTGTTACCCATGGATTGACTATGCCCACTAATAAAAATGCTGGTAAAAATATACCAACTGTTCCTGCGATCGCTCCTGCATTACCTGCTAGTAAGTAGCCGACAAATGTAGCGGTAGTGAATACAGGACCTGGTGTAATCTGTCCAATGGCGATCGCGTCTAAAAGCTGTTGCGATGTCAACCATTGATTGCGTTCGACTAAATCCCGCTGCAAAAATGCTAGTAAGACATAACCACTGCCATAGAGAATACTACCAATTTTTAGAAAAAACCAAAACACACTCCCCCAACCAATAGAAATAGCAGTTGTTGCTGCTCCTGCTTGTGCTAGCATTCCCGAAAACGGTAACAAATATAACCCGTTAGTAGCTTGGTCGTCATTTTGCCAATTTTTAATCAGCGTTACCATAATTCCCAGAGACAATAACAACAAAATTTCGTTAACTCCAGCAAAATAGGCAGCGATCGCCATAATTCCTGCAATTACAGTAGGACTATCTTTAGCCGCTTTTCGACCCAACTTCCATAACGCTTGAAGCACTATTGCTATAACTACTGGCTTGATGCCGTAGAGCAACCATTCTAATTGCGGTACAGTTTGATATCGCACGTAAACTATTGCCAACAACCACACTAAAATCATTGCTGGCAAGATAAAGCAGCCTCCCGCTACAAATAAGCCAGCCCAGCCTGCTTGTTCAAAGCCAATATGAATTGCCAATTCTGTGGAATTAGGACCTGGAAGTAAGTTAGTTACTCCCATCAAATCCAGTAGATTCTCTCTACTCATCCACTGTCGTCGTTTGACAACCTCATCATCCATCATGGCAATATGGGCAGCAGGACCACCAAAAGCGATCATTCCCAAGCGAAAAAATACCCCTGCTAATTCTTTTAATCTTTGGTTTTGGTGTTCTCGGCGTTTCATTTTGGTCAATTTTCATCTACTGTAGAAAAAATTAAGCCGTAAGTAGCTCAAGCATTATGAGTGAATCTAACAATCTCAAAATTGGCGAACTAGCAAAACAAACAAATCTAGCTGTGGGTACTTTGCGTTATTACAGTGATTTAGGACTGCTGCAACCAGTTAAAAGAGGTGATAACGGCTATCGTTACTACAGTCAGGATGCAAGTAAGCAAGTTGAATTTATTAAGAAAGCTCAGGCTATTGGTTTGACCTTAGAAGAAATTAAGACAATTCTCGATGTCAGAGATCGCGGAGAAAAACCCTGTGGTTTAGTACAAGATTTACTGAATAAGAAGATTGAGCAATTAGGGGGTCGAATTGAGAAGATGAGTCTGTTTAAACAAGAGTTAGAAGAATATCGTCAAAGCTGGAGCGATCGCCCTAATTTTGAATTGGACTCTCAAGAGGTTTGTCCTTTAATTTCTAGCGTGACCTTAGATTCGGCACCATCAAATTAAGCCATCCTTGATATTATTCATCGTAAAAAGCGATCGCTGAATTATCTCTCAACTTTTATAATCCTTCTAAAGGGACTTCTAAAAATCTGGCTAACTCAGCCCCCTGATTTTCTAAAGTAGAAAGAGCAATTGGTTCCCCCACACGAGTTAGAGGAATATCTCTTCTTTGTTTAGAGCGAAGATACAAAGCTCGTTTAGGACTTAATCCTTCTCTAATTTCGGCTCTGACAGACTGCACTTCTTCGATGGGAAATTCAATTTCCACCTGTCGGTTTTTACCTGGATATCCTTGACGGGCGATGGTAACTTTACCTATCTCTTTATTAAATTCGTTGTAACCACCACCCACATCCCAAACTAATAACAGCCAGAGATAGGTTGCTAGTAAAGATCCTGCAACACCATAGAAGCTAAGAGCAACTCCTTGGGGGATAAATTGTAGCTCACTGGTATCGGAAACGATTAGCAAGTTAGTTTGCAGATAACTCGATAGCCCTGCTAGCAGAAATCCAATGCCCCCTATGGTCACGATCACCGCCCACAAAAGATTACTCAATCTGCGAGAACCCAAAATATCTTGTTTGAGAGTTTGCTTTGTGACTTGATTGGTTGTCATTACGATTATTTAGAATTGAATAATATACTTTTACTAAATGAAATTTTCGCTCTTGGTAATTGTGTCTGCTAAATTCTGGCAATCACTCAATTTAGAACAATAACTTTATTATTTTAAGATCTGCAATATGAACCTTGAGACTAACGATACAATTTTGTCTCAGGTGATAACTATGTCATTTTGTAAAAATTTTGCTAATAATTATTTAAGGGCTTTCATCAGCCATGAGCAATTTTAAATTCTAGCTCTAAATTTATCCTTTACTCCTTTGGTAGCGTTGTTTCTGTGTTACTTTGAGATAAGCTGCTCAGTGCCGCAAACTTGACTTTGTAAAGGTACTTTAAGCAAAATTTTATCTTGATGGCAGTTAATGCTACCTCATAATCTGGTAAAGTTTTATAAAACTTGGTACTTCTCAACATTACTTGAGATAGCTACCTAAGGCATGATAGAAAGTTAAATTTGACAAATCTTGCATATTTCACATTTATTTCAGCAAGAGGATTAGAAAATATGACAATAGCAGTAGGACGCGCCCCAGCAAAGCGCGGTATCTTTGATGCCGTAGATGACTGGCTCAAGCGCGATCGCTTTGTATTCGTAGGCTGGTCAGGAATCCTGCTCTTCCCCTGCGC
>JBCDDK010000022.1:0-69360 GCA_039180345.1 Cyanobacteria bacterium P01_G01_bin.39 | reverse complement strand
TTCTTTGACACATTCTTGTACACGAGTTTTCTCTGATGGGGTCATTAGCTTTTTTCATCACCAAGTCTTCTTCTTAGTTTGCTCTCCATCGCTCTTATCTCTCTACTTCTTCTGTTTTTCTTCCAAAATGGGATGCTCCCTTTCTAAGCATTTGTGATAGAATTCTGGCAACATTTTTGTTTTGGGGATTCTCAATCAGATTTTCCCCTTTTTTCTACCATTAATCGCTACATCTCAGTCTTTACATTATTTCCTACTGTCTTGTCACCCCGTCAGGTTTTTGACCAAAATTAATCACTTATTGAGAGCAACTAGATTCATTAAAAAAATTCAAGTTTTTGTCTTCATCCCGAATCGAATAATTATAACTAAAGAATTTTGTCTTTTCTCTATGATCCACTAGATTATTATCTGTAAAGTCTACGTTTGCAAATTCACCTATAAATATTAAGGGTGGTTCACCTGTAATATCGTCGCAAATCGATAACTTGTTATTACGAACTTCAAAATTATCATAAAATATGGGGAATCTTTCCTTATCCCAATAAAACTTTAGCAGTGGCTGATTTCCACTTTTTGGTCTTTCTTTATTAAAAAACAACTCATTATTTTCAATAACTGATTTTCTAGAAGAACCAGCAGGTTTCATTTGATTAAAGGCAAGAGCCGTACCAGTCGTATTCCATATTTTGTTATTTTTGACAACGGCAGTGCTTCTTATACTAATACCAGTACCATCAAATGAGTTATAAATTGTGTTATTTGCAATGTAGGGGTCTTGTGCTTTTATATACATTCCATGAGTAGGAGAATTTGATGCTGGTGATGATGTTAACCCTGTATCGTGTATTAAGTTATTAATTATTTTTAATCCAGGAACTGGATTATCATGAACATATAGATTTTTAGGTTGAGAAGAACCGTCTGAGACAATTCCATTGCCATATGTATTATGTATGTGATTATTGTCAATAGTTATATTGGCTGATAATTTCCCTGGGGCTATTTTAATTCCTGCTGATTGCCCAGAACTAAAAATTCTTGAAAATTTGGAATCTTCAACAATAATGTCTGTGCTTTGCCACATTCCAACTCCGTTCAAGTTATTGCCTCCGCTCACCTTATCAATTACAACATTATCGATATGAACGTCATCAGAATATCTGATGTCAATTGCATCATTATTTACGGTGTTATTGATCGTCACATTTTCGATACGAACATTACTAGATTCTCTGATGTAGATTGCATCACCACTATTTACATTGTTGAAAGTACTGTTTCTGATTAAAACGTTTTCCATTCCAACTATTTTTAAAGGCTGGTTTTGATTTAACCCATCATAAATAACATCCCAATTTTCTTTACTAATACTCGAATTTTCTTCTGACAGCTTTTCCCCTAACGGTACTCCACGAAGAGAGCTTTCTCCACCAATAGCAAGAAAATTAACGACTTCCGCAGCATGAGAAATTTCTGCATCCTTAGAGGTGTCTTCTTCGATCTTTATATTTACCTGATTATTGTCCAAGTCGCTGTGCCTTAAGCCGGAAGGATCGCCTCCATTATAAGTGGCAATAGAAGCTAGAAAAATTGGTGATTGAGTAAAGCTGTCCTCAAAGTCGATAGTGCTCCAGTTATGATCGATACGATTGCCAGTTTGTCCTGCTAAGTAATTGTTTTGACTCCAGTTGCCATTTCCAGCATCAATAGCAAACCATCCCACGGTTTCTTTGGCATGACCAGAGTTATTGAGAGCCTCTTCCTCTTGCATTGTGATTTGGAAACCGCTACTATCTGTATTTCTTTGGCGAGTATGAACCAAATCTCTACCGTTATCAGTTTGTACTTGACTAAAAACTAGGGGATCATCAGCAAAATCGTTAGTAAAATCAACATTTTTCCAGCCCTTAGATGAGAGTAGATTAGTATCTAATGTACCTACTTCTAAAAGAGTATCGTCTTCTAACTGCCAAGTTCCCCTTTCTAAAACTAGATATGAAAAACTTTCCTTTGGATGGTATCCATTTAAGTTACTAGGTTCTTGTATAGATGCCGTAAAGCGATCGCCTTGTATATCTTCAATACGCACTATAGCAGCGTGACTACTATTATAAGAAAGAGGTTGTGCAAATACCACAGGATTATTATAGTTATGATCTAAGAGAATAGTTTGACTATTATGAGTTATGTTGTCAACTATTCCAGTTTCTCCGATTACATTATCAGTATAAGTATTAATTTCCATTTTAAAGAATTGATGAAGAATAATATTTTGTTTGTCGTATCTTTATATTTCACACTCATACTACAAAAAAACATATGACTAAGATCACAAAAGAGTTATTCCATATACAGATATTCAATCTCTTTAAATTGAAGAACTGAAATAGTGTCGAGAAATTCTCTTCAATGGTGCGGTTTAAGCGTATAATATTTGAGAAAAATAGAGGGTGAAAAAACAATGAAATATTGTCTTGGCTATCTTTCTGGAGCCCCAAGAGTTTCAACCGACCCTCAAGCGGAGCTTGGAGGAGCTAGAACACATGTTCTGGGAATAATTACAGCTTTTGAAAAATTAGGTTGGGATGTCAAGCCGTACATTGTTGGCGACAAAGTACCACGAAAATGGGTAACGAAGGGTTCAGAAAAGGTAGTCAGCACTTCTTTTTTCCGTACGCTGGCAGTTGATCTGGTTCGCCTCATTATTTCTGTTATGTACTCTCGAAAAGCCTGGCAAGATCTGAAAGGGCAGGTGGACTGGGTATACGAGCGTTGCGGAACTTTTCAAGCTATGGGCAGCAAGTTTCAACAGAATGGAGTTCCTTGGATATTAGAAACTAATGCTCTGCTTTATGAAGAAGCAAAATTTGAGCGAAAAAGCTTGATACTTTATAGGTTGGCTCGTCATTTAGAGATTAAGGCTTACCAAGAATGTGATGTATTGGTTTGCATAAGCAATAATCTCAAACAAAGGTTAATTAGTGAAACTGGCATATCTGAAGCAAAGATATTAGTGATTCCCAATGGCGTAAATATTGAGTATGTTAATCCAGATAAGCATCTTCCTCAGCGATTGTTTCGAAGATTTACTGTTGGCTTTGTTGGTTCTCTGTATGCCTGGTCGGGATTAGATATACTGTTTAAAGTTTTACGAGAATTGCAGGTAGAAGGATTGAATTTATCCCTAGTAGTAATAGGGGATGGGCAAATGAAAGACACTTGGATCAAACAAGTGCAGCAACTTGGTCTGGCTGAAAACGTTAAGTTTGTAGGCCAATTGCCACCAGAAGAATTATTGCCCATTTTAGCTGGGTGTGATTTGGGTTATTCAGGTCACTTTGATTTGCAGGGCAAACAAGCTTATCGTTCACCCTTAAAACTTTATGAGTATATGGCGATGGCTAAACCAGTATTGGCTTCAGCTATAGAAGGTACAAAATCAGTAATCCGTGAAGGAGAAACAGGATTTTTATTCCAGCCTAATGATAAAAACTCACTAAAGCAAGCTTTAGTGAAAGCTTATACAGACCAGAATAAATTACCAGAAATGGGGGCAACAGCGCGTCAAGAAATAGAACTTAATCATAGTTGGGCTAAGCGAGTTCAAGTTTTGATTGAAGAAAGCGGTCGCATTTTAAAATAGAAACAAATTAAATAATTTCTCAAGATTTGCCAACTATAGGATCAACAATTAATAATATGGAAATTACTTGTCAGCTTGGTAGTCTGTTTAGTAATTGCCATGAGCTTATAGTCATCAGACTCTATAAACAACCGTACTTAAAATCTAGTCAATAGTTTAAATAGATAGTAAACAAATCTTTTTCACGGTTAATTCAAAATATTTCAGCCAAGTAAATTCGTAAGGATTCAGGCGGGGGTTGAACAACAGCCTTCTTGAATTCCTCCTCTTTGATACCTGAATTCTTACTCAAATTCCTCATATAAAAGGCATACATAATCCCAGATTAGTTAAAAAAAATATTGGTTGAGCGATGTCTTCTGCTCTAAAACAACTTACTTTTTCTGTTTTTGATTATGCTTAATTTTCAAACGAGAAGTGTTTGAGCGGGATCAATATCCATTGTTCCGCCTTCAGATTACTGGAATAGGATTTGTATGTTGATTTCGTGTTGCTATCGGATGTTGTTGTCTTGATAGACTATCCTAAAATATAGTCATTTATCATGAGTACTCATATTGTTACTGGCGTTGCTGGATTTGTTGGTTCCCATTTAGCAGAAGCTCTGTTGAATCAAGGTATAGAAGTAATTGGGATCGATCAATTTAATGATTATTATGATCCTCTCCTCAAGCAAAAAAATATTGCCAGTCTTAATCGATTTACTAACTTTAAACTAATCAAAGCGGATATTGAAGAATTAGATTGGCAGCAGCTTTTACAATCTGTAGCGGTAGTCTATCATCAAGCGGCACAAGCAGGAGTCAGAGCTAGCTGGGGAGCAGGATTCTTTAACTATACGGCTAAAAATATTAATGCTACCCAAGTTATTTTAGAAGCAGCAAAAGAGGCTACATCTTTAAAGAGAATTGTCTATGCTTCTAGCTCTTCGATCTATGGTAATGCTGCCACGATGCCTACTCCAGAAACTTTATGTCCTCAGCCAGTTTCCCCCTATGGCATTACTAAATTGGCTGGAGAACTTTTATGTTGGTTATATCAGCAAAATTTCGCCGTTCCAGTCACAGCTTTACGATATTTTACTGTTTATGGTCCCCGTCATCGTCCAGACATGGCATTTCACAAGTTTTTCAAAGCTGTAATCGATGGCGATGCAATTTCCATTTATGGAGATGGGCAGCAAACCAGAGACTATACCTATGTTAGCGATATAGTGGCAGCCAACTTGGCAGCGGCAAAGGTACCAGAAGCTATTGGAGAGGTATTCAACATCGGTGGCGGTAGCCGAGTAACTCTGATGGAGTTACTCGGCATTATGGAGCAGGTAATAGGACAATCAATCCGCAAAAATTACGTTGAGAAGGCAAAAGGAGATGCACTTCATACTAGTGCAGATATTACTAAAGCTCAAACGGTTTTAGGCTATTCTCCACAAGTATCCTTAGCTGAAGGGTTAACTAAAGAATGGGAATGGATTCAAACTATCTATACTTAAACTCTAAAATTTTGATTGGGTCGAACAGTTATAGCACTACGCATTTTGATTAGGACGTTTTTATAATAGAAAGAAAGTCATCAAGAATTAGCAATCGCTATTAATTATGCCAGCACCTTATAGCTATGATTTACGCTCCTCAGCGATTAAAGCAGTGAAAAGAGGACATAAAAAAATTAATGTCTGTCGTTTATTCAAAATTAGCCGTAATACTTTAGAGCTAAAAAGTTTATATTCCCATATTTTGAACTTGTTGTCACCTCTTTAGCTACGTGAGTCAAAGTTTTTATCAAGCAAAGTGATCGCATTTTAAAAGATAAAAAAAGTTAATGCGATCACTTTTTGGAGTTAGCACTCAGCATTAACCAAGTCTTAATTAGCTTGAGCCTTTTCTAAGCAAATTCTTAATTGTTCTGCTAGTACTGGTGACTTCATAATAGAGGTGTGGTTTCCATCAACCTCATAGATTTCCATTCCTCCTGCTGCCAGATCGCCCCAGCCCAGTTTGGAATCGTAGTAGAAACCTGGAAAACTTTGGCTGGCTCTAAATAAGGTTACTTTACCAGAGTATGCCTGCGGTGCATAAACTTCTTTTGCTTTGATATTAGCTGTTTGAATTTGCTGTAGTGGTTCAGGTATATCACTTATGGCACTGAGATTATCGTCAGATATAAACTCATTAGCAATAGCTCTAACGAATATATTGCGCATAGAAGATCTATAAGAATGTTTTAACAGCAAGATGGCTATGTAGTTAACCCACCTTTCTAGAAAACTAATATTGCTAGAGCTACTCTTGTATTTAGTAAGACTAGCTTGAAAAATCTGTTGCATCTTCTGCTGGTTAATGATTTTATCTTCATCTAAAACTTCTTTGACAATTCTTAAGCTCTCTAGAGCTTTAATGGATGTCTGTTTCGCTCCTGACTGTCTTAATTTATGTACTATCTGTAGAGGCAAGCGACTCCAGCGACTTACGATATCAGATGCTACCCTATTGACGACCGATAATAATCTTGGTATGGGTGGCAATAGTTTAAAGTAGTCTGGACCATTAGCATCAAACAAAGCCAGCAAAGCTACTTCCTGAGACTGAGCCTGGAGCATCTGGGCTATCTCCCAAGCTGTATTTCCTCCACTAGATAAACCAGCCAGAAAGTAAGGTCCATTCGGCTGAAGTTTACGTATTTGAGCAACGTAATGGGCTGCCATGTCCTCAATACGATTAAAGGGCGCATATTTCCCATCTAATCCTCTTGGTTGTAAACCATAAACTGGTTGATCTGTACCGAGAGCAAGGGCTAAATCACGATAAATCAGAAGATTGCCACCTCCTGCATGGATATAGAATAGAGGGGGTTTGCTGCCGGTTGGTTTAATCGGTACTAAACTTGACCAAGGAGCTAGCCATTCTTTAGAACGGATAATTTGGGCAATTTCTGCCACAGTTGCCGACTGAAATAGGGTTGCGAGGGGTAATTTTTTGCCAAACTGCTTTTCAATTTGAGCAAATAGGGCTACGGCTTGTAAAGAATTACCTCCTAAGTCAAAGAAGTTATCTTCAACTCCGATAGGTTTGATACCTAAAACTTCTGACCAAATTTCGCTTAAGTGGGATTCTAATTTGTCTTGGGGAGCAACAAAAGTGCTGGATGACTCTTGTCTGGTGTTATCAGGGATAGGAAGAGCGCGACGGTCTACTTTGCCATTGGGCGTTAAAGGCATGGTGTTGAGAAATACAAAAGCAGAAGGCACCATGTAATTGGGTAGGATTTCCTTCAAGAAAGACCGCAAGTGACTACTGTCTAGTTGTTCTTGTTGAGGAACTACATAAGCAACGAGGCGCTTGTCACCAGGAGTATCTTCTCTGGCAATTACCACTGTTTCCCGAATATCAGGATGTTGAGCGAGAACTGCTTCAATTTCGCCTAATTCAATCCGAAAACCACGAATTTTGACTTGATTATCTATGCGACCGAGATACTCGATGTTACCGTCTGGTAGATAACGTACTAAGTCTCCTGTTTTGTAAAGACGTACCCCTTCTTCATGGCTGAAAGGATTGGGGATAAATTTCTCCTCGGTTAACTCTCGACGCTTGAAGTAGTCTCGAGCTAAACCATCTCCACCGATATGTAGTTCGCCCACCACACCGATGGGGACTGGTTGAAGATACTTGTCGAGTACATAAACCTGAGTATTGGCAATGGGAAGACCGATGGGGACTGTCGCTCCTATGCAATTACTTCGTGTTGCTCGGTGACAGCAGGTGAAGGTAGTATTTTCTGTTGGACCGTAACCATTTATCAGTTGGCAATCTAGCTTTCGTAGAACTTTCTGCACATGGGGAACAGATAAAACATCACCACCTGCTAAAAGTTGACGCAGAGATTTCAAATCATTAAGTCGCTCGTCTACCATCAGGTGAAATAGAGCTGCTGTTAGCCATAGAGTTGTAACTTCGTATTTTTTAATTGCTGCTCCTAACTTAATTGGCGATGGTATCTTATCTGGAAAGATTATCAGCCGCGCACCGTTAAGCAGGCTACCCCAAATCTCAAAAGTTGAAGCATCGAAAGAGATGGGGGCAAGCATCAGAAATATCTCTTTTGCGGTGAGATTGACATAGTTGGTTTCTTTAACTAACCTTACTACACCGCGATGAATCACACTAACACCTTTAGGTCTACCTGTAGAACCTGAGGTATACATCACATAAGCTAGATTATCAGAGGTTACAGAGTTGATTAGGTCAGTATTGTTTTGCACTTGAATTATTTCTGAGTCTGTGTCGAGACAAACTACTTGTGCTGAGTGAGAGGGTAATTCCTGAAGCAGCGATTGAATTGTCAATAGTACCTTTACCTGAGTCTCTTCTACAATAAAGGCTAGACGGTCACTAGGATAAGCTGGATCTAGAGGAACATAGGCTCCACCTGCCTTGAGAATTGCTAGTATTCCCACAACCATCTCAATCGAACGCTCGACGCAAATTCCCACTAGCACTTCTGATTTTACTCCTAGCGATCGCAAGTAGTATGCTAACTGATTTGCCCTGGTGTTAAGTTCTCTATAAGTCAGTTGTTGTTCTTCAAAAACTAATGCCACTGCATCTGGTGTTTGCGCTACCTGTTCTTCAAATAACTGATGAATGCACTTGTCTTGAGGATACTTGGTCTGAGTATCATTCCATTCCACCAATAACTGCTGTCGCTCTGCTTGGGTGATTAATGGCAAAGCCGTCACAGGTTTCTCAGGATAGGTGACAATTTGCTCCAATAAGACCAAGAAATTATCTGCCAAACGTTGAATAGTTTCGGTTTCAAATAAATCGCTATTATATTGCCAAAACCCTGTTAAGCCTCTATCAGTTTCTTCCATTGATAGAGTCAAATCAAATTGTGCCGTAATCTGATCCACAGGTAAGGGATTTATGCTCAGGTTAGAAGTCTCTTTGGTTGTGACTGTTCCATTTTGCAAGACAAACATGACCTGGAACAGGGGATTATGGCTTAGACTACGTTCTGGCTGTAGTATTTCTACTAACTGATCGAATTGCAGGTCTGAGTGAGAGTAAGCATCTAAGGTAGTTTGTCGCACTTGTTGCAACAACTCTTCAAAACTAGGCTCTCCCTCTAAATTAGTCCTTAAAACCAAGGTGTTGACGAAAAAGCCGATCAAAGATTCAATTTCACTGCGGTTACGATTAGCTATGGGGGAACCGATGGCAATATCTCGGGAATTGCTATAGCGAGATAATAACGTAGCAAAAGAAGCCAACAAGGTCATAAATAGGGTTGCCCCTGACTCCTTACTAATATTTTGGAGTTTGGAGGTTAACTCTGGACTCAGATTAAATCTTTCTACCCCTCCATGAAAGCTTTGGATTGCTGGACGGGTTTTATCTGTAGGCAGTTCCAACAATGGTGCCAGTCCTGCTAATTGTTGTTGCCAGTAATTTAACTGAGCTTCATAGATTTCTCCTTGCAAGTATTCTCTTTGCCAGTGAGCAAAATCAGCGTATTGAATTGATAATTCTGGTAGGGTAGATGACTGCTGGTCGACTATACCAGCATAAATAGTAGCCAGTTCCTTGGTAAAGATTTCCAACGACCAACCATCAGAAACTATATGATGCATCATAACTAGCAGCACTTGAGTATCTGGAGTCTGTTGGAACAAAGTAGTACGTAACAGGGCTTCTTGAGTCAGCTCGAAAGGACGATGAATTTCAGTCTCCATCAGCTCCTGCAATTGAGCCGTGCCTTCAGATACAGACAAAGAACGTAAGTCGACCACCTTTAGGGGAATGTCTCTAGAAGGAGAAATGAGCTGTAGAGGTGTATTATCTATTAGATCGAAGTTAGTCCTGAGTGTTTCATGACGACGGACAATTTCGGCAATTGCTCTTTCTAGAGTGTTTATCTGCAATACTCCCTTAATCTCTAAAACTAAAGGAATGTTGTAGGCTGAGCTGTCTGGTTCTAGTTGATATAAAAACCAAAGACGTTCTTGAGTGAGAGATAGAGGAATTTTGTCCTGACGAGGAATGGGTAATATAGGTGCAAATGAATTTTTGGTGCTATTAGTATCAATGTATTTAGCTAATGCTGCAATTGTGGGAGAGGCAAAGAAACTGGAGATCGCCACTTCGACTTCTAAAGTTTCTCGAATACGCGAGATGATCTGGGTCGCTAGTAGAGAATGTCCTCCCAACTCAAAGAAGTTGTCTTCAATTCCAACTGCATCTAGCTTCAATACTTCACTCCAAATTTTAACTAGTTGCTCTTGGGTAGCAGTACGAGGCTGGGTTAAGGATTGGCTCTCTAGCTTAAGCTTTAGATCAGCTAATGCGCGACGGTCTATTTTGCCATTGGGGTTAAGAGGAAATTCCGCAACGGAAACAAAATGTGCGGGAATCATATACTGCGGCAAAGTAGACTGTAAAAAGCGACGCAGTTCGTCAGAGGTAGGGGCTTGATTTTGAGGAATCAAATAGGCAACTAGTTGCTTGCCACCCAACTTATCTTCTTTAACTATGACGACACAAGCACCTATTGCTGGATGTAAATTTAAGTTTGACTCAATTTCACCTAACTCAATACGCATGCCACGAATTTGGACTTGACTATCATCCCTTCCTAGCACCTGCAAATTGCCTTGAGGGGTTAAGCGACCAATATCTCCCGTGCGATAAAAGCGTTCGTCATCAAGCCAGACATACTGAGTTGCAGTTCGATGAGGCAAATTTAAATATCCTTGAGTAATACCTTGACCAGAGAAATAAATTTCGCCTTTGACTCCTACAGGGACAACTCTTTGATGCTGGTCTAAAACTCTTAGCCCAACATTATTAAAGGGTTTACCCACTAGAGTTTGCTCAATCTCAAGATCTTTCGGCACAAAATAAGTACAGCCCATGCAGCTAATTTCACTTGAGCCGTAAATAGCATATACTTCTGCTTGAGTAAATACGTGATTTAAGCGGTTAAGTATGTCCGCCCGAATCATGTCTCCACCAGAAGACGCATGTTTGACATGGCTAAATCTATCTAAGTTATAATTATCTTGCTCCAGAAAATCCAGTAAAATTTTTAAAATACTAGGACCAAGATGGAAAAAGTTCGATCTTTCTATAGCTTTAGCCAATAGTTTTGGCTCTGTTAATTGTTCGAGGGTAATAATATTTACTTGTCCACCGCATATCAGAGGTAATAGCAGCATCAAGAGACTGATACTAAAGGTATACCTGGTAGCTGAGAGAAAACTATCCTCTGCACCAAACCGATATTTTTCTTGGGCGGCAAAAATATAATGAATTAGATTGCTATGGGAGGAAACTACCCCTTTAGGAGTTCCAGTTGTACCAGAGGTAAAAAAGATGTGGGATATGCTGTCGGGAGAACAGGAATAATTGAGATTAGATCGATCAAATAAAGATAAATTGATCGCAGGTAAATTAATTGTGTCGATCTCAAAATTATCCTCAATCTCGCTTAAGCGAGCGCTAGCACCAATTATGATCGATGACGAAACCTGATCTATGACAGTTTTGACTCTTCCCAAAGGATACTCAGTATCTATCGGCACGTAAACCGCATTAATTTTGTGGATTGCCAAGATAGCAATCAGAATCTCAATTCCAGGCTCGATAAATACCCCAATACAGTCCTGGGGTTGTACATTTTGCTTAATCAGATAACGAGCTAACTGGTTAGCTTGAGAATTAAGTTCTTCATAACTTATTTGCTTGTCACCAAACGTAGCTGCTATTGCCTCAGGAAACTTGTGGGCATACTGTTCAAAATGACGATAAATAGGTTGATGACCGTAATCACTACTGGGAGTTTGCCAGCGATCGCATTGTAAGGTAATATCTGCTTGAGAAGTAAGACCCACAAATTCTAAATCGCGATCGTAATTACTTTGGATATTGTCTAGCAAAATACCAAAGTGACGTATAAAATTAGCAATGAAATTATGATCAAATAAAGCTTGGTCATAAGCAAGATAGGCATGAGAATCCCCATCAAGCATTAAACACATTTCACTTGTCGCCAGATGATTGTTAGTTAGGGTATTTATATATTCATCAGATATTCCTAACACAAAGTAAGCCAGGCTATAACTAACATTTGAATGTTGGTTAAAATCCAGCAGATTATCTTGATAGCTGAATCCATCGCTGTATAACTGACGAGCAGATTCTAGTAAATCTCTAAAGCAACTTTTCTCAGTCAAATTGCAAGCTAGATCGAGCTGACAAATTTCTTCTGATATTTGATATTGGCGTAGTTTAAACTGCTCTTGGCTAGTATATCTATGCAGTAAAATGCTAAATATGCTTAAGCTAGCCGCAGATATTTCTGTTGTCGAAAACTGCTTCAGAAACTGGCATAAACTATGTTCTTTCTCAAACTCAACAATTCCAATCCCTTTCTCTTCTCCGCCAAATGCCACTTGAGCCAGTGCTGGATTAGCATAGTTCACTAGTTCTGCTGAGGATAAGGTGCTAAAACTTTCGGCAACACTAAGAACACCTCGACGTATTTGATCCAATTCAATAGATTCAAATAAAGCCTGAAAATTACCTTCGCCAAAGCCTTTATTTCCCTTCCTTTCTATAAATTCAAAAAAGATCGGTCCGATAACTTCTTTAGTAAAAATTTGCAGTAAGATTCCATCTTCCTGTTTATTGCCATCAATTAAAACTTTCAGTTTTTTGAGTGCAGCTACGTCTTCTTGATGATTAGGAATACGTTTGTCGACCAAATCATAATAGGTATCAGGAGTATTTTGAAACGCAACTCCCTGCTGTTTAATTCGATCAACCGCAGAGTAAATATCATGACAGCTTAAAGCAATATGCTGAATTCCTTCCCCATTATATTCTTTTAAAAATTCAGCAATTTGCGATTGATCGTCTTGTGGTTCGTTTAACGGAATCCGAATTTTGCCACAGGGGCTAATTAAAGCTTTGCTACGTAACCCTGTTTTCTTACCTTTGATATCAAAGTTACGAATTTCTTGGAAATTAAAAACATGTTCGTAAAATTTAGCCCAGGCTTCCATATTACCCCTGAACACATTATAGGTAATATGGTCAACACAGATTACTTGAGGGTTTTCGTGAGGAATCTCGACCGTAGTTTCAAAAAAGTTAGCAAAAAAATGTTCAGAAGTCTGACTATCAATTAAATAGATTTTAGAACCGCCGATTCCTCTAATTGCGGGTAATCCATAATCGGCACAGATAATCGCCTCTGCTCCCTTCTTCACAGCTTCGCGAAGAGCAAAGTCAGAATTTTGAACTCTAAATGCAGTACCACAAAAACCAGAACCATGAATAGACTCAAAAGATGATGCATCAGTTTTCATTTCTGCATTGACAACAAATTTCAGCTCTCCCTGCTGTAGCAAAAGAATATTTCTGCTGCGATGACGACCAGTTACTACAAATCCAAACTTAGTGAAGAGATCAATAATTTCCGAATAATTTTTGGTAGCCAGCTCGATAAAATCAAACCCATTTATCTTGATTGGATTTTTACTATCAATCCATTTTGGTTTATTTGATTCTTCTGCATACTTCATGATCAATGTATATTAAGATATTAATTTAGACTTTAGACTATATCCATTATTTAGTTTTACCAATATTAAGCATAGTAATTATCATCATTTCTGTAAGCCTTAACTGTAATCAGGTTTACTAAAAAAACAAATTTAAATTCACATAATGCTATTTGTTAAGCTTTTATGATATTAATATGGCAAAAATGATGATGTTTGAAAAATAAGAAAATAAAATTTCTATGTAACTTCAAGATAAATAATACTAAAAAAACAAATAAATTGATTGCTGTAGATGTCAAAAATTTAGTTATTGAAAATCAATTTTAAAACCATTTTGACCAAGCCGTTCTTTGAGTGAACTCTTTTAAAAACAACTTTACTAAAAACCAGGGTTCTACTAGATATCGCTTCCACAATCTTTTGGGATTTGTTACCAACCGATATAGCCATTCCAAACCTACTTGTCCCATCCAACGAGGAGGGGTAGGTGTTTCTTGCGCTATGTAATCAGCACAGGCTCCACTAGGAAGAATAATATTTGCTTCAATATCCTTGATGTTGTCAAGAATCCACTTCTCTTGGCGAGGCATTCCCATTCCCACCATTAATATATTAGGTTTATATCTTTTTATTCTGTCTATAATCTGCTGATTTTCGTTTTCCAAACAAAAATAGCCTGATTCGGTAGCTATTTCTAGACCAGGATGTCTATCACGCAAAATTTCGGCTGCTCTATCTGCCACCCCTGGTTTAGAGCCTAGGTATAATATACGCCAACCTTCTTTCACAGCTTGCTCTGTTAACACCCAAATCCAATCTGCATATGTAACCCGATGTTCTTTTTTAAAAGGAAGTCTGAGAAATTTACCTATGAAAACCAATGCCATACCATCGATATGAACGTAATTTGCTAGTTGGTAAAAATCTCTCATTGCATGGTTATGGTGAAATATATAAAGACTATTGAGATTATGATTTCCAATAATCCATTTTAAATTCTTCCTTACGGCTTCTGAGATCAGAGAGTTGAGCTGCTCGATGTTAAGCAGATTTATTTCAACACCAAGAATTTTGTACCATTCAGTTTTCATACTTTATATTTGACTAAATATTCAAAATTTCGCAAGAAAGACTATTTTCCATACTCCTTACAAATATCATACATTGCAGATTTTACAAATACCCTTTATCAGAAAATCATCAAAAAACTTTGTTCGGGTAGCTGCGATAGACTTACAGAGAAAGAAGTAGACCCTTAAGTTGTGACTTTGAAAATCTCTCCCTCGCATCAGAGCGATAGGAGATGAACTGTCAGAATTGAGTATCCAAATAATCTAAAATCAGAAGAAGATCAGTCATATCAACATTTAATCAGCTTGAAACAAATTTTTCAAATCTTCTGTCTCATTGAGAAATGATTAATACTAATCTTTGAAAGCTGGAAATTTCGTATTGATGCAGAAAGTACAGTAGAACACTTTAAACTTCATAGGTTTGCATATGATACCTTAAGATAATCTCAATTTGTGTGGTTATCTAATAATAAATTTGGAACGATATGGCACGTAGCTCATTACAGTTAAACAGTGACTGGATATCAAAAGTAGAAGAATCTTTGGCAATCAGGCAATTAACTCAACGTTCTATCGCTGAACGATTGGAAATATCCCGTTCTTCTGTTTCTAAATTTATTAACTGCAAACCTATTGCTTTGAATACTTTTATCCGTCTGTGCCAAGAATTAAATTTGGATTGGAATGGGGCATCTCAACCAGAGAGAGAATGGAATGATAATATTGAGAGCTTTAAATTTAAACAAGACAACTTTAAGGTAAATCCTGGAGGTCAAATACCTCCCGACGAAGTTATCGGTAGAGAAGAGTTAATTGAGAGTATCTGGTCAAGACTAAAGCAGCAAAGTCTTATTTTTAGTGGTGAGAGAAGAATCGGCAAAAGCAGCATCCTCAAGAAAATGACTGCTGAATCTACTGCCCAGATGCTGCCAATCTATCGCGATTTAGAAGGAATTAGAACCCCAATCGAATTTGTCGAAGTGATCTGGCAAGATACTGAAACTTACTTAAGAGATGAGGGAAAAGCGCGCCGAGTTAGGGAATATGTTGGTCAAGTAACGGGACGCTATTTTGATGCTTATCAGTTTCCTGAAACTGTAGCTAGCCATTGGAAAATATTACTGACTAAGACTATTGAAGATTTAGTTACTCTGCAAAACAAACAGGTGGTATTGATCTGGGATGAAATGTCCCATATGCTAGGCAACTTTAGCGATCAGGCGGCGATGTCAGTTTTAGATAATTTGCGATCGCTGCGTCAAACTTATCCTGATGTACGAATGATTTTTTCGGGGTCAATTGGACTACATCATATTATTAAAAATCTGCAAAAAGCTGGTTATAGCAATGACCCCACCAATGATATGTACCCTATAGATGGGCATCCCCTGTCTTTAGAGGCGGCGAGAGGATTAACTATCAATCTGCTACAGGGAGAATCAATAGCTGTTGCTAATCTGGAAGATATCGCTGAGAATATTGCAACTATTTGCGACTGTATTCCATTTTATATTCATCATTTAATCAACCAGCTTAAGGATATTGATGAGGAGATTACCCCAGAAACAATTGCCGCCATGGTTAATGAATGTTTGCGTAGTCCTCTTAATCTTTGGAAAATGGATCATTATCGCGAACGCATTGATAACTATTACAATGAGGAGCAAAAACCTTATGCCTTAGAAATCCTAGACATCCTCTCAATCAATCCTCCAACCTCTTTTACTAGGCTGTGGCAATATCTGAAAACTGAACCTGATACTAAGGATAAGGAGATGGCAAGAACGGTGTTGCGATTATTAATCAAGGATTACTATTTAGTGCAGCAAGAGAATCTTTCTGGTACGATGTACACTTTTCGATATCAATTGGTGCAAAAATATTGGCAGTTATCTAGAGGTCTATAGATCTTATCAAGCTTAAAATCATCAGTTTTGCGGGGACTACTTATTTTTGAGTTCCCTCACATTAGTTCAAATACCCTGCATCGTTATCCCATTGAAAGTGTGGAATTGATTGCCGAAAATGGTGATTTTATCGAGCTTAATCGTGAGTCTGATAATCGCTTCGTGATGTCAGAGAACTATCCACTTGTTGGGGTTCAGGATTTACTGGTAACAGATATATTTGGTCAGCAAGTAACCTTAGATGATATCAATATCACCAATAGTTCTGTTCCTGATACAGTTACAGGAGAGCAATTTGCGATGATCTAATCTTTTTCAAATTAACGCTATAAATTAATTAAACAAACTTATATTCGTTTTAATTGATTTTTGAGTGCATGAGCTATTCTTTCGAGGGACTGGGGACTGACAAAGGGCTTGCCCGCATGTACTGGGAAGTGTTAAATCAAATCTATCATCCTCAATTTTTATTTGAAACAACTATACAAAAAAAGGTTGAGCAATATTTTGATACCCAACCTTTTTAGCAATTTCCTATATACGACTATTCAAAAGAAATGCCTATGACTATGGAACCCAATTCGCAATTGTCATTGATTACTATGACTGAACTTGGTTGGCAGGGTAACAAACCCCAACCCCACCTAAACCACAATAACCATTTGGTACTTTGCTTAAATACTGCTGATGATAGTCCTCGGCATAGTAAAACTCGGGAGCCTCAAGAATTTCTGTAGTAATCGGGTCGTATCCAGCCTTGCTTAATTCTTGCTGGTAGGCTTGTAATGAAGCTTCTGCTAGCTGTTTTTGCTCGGGAGTGTAAGTATAAATTCCTGAACGATATTGAGTACCGCGATCATTACCCTGGCGCATTCCTTGAGTGGGGTTATGGCTTTCCCAAAATACTTTTAGTAGTTCTTCATAACTGATTTTAGCTGGGTCGTAAACCACCAGCACAACCTCATTATGTCCAGTCATGCCCGAACAAACTTCTTTGTAGGTAGGATTAGGAGTGTGACCCGCCCCGTAGCCAACTGCTGTGGTGTATACACCTGATTGCTGCCAAAATTTTCGTTCTGCTCCCCAAAAACACCCAAGACCAAACATAGCCTGTTCCATATTTTCAGGAAAAGGAGGCTTGAGTGGATTTCCGTTGACATGATGTTTTTCAGGTACGGGCATAGCTTGACTACGACCTGGTAATGCTTCAGATAGAGCAGGAATTGTGGCTGACTTGCCTAAACCAAATAGTCCCATAAAAGTTATTGTTTATTAATTTTTATTTACACTATTCTCATCATAGGAGAATTGAAAGATTTTGAAATTCGGCTAACCCTACAATTGACCGAGAATTAATGATTAATTCAGATTTTTGTCTGGTTACAAACAGTGCCACGCGATTGCGCTCCGCGCACCCCGAAGGGATCGCAACTTGATTGTTGTTCTTGATTTGCTTACGATACTATAGCCAAAGTGTATCCGAATTTAAGATTAAGCAGCCCCATAGACAAGTTTAGTTAGGAAAAATTGTATGAAAATTTTAGTAGTAGAAGATGACGAACGGATCAGTGATGCGATTGTTGAGTATCTTAGTGATCTGCATTACGCTGTGGAGGCAGTATACGATGGTCAAAGTGCCTGGGATCTCCTGGATGTTTTTACTTATGACATGGTATTGCTTGATGTCATGTTACCTGAGATGGATGGAATTACCCTCTGCCAAAAACTACGGAAAAAAGGCTTTGATATTCCGATTCTGATGCTCACGGCTAAGGACGCTTTAGAAAATAAAATTGAGGGCTTAGATGCTGGTGCTGACGATTATTTAGTCAAGCCATTTGAACTAGATGAATTATCCGCTCGCATTCGGGCATTGCTGCGTCGTGGTGCCAGTAGCTTACCGCCAGTCTTGACCTGGGAAAACTTACGCTTAGATCCTAGTAGTTGTGAAGTATTTTATCAGGATGCGCTGTTGCCCCTAAGTCCTAAAGAATACAAACTCTTAGAGTTTTTCTTACGTAATGGTCGTCGCGTATTTAGTCGCGCTCAAATCCTGGAACATTTATGGTCTTTTGAACAGGTGCCAGAAGAGGCTACCGTTAAGGCTCACATCAGAGGATTGAGACAAAAATTAGAAGCAGCAGGGGCGCCTCATGACTTAATTGAGACTGTATATGGTTTAGGATATCGTCTGAAAGAAGAACCCCAACAGGTCTCATAATTAGGTTGAATCATCATGTATCATAGCTTGCGATCGCGCTTGTTGCTTTATTACGTTATCGTAATGGCAGCTATTTTAGGTATTTTTGGCTCAGGGGTTTATGTGTTGTTTAGCCGCAATCTAGATCGGCAGTTGAATAAACGGATCTTGACCCTAGCTCAATTTGCGGCACAGTCTCTGCCCGCGGTGAAAGAGAATGGTCAAAAACATCTTGATTCCCAAAAAACGATTGCTGCCTGGCGTGATATTTTTAATCGCGATCAGCAAAGCTTAGAATGGTTCGATGCTGAGGGCAATTTGATTGGTCGCAAAGGACTGATTGAATTAGGCAATGTTCCTCCTGAAACTGGCACCAGAAATATTCGTCAACAGCGAACAGAGGCGATCGCCCGTACTCATACTTTAAGTGCGATTCTTTCTCAGCCCAACCAACCAGGAACGACTATTGGCTTTGTTCGAGCTAGTCAATCATTAAAGGAATTGGAAGCGGCACAGGAGGAACTATTTCAGATCTTACTTATTGGGGGGATGCTGACTCTGATTCTGATCGCTTTAGGTGGTTTTTGGTTGACGCGCAAGGCAATTGAACCAATTGAAGCTAGTTTTTTACAGTTAAAACAATTTACTGCCGATGCTTCCCATGAATTGCGGAGTCCTTTGACTGCCATTAAAGCTTCCGTAGACATCATGCGGACTCATCCCGAGCGAGTTCACCCCAAGGATGTCAAGAAGCTAGAGGCGATTTCTGGTGCGACTCTACAGATGAGCGAGATGTTGGGAGATTTATTGTTTTTAGCCCGCGCTGACGCTGATTCTGATGTCCCTGTTGCCGAGCGTAAATTAACCCCAATACTGCTTAATCAGGTTCTCCAGAACTGTTTTGTTTTATTAGAACCCTTAGCAAACGAGAAAAAAATTGTCTTTCAATCTAAATTTAGGGATGAATTAAAGGTATTGGGAGATATGGCTCAACTGTCTCGGCTTTTCTCTAATTTATTAGAAAATGCTTTGCAATATACCCCTGACGAAGGGCGAGTTAGTTTAGATTTATACCGACAAAATCGCTTCGCTGTGATCAGCGTGCGGGATACTGGTATTGGTATTGCTCCTGATCAAGTTGCCAAAGTTTTTGATCGTTTTTGGCGCGCCAACAAAGCTAGATCTCGACGAGAGGGAGGTACAGGATTAGGTCTAGCTATTTCTGCGGCGATCGCCAAACGTCATGGAGGTAAAATTTCTGTTACTAGCGAACTTAATATTGGCACCTGTTTTCTAGTAAAAATTCCGCTGTTTGACAATAAAAAATCTCCTGTCACTAAAGGAGGAAAATCAGCGTCAAGTGTTCAAAGCTCTTAGCTTATATTAGTCATTAGTCATTAGTCATTAGTCATTAGTCATTAGTCATTAGTCATTAGTCATTAGTCATTAGTTGTTTTCATGAATGATCACAGACCTCTATCTTTACGAATTTATCTCAAAATTTAAAGTTTGATCATACTAATCTTGAGTAATGGTAGTATTTCTGAAGCCACGTTACTTGGAGTCATTAATACTACCAATGACCAAAATTCTCTTTGTCCCACTACAGCTTTCTTTAGGTACTGTTACTTGTTTATACGCCACTCCCCTTCTGGCTCAAGTTACTAGCGACGGTACTGTTAATACCCAAGTCAATCAAAATGGCAATGTAGCCGAGATTACAGGCGGCGAGACTAGAGATAGCAATCTATTCCATTCTTTTCAGGATTTCTCAGTACCTACTGGTAATGAAGCTTTTTTTGATAATGCCAATAGTATCTCTAATATCTTTAGTCGGGTAACAGGTGGCAATATCTCTAACATTGATGGTTTAATTCGGGCAAATGGTAGTGCTAGTCTATTCCTGATTAATCCCGCAGGTATAGTTTTTGGGGAAAGTGCGAGGTTAAATATAGGCGGTTCTTTCTATGGTTCTACTGCTAGCAGCATTTTGTTTGAGGATGGAGAGTTTAGCGCGGTAGATAATTTAGAGCAACCGATATTGACGGTTAATGCGCCCATTGGTTTGAGTTTTAGGGATAATCCAGGGGATATAGTCAACAATTCCATAGCAAATGACGGTAATGGGCTTGCGGTAAATACAGGGCAAAATCTTGCTTTGTTAGGAGGAAACATTACGTTTAATGGTGGCAATATTTTTGTCCCAGGAGGCAGAGTTGAATTAGGAGGTTTAGCTGACGAAGGAGTAATTCGTTTTGATGAGAATGGAAATTTAGATTTTGCAGAAGATATTGCTAAAGGGAATGTATCTCTAGATCAAGGTGCAGAAATTGATGTAACTTCTGGCAATGGCGGTTTTATTACAATCAATGCTAATAATTTAGAGATCCTGAATGGAAGTGCAATTATCGCTGGAATAGGTGAGGGACTGGGTTCACCACAATCTCAAGCAGGAGATATTACCTTAAATGTTTTTGATACGTTGAGGTTACAAGCAGATGCAAATACTTCCAACAGCAGAATTGCGAATTTGCTAAATATTGAAGGTATAGGAAATGCTGGAGACATAATAATTGATACGACAACTCTAGAAGGAAATAGTAATTTTTCTATCGGGTCGGCTGCCGTTGGTCAAGGAAATGCTGGACAAGTAATCATTAATGCTAGTGAAAAAGTTTCTCTTGTAGGTTCAGAAGGTTCGAGTGACGGAATTATTAGTCTTTTTGCATCTACCACACCAGGAAATAGCAATGATATTGTTATTAATACTTCTTCTTTGTCGTTATCCAATACTCAAATAACAACCTCAGCAGTAGGACAGGGAAATGCAGGAGATATTCAAGTTAATGCTAGTGAATCTATTTCGTTAAGCGGTGATTCAAATTTGCAAGCTCAAACTTTTGGTCAAGGAAATGGCGGAAATATCAGCATATCTACAGCTAATCTTAGTCTATTAGAGGGAAGTCAAGTTAATGCTAGTACTTTCGGTCAAGGAGATGCAGGTGCTATTACGATCAACGCTTCAGGCACTATATCTGCTGACGGTGAAAATTCTGAAGCTTTTCCTAGCGGTATTTTTAGTGCAGTAGGTGAGACAGCAGTAGGAAATTCTGGCGGAGTTAATATCACCACTACTGACTTAACTTTGACAAAAGGAGGTCTGGTAACAGCTAGTACTCTTGGACAAGGAGATGCAGGTGCAGTTACTATCAATGCTTCTGGTAGTATCTTTGCTAACGGTGAAAATTCAGAGGGTTTTGCCAGTGCCATTGGCAGTACAGTAGATGAAGAGACAGCAGTAGGCAATTCTGGGGAAGTTAACATTACCACTACTGACTTAACTTTGACTCAAGGGGGAGCAGTTAACGGCAGCACTTTTGGAGAGGGAGATGCAGGTGCTATTATAATCAATGCTTCTGGCACTATTTCTGCTGATGGTGAACTTTCTAATGGCGTTGCTAGCGGTATTTTTAGTGCAGTAGGTGAGACAGCAATAGGAAGTTCTGGCGGAGTTAATATCACTACTACTGACTTAACTTTGACACAAGGAGGAGTAGTTAATGCTAGTACTCTTGGACAAGGAGATGCAGGTGCAGTTACTATCAATGCTTCTGGTAGTATCTCTGCTAACGGTGAACGTTCTAATGGCTTTACAAGCGGTATTTTTAGTGGAGTAGACGAGACAGCAGTAGGCAATTCTGGTGGAATTGATATCAACACTACTGACCTTACTCTGACCCAGGGCGGTCGAGTATCTGCTAGTACCTTTGGTCAAGGTAATGCAGGTGCAGTTACTATTAATGCTTCTGGCACTATCTTTGCTGAGGGGGAAGATTCTGAGGGTGATCGAAGTGGGATTACGAGTCTGGTTAATAGTGATGCAGAAGGAGATTCAGGAGGGGTGACTATCTCTACCAATAATCTCAACCTCAACAATGGCGGTCGAGTTGCTGCTACTACTTTCGGTACTGGGAATGCAGGTGCGGTCAATATTACCGCCACGGGAGACATTACTGCTGAGGGGGAGAATTCTGAAGCTTTTCCCAGTGGGATTACAAGTCTGGTTGATAGTGATGCAGAAGGAGATTCAGGAAGTGTGACTATCTTTACCAATAATCTCAACCTCAACAATGGCGGTCGAGTATCTGCTGATACCTTTAGTACTGGGAATGCAGGTGCGGTCAATATTACCGCCACGGGAGACATTACTGCTGAGGGGGAGAATTCTGAAGCTTTTCCCAGTGGGATTACGAGTCTGGTTAATAGTGATGCACAAGGAGATTCAGGAGGTGTGACTATCTCTACCAATAATCTCAACCTCAACAATGGCGGTCGAGTTGCTGCTACTACTTTCGGTACTGGGAATGCAGGTGCGGTCAATATTACCGCTACGGGAGACATTACTGCTGATGGCGAAAATTCTGAAGCTTTTCAAAGTGGGATTACGAGTCTGGTTAATAGTGATGCACAAGGAGATTCAGGAGGTGTGACTATCTCTACCAATAATCTCAACCTCAACAATGGCGGTCGAATTGCTGCTAGTACTTTAGGTACTGGGAATGCAGGTGCGGTCAATATTACCGCCACGGGAGACATTACTGCTGATGGCGAAAATTCTGAAGCTTTTCCTAGCGGTATTTATAGCATAGTAGGAGAATTAGCAGTGGGTAATTCTGATAAAATTAACATTACTACTACTGACTTAACTCTGACACAAGGGGGTCTGGTAACAGCGAGTACTCTTGGACAGGGAAATGCAGGTGCAGTTACCATCAACGCTTCAGGCACTATTTCTGCTGACGGTGAAAATTCAGAGGGCTTCGCGAGTGCCATTGGCAGTACAGTAGAGGAATTAGCAGTAGGCAATTCTGGCGAAGTTAACATCACCACTACTGACCTAACACTGACTCAAGGTGGAGCAGTTAACGGCAGCACCTTTGGAGAGGGAGATGCAGGTGCCATTACGATTAATGCTTCTGGTACTATTTCTGCTGATGGTGAACTTTCTAATGGCTTTGTTAGCGCTATTTTTAGCGCAGTAGATGAGGAGGCAGTGGGTAATTCTGGTGGAGTTAACATTAATTCCGATAATCTCTCTTTGAGCAACAACGCGGCAATATCGGCTTCAAGTTTTGGAGAAGGAAATGCCAGCGATCTCACAATCAATACTAATTCCTTATCTTTAGATAGTGAAGCATCTTTATCAGCTACTACTCCTATAGGAACTGGAGGAAATATCAACCTGGAAATTGCTGATAGATTAACCTTAGATGAAAATAACACCATTTCTGCTCAAGCTTTTAATGATGCTAATGGCGGTAATATTAATATCAATTCCAAGTTTATTATTGCTTCACCAAATCAAAATAACGATATTATTGCTTCTGCGGAAAATGGTAGTGGAGGACGAATTTCACTTACAGCAGATGGAGTTTTTGGTTTAGTTGAAAGAGAGTCTAATCCTCCTAATGAAACCAATGATCTAGATGCCAGTTCTGAAGTAGGTCTAGATGGGGAGGTGTCTATTACCATTTTAGAAAGTAGTCTGTTCCAAGAAGTAGTTGAAACCCCCAATATAGTTTCATCACAACAAACAGTAACACAAGCCTGTAGAGCCAATCGAGAGGCATTAGCCCAAGGTAGTTTTGCTATTTCAGGGAAAGGCGGTATTCCCCCCGAACCAGGACTACCTTTAAGTTCAAGCAGTATTTACGTTGATGGCAGTAACAATTCTACTTCCTCTCTTCCTGTACCTATTCAAACAGCACAAGGCAAAATTCAACCAGCTAGGGGAATTAAGGTAACGGAGTCTGGCAAGGTTATATTAACTGCATATCGGACTAACAATGCTGGAGAAAGACTTCCCCAAATCAAGAAAAACTGTGGTTAAACTTATCCCAGACCAAACTGATAGCGATCAAGTATTTCCCCTAGTCTTTGGGGGTGTTTATCTAACAGATTGCCTTGATTAACCTCCAATAATACTTCCTTACTGCGATCAAAAAGTCCACAACAAAGTTGCATGTTGTCGTGTCTAGAATAGTAGCGAATGCCATCGACCTGTTGTGGATGATTACAGATCGCTTCTGCCCAAGCCCGTGATAAACCATAATCGTCTCCTCCAGTAAGGCGGGAATCAGCACCAAGTTTAGCTAATCCTGAACCAAACAAATCGACTAGCTTTAAATCTTTGCTGTTGCTAATCAAGAAAAGGTTTCTGGATCTAAGAAGTTGGGGTGACACAAATTTAACTCCAAGCTCTCGTCCAAAGCACTCGATAAATGCCGCCTCCAGGGTTTCTCCTGTATAGCAAATCCCATAACTTTGTTGTGGTTCATCAAATCTGCCATCACCGCTTTTGTCAAAGTAAATAGCAGTACTATAACTAGAACTATTAAGCCGATAGTAGTCCCTGGTTTTGACTATGGATCAGGGTAAACTCAATTGGTCAAAATCTTCTGGTGGTAAGGGATGAGGTTCAGGAGGCATTCTGAACCCCATAAGCGTTGGCAGCCTTGGCTACAGCTTCTATCTTACCCGAGCGAAGACAGGTCAAAGGAGTTTTACCTTCAAGCAGATAATCGGAGGTAACAAAAAATCTTAATTTATCCCAATCAGGAATTAAACCATCATTTAGTACCTGTAATACTTGATCTAGTCCTGATAAAACTTGATTTGATTGAAATTGCCAGCTAGGAAATAAATACCCACAAGAACCACAATGTAAGCCCAAAATCTTGCCCAGGCGACGTTTTTTGCTGACGGTGTTTAGGGCTACACCTAAATACTGAGCTACATCACTACTAGACCAGGGTTCTCCCTCCGTCTCTAACATCTGTTTCTTGGCTTTAACTCCTCTTAATTTAGCTTCAAACAGAGGATCTGCCTCCTTTTTGGCAGCCAGCATTTCTGGCTTCAACAGTTCGTCTACAAATTCAGTCAAAGAATCATCATCTAGTCCCAATATCTTAGTGTTTTTGCCTCTACTTGCTGCGATTATTGGTCTACAGCCAGAAGCAGCAATCTCGCGACGATAAGCGATAAATCTAGCTGCTTCTTGCTGCTCTTCCCGACTTAACTCGTTTAAGATTTCGGTTGATTTTGACATAACCTTAAATTGTTTTATTCTCAGCATAACAGACAGTTAAATAGTAGATCTACTATTTAATCCCCGACTAGAAAAATCTAAATAGACAAAAAAGGTAAAATTCAACCAGCTAGAGGAATTAAGGTAACGGAATCTGGCAAGGTTATACTAACTGCATATCGGACTAACAATGCTGGAGAAAGACTTCCTGAAAAGAACTCTAGCTGCAATCTTTAGGGAATTGGCGATCGCTCCTCTTTCTTTATTTTCTTATAGAGCGATGCCTTCGGCTAGCTGAGTCCTACGTCCGAAGGACGCGCTTCGCGAACGGACTTGCTCCGCAACCGCAATCGCCACAGTCAAGCTGAAAATAAGACACTTATTACTTAGGAGCAAACACATAAACTTGTCGGTGCCTAAATTTATACGGCTATAAATGCTAAACCAAATCTGGCTGCTTCATTTTCTTCTTCTCCCAAGCAAGAGCAGAACTGATAATTTCATCTAAAGAGTTATGTTGCGGTTGCCAACCGATGATTTCTCGAATCTTGTCTCCTGAAGCTACAACACAAGCAGGATCGCCTTTTCTACGAGGAGTTTCGATAATAGGAAAGTTTACTCCCGAGATTTCTCGAATTTTAGCTAGTACTTGTCTAACGCTGTAGCCTGTACCGTAGCCACAGTTGAGAATTTGACTAGTAGATTCTGTTGTCAAATAATTTAAGGCATCCACATGAGCCGTTGCCAAATCCTCAACATGGATATAGTCGCGAATCCCTGTGCCATCAGGAGTTGGATAATCCGTACCATAAATGCTGACTGATTCCCGAATGCCCAAAGCAGCATCACAACCAATTTTAATCAAATGAGCTGCTTTTTTACCCATTTGACCAATTTTGCCAGAACTATCTGCTCCTGCCACATTAAAATAGCGCAAAATGACATATTTCAGAGAGGATGCATTGGCATAGTCGCGGATAATGTTCTCACTCATCAACTTTGACTTACCGTAGGGATTGATTGGTAGAGTAGGGGCTGATTCTGGGACGGGATATGCTTGAATTTCACCATAAACCGCAGCGGTGCTGGAAAATACAAACTGATTGACCTCAAACTTTTGACAACATTGCAATACATTAACTAAGTTACAAGTGTTGTTGTAATAGTAATCTAAGGGTTTAGTTAAAGATTCGGGAACTGAGATGCTAGCGGCAAAATGTAGCACGACATCAAACTTGTGTTGAGCAAAAACTTGGGCTAAAAGCTGAGTATTGTTAAGTTCACCTTCAATTAGTTCGCCATATAGTATTGCCGAGGGTGAACCTGTAGATAAATTGTCATACACAATTACTTTATGACCAGCTTCTCCCAGCTTTTTAACTGTGTGAGAACCAATGTAGCCTGCTCCACCAGTTACTAAAATCTTTGACATAGTAGTCTATACTCAATATCCCCTTATTTTCTCACTAATTTAACTTAAGCTAGGAAATATCTGTCAAAAATAGCCTCAATCTACCTGGATTAAGATTGCAATTCAACCAGTTTAAACGGTATTTTTATTAAAAGCACTACTCAATATCTCAGTTAAAAATTTGGCTTGATTTATGCCCCGAGCGTCTAAACTCAAATTTGATCGTGGGACTTTGCTTTTGCATCCACCGCCAAAAGGAAAAGCCTGGTTGGACTATGCTACCTGGGATGATCGCGTAGAAAAGTTTCGCATTCCTGCTATTTATTATCGTCCGCTAATTGAAGCTCTCCAGGCAGATCAAAAGAAAATTATTGATGAAGCTAAGGAATTTTATGATTTGGAGTTAAAGTCAGTAGGGCAATTTGAACCCTATCCCCATCAAGCAGAAGCATTACAGGCGTGGAAACAAGCTAAAAGACAAGGGGTTGTTGTTTTGCCTACCGCCGCAGGTAAAACCTATTTGGCACAGTTAGCAATGCAGGCAACGCCTCGAACAACTCTAATTGTGGTGCCAACTCTAGACCTGATGCATCAGTGGTATGCTCAGATTGAGTTGGCTTTTCCCAATACAGAAGTGGGTTTGCTGGGTGGTGGTTCCCGCGATCGCACGCCAATTTTGATCGCCACCTATAATAGCGCTGCTATTCACGCCGAAACCCTGGGGAATCGCTATGCCCTACAAATCTTTGACGAATGCCATCATTTACCAACCGACTTTTTTAAAGTAATTGCCGAATATGCGATCGCGCCCTATCGTTTGGGTTTAACCGCAACTCCTGAACGCAGTGATGGGACTCATCGTCATCTGGATGCTCTAATTGGTAAAATTATCTACCGTAAAACTCCTGAAGAACTATCTGGAGGAGCCTTAGCCGAACATAAGATAGTTCAGATGCGAGTCCAATTATCCGACTCTGAACAGCTCAAATATGAACAGGCAATCTCTACCAGAAATAAATTCCTGCGGGAGTCCAATATCTCCTTAAGTAGCCTCCAAGGATGGCAGCTTTTTGTCCAAGCCAGTGCGCGATCGCCCCAGGGAAGAAAAGCAATGTTGGCTCACAGGGAGGCAAAAGAGATTGCTTTGGGGACAGATGCCAAAATTCGCGTTTTAATTGATTTAATTACCAAACATCAAGCAGAGCGCATTTTAATTTTTACTAACGATAATGCCACTGTATATCGCATTTCTCAACAGTTTTTGATTCCTGCCATTACCTATCAAACTGCCGTTAAAGAACGTCACGATATTTTAACCAGATTTAAAGCAGGAGAATATAAAACTCTAGTAGCTTCCCATGTTTTAAATGAAGGAGTTGATGTACCTGATGCTCGAATTGCGATTATCCTTTCGGGGACAGGTTCGATTAGGGAATATGTTCAAAGATTAGGTAGAGTACTGCGCAAAGGAAATACCAGTAATAAACAAGCGATTTTGTACGAGGTTGTTACTGAAAATACTAGCGAAGAAAGAACCTCTCAACGCCGTCGTGGGGAAGCTCAGCAATCAGAACCTCGGCAGTTTAAGTTAATTCCTAACAAGCCTAAACCAGTTAAAAAGCAAAAATTCAAAGCAGCAGAAGCATCAAAACAATGGAGTAGCGAAGAAGAATAAAACAAAACATAAGATCCGCGGAATTAACGGATCATTCTGTCATATTCATCATGATCTCCTATCCACACCCAAATAAAATCAGAGCCATCTTCTATCGCTAACGCTCTGTGACTCAATCCAATACGTATTGACCAAAAGTTTCCCACCTTCTTAAGGTTTAGAGATGGATGAGTCAAATCTACTTTGAGTAAATCATAATTCTTTCTGGCTAGCCGCTGAACATTTTCAGGCAGTGCATAAAAACGCTTCCAAAACTGCGGTGTTGTACGATGCACTTACAGATCCTGTAATTTTTCTTGAGCTTTGGCTGTTATTGCCTCTTTAAGTAAAAACTCTAGCTTCCCGTTAGCAATATCAGATTCAAGCTGCTTATCCCAAAGTATCCAGTCTTTTTCGGCAAACCACTCTCTTAATCGCACAAAATCTTCTGGAGCAAGAGCCTCTATCTCAGTTTGAATCCGCTTTACATTGGACATGTTAAAAATTTAGTTGCAAAAATGCTAATTTATCAGCTTGTGATATTTTAGCAATAAAGTATATTTAACTATGCTATCGAGCTTAGTTTCTACCCTGACTAATCTTTTATCGATCTCTTCAACTCTTTTATTAGTTTCCTCAACCTTATACAGAATTGCTTTTTGTCCTTCTTTCAACTCTTGCAGGATTTCTTTGAGATCGGTTTCGATTTGGATATTACTCATTGTTATAGTTAATTAAGGCTTAAATGTAAGGATGTCTCTAAATGTCCAGTCGGTAGACTTGCTTCTAAGTTTAATTATCCCATTCTATTAAATTCATTAGTTTGCGATCGCTCAAGAATTAGCTCAAGATAGTTGTTGTTACCGAAAATATCAGCGAAGAAAGAGCTTCTCAACGCCGTCATGGAGAATCTCAGCCATCAGAACCTCGGCAGTTGAAGTTAATTCCTAATAAGCCTAAACTAATTAAAAAGCCCAAGTTTAAAGCAGCAGAAATCCCACAAGAATGGAATAGCGAAGAGGAATAAAACAAAATAGTTCACACAATTTAATAGAAAATCGTTACTAGAAATAGCTAAAATACTCTACTCTAAAATTGACAGGGTGCACCTGGATAGAGCTTGTCATGACGAACCTCAACGACAGGGTCTTGCTCAGACAGGGCATCATGATCAGAGAAGAAACCAGCAAAGTTCAGCAACAACTGCTTGAGTTCATTCTGAGTATAATCTTTATCTATAGTGGGTATTTTGATCTCAACATTTAGACGATTAGCTTCTTCAGTCGCTTTGGTCAAAAGTTCAAGATTCGTATCATTTATCCCTGAAGAAATCATTAATGACAATGCCTCATTACGCAGGGCTTGAGAGAAATTTTTTTTGAGGTTATATGCATCACGATAATAAGCAGCAGCGCTCTTAAAATCATTTTTCAAAACAGCAATTGAACCTAGGTTGAAGCGAAGAGCACTTGAAGTTCTAAGCTTAATAGAGTCTTTTTTCAAAAGTTCATCAATCTCGCTATAGTCAGGAGTTTTGTCAGAAGCTTTCTCTCGTTTTGCTTTTTCTGATAAAGCGATCAGCTTACTAGTAAGGGCACCATAATCATGAGGATCTTTCGCTAAAACTCGATTATAAATTTTATCAGCTTTTTTATCTCTACAATTCTTTGCAAAATAATGCCCATTTTCTACCATTGGAGTGAAGTCGATCTCTCGAATTTGAGTCTTCGGATCAGTGAAAAGCTCAAATGACTTCTCATAAGCATCTTTTGCTGGACCAAGTTCATATTTGTTATCGTATTTTTCAAAATGTCTGATACTCAGGGCAAGAGCAAGATGAAAGACTGAATTGGCATCTTGATAGTCACTTTGCCGAACGGCAGATTCAAATTTGTCAATTACTTCATTAAGATCTTCTTCACTAGCACGACTTCCTCGACTATCCCAAAGCAATAGCTTTGCCCTACCTAGATTTCTTAAAACTTCATAATTATCAGAGCTAGCCAAAAGACTTTTTTCACATGCAGCCTTGACAAGTTTTGCCGTTTTCACGGAATCAATTTCATACTGGCAATCTTCGTCCAAGGAACTTTCTGATTTCTCATTATCTTCCGAGATATCTTTTGTATTCGCAGGTGGCGGAGAATCTTCTATGTTCTGTGTATCCTTTTGAGGAGAAATAATAGAGTATCCGAAGAAAAAGAAGATTAATCCTGCTACACCTGCTAATCCTTGGCGCTGTGCAGACTTCAATTCAACCCAATTCCCTATTCTGCCTGCGATTGCAGTTGCTATAAAAATTATTCCTATGAATATCAAAGAACCGCCAATTAAATCTTTTATCTGACCTGAAACTATTGGTGTCTCAACTTGGTTACTGGAAACACTCTGAGTCAATATTGGATCAATCAAACCATTACTAGTACTCATACTGTACATACGCTGAGAAACTAAATCTATTAATCGAGAAAATTTCTGGATATCATTCTGTGGAAAGACCGCCTAAAAAACTGAAAAAAGTTATGCTAATTAAATTAAACGCTGTACTGTATTACACAGTAATCGACATTTTACAGAAATGAGTTGAAAAGAAAATAAAGATTTTTTGAAGCATTTAGCCAAAGAGGAGAATATGGCAGCATCTATTTCAAATCAGGCGGTAAAAATGCAATTTTGTTATGGTTAGCAATCATAGAATATTTAATCATCTCTTGATTCAAACTGAGGATTGACAGCAAGTAATAGAGTAAGCAATGATCAATAGAAGAATATTAAAGTTTTAAAACCTCAATTCATACTCAATTAACCCTCTTGTACCATCAAAACCGCCGCTAGTGCTACTATCCTCCCGAAAATTACTAGAGCCGCGCAACACAAAATTATCATCGATCCGATAGCGGAAACCAAACTGAGCAGGAATATCCGTATTCAGAATTTTAAGTACAGAGAAAGATAAGTTATCAACTAACTCAAAAGCAATTTCCCCCGCGAGTCCATCTTGATTGTCGTCTCGATTTTCATCAATGATCGAAGTAGGAAAAAGACGTATTTCGCCGATAGGAAAGATGTTATTAAATTCAGCGTTCAAGCTGCCAAATATGGCTGAACCTGCTAGGGTTGCTAACCCAGCAGTGCCACCACTATTGGATAAAGCTTCAACAAAACCTCCTCCTAATAAAATGGCAATTTCTGCTGGACTGCGGGGAGGACTACTGGTAAGTTCAATTCTGTTAGTAATTTGGCTGGCAAGTCCCTTTACTTTTGCCGAAACACTAATAGTTTCTAAGGCTCTCAAGCCCGAATCAGGAATTTCTGCGGGAGCAAATTCGCTAGGAGTACTGCGATCTGAAGCTTCAATAGTTGAACCCACTAACAATATGTCTAGAAAAGGATCGAGTAAATTGTTGTCGGAAAAGCGTGCCGTGTTTTTGTAATCTCTCGATAAATTCAACTGAGTCGTAAAGAGATTAACCTGTCCTCGCTTTAGTACTATGGTACCCTCAGGGCTTGGTTGTAAAAAGGTTCCGTTGATATCCAGCTTGCCCTCGGCAGTAAAAGTAAAGATTGCTGGTTGGCTGATCTGAATGTTTTTACCTAGCTGTAATTTGAGATTTTTGTATTGAGTAACTGCCGCAATTCCATCATCGGTATTACGTCTAGCAATTGTATCAATTTGGTTACGAATACTCGCTTGGTCTGGAGGAGGATCACTTTCATTTGCCAGCAGAATTGTACCTTCAAATAGAGTTAAGTCTCCTGTAATATCTGGTTCAGTAGCTTTGCCAAGTATTTGCAGCTTACCTTTGACGCCACCACTATAGAGTTTAGGCAGCTCAATTTCTTTGATATCGTTAAAATTAATAGTTAGTGGATTGAGAGCAGCATCGTCTCTGAGAGGAACTGTACCTGCCGCGGTAATTTTCCCCTCCCCAAAATCTCCGTGAAAACTATCAACGCGAATTTTGTCGAGATTAAAAAATATTTGACTATTAATGTTAGTTACCTGATTTTCAGGCAGACTTTTAGCTGCAATGGTGCCATTTTCAATTGTGGCGACTCCTTGTGCCGATAATTCTCGAGGCAGATTTTGCTGTTGATCGAGAATACCAGAAATATCCAGGGCAATTTTACCTTGACCATCGATCCACTTAAGTTCTCCCCGTGAAAAAATGTCGAGGATGGCTAATCCCTTATCTTTAACATCTAACTGTAATTCTAGGCGATCGCTGTCGGGTTCAACTTCAGCAAAAGGTAACTGATAGGGAATACTACCTCTTAAGGTTATAGGTTCAGCATCTTGTGCCACCACACTACTGGCGGAAAATTCTAACCGAGATTGGTTGTAGTTAAAGCTACCTTTTGTAGACTGAATAGAGGTGCCGTTCAAGGAGGCATCATCAATCCGTAGTTCTCCCCTTGCTTGGGGGTTAACTTGAGTTCCCGCAATGCTAGCGGTAGCGTTAATCAAGCCGTCAAAACCCAACTCTGGCGGAATTGAGATTAATTGCTCAATTAATGTGACGGGAACCTCCACCAGTCGAAACTGCCCTGATTGCCGAGTACCGCCAAACGTCCCTGTAAAGTAAAGAGTTGGCGACACAGGGTTAGCTTTATTTTTATTTTGGGGAGTCGTATCTTGTAGCTCCACTGCAATGGGTAGTAAAGTTAGAATCCCCTCACTCAGGCTACCCCTGGCAACTATTCTTTCGCCAACTAATTTTCCCCATTGCCACTTTTGTCCTAGAAAATCAAATTCCGAAGTCAAACCCTGATTTAAAGAACCAAAGACATCAATCTTGCCATCAAAAGTCCCTTTTAATTTGCTAATATCTGGCACAAAATCAGTTTGTCGTTCTTGTTGGATTGAGGCTAGCCAAGCTTGAATTGCCGATAATAGTTGTAGCTGTTCTAAGACGGTTGCCTGGTTAAAACCCGCATTAAACAAAGGTTGAGGCGATTCGGGTACGGGAGGCAAATAAAGATCTTGGGATTTGCCATAGTTGCGATCGCTAAATATACGGGCAAAGTCGGCTAATTCAAAAATCTGAAGCGCTACCAAAATATCTTGTATTTGTCCACCATCGATGGTTACTTGCCCATCTAAATCAATATCGTCTCTGTTGTGGCTAATATTTCCCTTAAGCTTATAAATACTGTTTCTTTGTTTGAATTTCACATCCTGAATAGCAAAGTAACCATCGGCATACTGAAAATCTCCTTCCAGGTGATCGCCTCGGATACTGGCTAAGGTGGGATTATCAATCACCACATTCTCTCCCGAAGTTGCCAGAGTATTGAGATTAAAAGTAAAGTCTCCTGACAACTCACCATCTATTGCCTGGGGTGCAATATTTTCGGGAACTTCAATGTCTTCACTCTTAAGGGCAACGGTTTTGAGCAAATCGACGGGGATGTTCTTGGCAGTAAGGTCAAGAATATCTTGTTTACCCATCCCTTCAACTAATAAATAATCCTGAGCGATCGCAAAAGCAAGGGGAGAGAAGTTTTTATCTAGTACTAGTTCAATTTTGTCTAAAGGCTGAGACTCATCACCAAAATCTTCGGTGGCTGGCAACAGGGGAGTGGTTAAAATTTCATCCAGGCTCAACTTAACTCCAGTTTGGGGAGAGATTTGGACGTTACCCGATAGGAAGGGAGCAAAATCAATTTTTTCAACCTGAAAGTTTTTTAAACCTAAATTTCCAGCAATGGTCATAGCCGAAGGAATACCGCTAATTCTACCTGCAAAGTCTCCTCTTCCTGAATAATCGAGATTAGTCGCCCAACTGGGTAAAGTTACCCGCAGCTTATTAATATCGATCCAGCGGGCTTCGGTAACATCCAATTCAAAATAGTCGATTGCCGCTAATTTGTCGGGGATATCGCTAAAAAAGGCTTGATCGATCACCACATAGCCCTTAGCATTCAAACCATCTCCCCGAGCGCGTTCTATATCTAAGCGTTTACCATCCCAAACTATTGCCGCCGACAATGACTGCTCTAATAAATCAATACCTTGACTAAAGGTAAGATTGCCCTGGGCGGCTACTGCGGTGGGACTAAGATTATCAACTTTTCCTGTGACGGCTAACTGTCCTCCCAGCTGTCCCTTTAGCTCTAAATCATCAGAGTTAGCATCACCAAACAAATCTAGATCCACCTGCTGCGGGATTACCTGGGCATTAAATTGACCATCAGCGATCGCTAACTGTTCCGCATCAATTACCCCTTCAGGTAGAGTTAAACTGCCGTTACCCAAGGCTTTGATCCCTTCTGGAGTAATATTATCTGTCGTTCCCTCCAGCTCTAATTTGCCATTAATCAGCCCTGCAAACTCCTCAGGGGTACTAGAGCTTAATTCCTGTAGCTTAAGGTTAGTCCCTTGGGCGATCGCTGTCCAGTCTTGATCGACAATGGCTAAATCCGATACTGCAACTTGACCTGAAGCCAAAGTTAAATCACCAAAGCCGTTAATTAAGGTTTGGGGTTGAGCATCATCGGGAATATTACCTGTCAGATAAAACTCCCCACTGAGATTATCGCTAAATTCATTGGGCAACTCAGGAAATAAACGCTGTAGCTTGAGATCTGTAGTTTGAGCATCAGCTTTCCAAGTGCCGTCAGTAATCTTAATCTGCTGGAGAGCAACTTCTCCGCCAACCGTATTCAGTTGGGCATTGCCCTGAGCATCAACCTGATTCAAGTCACCAAAGTCACTAGTCCCTGACACCTCAAACACACCGTCCACTAAACCTTTGGCAATTGTGGTCGTGCTGCCTTCCCCGATAGGTAAACTACCAAATTCTACGCCATCAGCAGTTACCTGAGATGACCACTTACTACTGCCATAATCCAGATTATTAAGTTTAACGGTGCCATTACCCAAGTCAAAATTAGCCGTACCGTCTTGCAAGACTAAAGTTTTGAGATCTCCTGCTTGTGCCTTAAGGTTGGTTTGACCAGAAATGCGCCCAATATCCACAGGTAGAGTAGTATTATAACTACGGGCGATCGCCTTTGCTGAAACCTTGCTTGACCGCAGATTAAAAGCGAGATTTTGCTGACCATCTAGCTCTAAGATGCCATTGCCCTCAATTTTGCCACCACCCCGAGGCAAACTGCTCAACTCCTTGACGTTTAATTTTGTGCCAACTAGCTCCAAATCAGCATCAATGCGTTTAAAATTTAGTTGATCTAGACGGCTATTTCCTACAGTAGCCAGATCTAGCTGCACGACGGGGTTTTCTAAATTACCTCGCACTGCTACGTCACCGCGTATCTTGCTCTCAATGCTCACAGGAGCCTCAATTTCTAAAGCATCCAGTGCCTTGGTCGCTGTAACAGGCTCAATCTTAGCGTTAATCTGATAATCTCCTGCCTCCGCCAAATCTAGCGAACCAGCAGCCTTAGCTGATACTTGTCCAAAATTTGTGTTGATCTGATCTAACTCAATTTTCGAGCCTGAAAAGCGGAGTTTACCATTGCTATTGCTAAAAGGCTTGACCAAATTGGGAATCTGGAGGCTCACATCATCTACCTTTAATTCCCCTTGAAGTTCAGGAAGCGGGGCATCTGTTAGGGTTACTCCTAATTTACCATCAAGCTTGCCTTGATTTAATTCGACAGGTAATGCCAATAAGTTGCTAATTTCCTCTGCCTCTAGCTGCTGGGCTGTTAAGTTGAGGTCGATGACATCAGTTTCGGTGTTTCCTTCGCCAATTACCGAAAATTTGCCCCCCTGAAGCAATTTTGCGGCTGCATTAAACTGAATCTTGTTCTCTGTGGGGCGAACAATAATCCGATCTATCTCAGCAATAACAGTGGGATTTAAACTTTGGGTCTCTGAATTATAAGCAACCAGTGATAACTGTCCACCATCAAGCTGAATTGACCTGACGTCTACTTTGATTCCATCTTCTGAGGAATCATCTGAACCAAAATCAGTTGGAGTCCATAGCTTGTTTTCATCTTGCTCGATATAAACATCAGATTTAACTAAAATCAAGTCAAGTTTCAATTCTCGCCGACGGAGAAAATGCAGCAGAGCAAAATTAACTTTAATCTTTTTTACTTCAACAAAATCAGGATTATTGGGCGTTGCAGGTAGCGAACTATTGCCAAAACTGGCATTAGTTAGGGAAATTGATCTTAAGTTGCCCAACTCAAAAGGACGCTCAAGATAATTGCTAACCTCTGTCTCGATTAAAGGAATTAATTTACGCTGAGCAAAATTTCTAGCATAGATCAATCCTCCCACAGCACTACCAAAAACCAGAAACAGAATAGTTGTCAGCAGAGTGCGTCGCCAATTACGATGCTTAGGAGCAGAACTATCTTTGGGAGAGTGGCTTGACAAGTCCTGCCAGCTCAAATCAGTAATGTATGAGTTAGATTTGTCACCCCTATGGGATTTGCGATCGCCAGGGAGCTTTTTATCTGAATTTTGCTCAGAATCTTGGTTCATTCTCTATTATGATCTGTCGCTGAAAATGCCAGTAATAAACGTGGAAACCTTAGACTAAAATGCCTTAGTAGCTTTGGCACTAAATCTATAATTAGAGATGGTAAACTCTGATCAATAGTTGCATGTTTTTTAATATTTTTTTAACAACAACTAGTATAGCTATGAATAAAATTAATTGTGATTTAATATCGCTCTTGTAATTTACTTAAATTAAATCTAATAAAAATGAAGATTTGGATGAGTCACCCTCTCATCTCATTAGAAAACACCGCGCTTTGCGACTCCTGAATATATTAGACCTGTCTTGAAAATAGGAGCTAGAACAATGTAAATTCGTTAAACATTCTATTTTCATCCCTGGGTTGTGAATGACAGTTCATGGCATCTCTTGCACCCATTGCAGACTAATTATTTTCCCTTTAACCTTTAACCCTTAACCCTTTCCCTCTTGGAAAGGTAGTTAATTATGATTCGTGCAAGAAGTCTATTATGCTTTTGTTCCGTCAAAGGTCATCGAGATAGTACTGTTTACTGCCTGAACTATTTGTTGATGAATTTGCTTAGCATCATTGGTGCCATTAATCTCTATCATTCGACCATCGTATTGGGCAAAAATTTTCTGGTATTGTTGTCTAACTTTGGTTAACTTAGTCTCGGTTTCATAAATTTCTGTAGAGGAGCGTTCTTGCAATCTTGCCAGAGAAACGCGTATAGGAATATCAAGATAAATCGTTAAATCTGGATTGGGAAAGCGATCATTGAGCTTTTTGATGAAGTTATATTGTTCAATATTATTACCGTTGTAAGCCAGAGAAGAAAAATAGTATCTAGTGCTAATTACATGATAACTATCCTGAATTAATTTAAATACACCATCAATCTCATTATATAAATGATCATGGCGATCAGCAGCAAATAGATATGCCATCTGTTCATCGAATAAATGTTGTTGGGTACTAAATATAATTCTTCGCTTTAAAGCCTGTCGAATTAAATTACCAATAATGCCATTAGAGGGTTCAGGACTAATTACCGCCTGCTGATTAATACCCAAAAAATATTGCTTCAATAACTCAGCCTGAGTTGTTTTTCCTGAACTATCGATTCCTTCAAAAACGATGAAAAGTCTTTTGGTCATTACTGGATACGCTTTGTGTGAATTGGCTTCGTTTAAATGAACTAGTACGTAGCTTTTAGCTCTTAGCTTTTAGCTCTTGAGGACGAGATATCGTAAATTATCTTTTTATATCAAGTACAAGTTTAAAATCTTATGGCTTATGATTAACAACCAGTTTCTCTAGTTTTTAAATTCACACTAGATGTTAGATACTGATTAGTGATTACTAATGACTGTTGACTGTTGACTGATTACCGATGCCATTGTTTGCGGAGAGAAAACCAGCTTCTAAGTCGATTCAGCAAACGAGGATGTCGTTGCAGCTTTGAGTAATAAAAACTATTACTAGCTCTTTGTAATATTTCCGCCATGCTGGGATAAATAGTGGGTATAGTTAAAGACGTTAATCCTCTCATCGGATTTTGATCTAGTGGAATTTTATGTTTCATCATCAAAGCAATGATGGTAATCAATTCCGTAGCGCGATCGCAAAATAAACTACAGCCTAAGATTTCTCCATTATTTCTAACCAATAGCTTACATACTCCTGAAGTCTGTTCTGAGATTTGCGCAGTGGCAATATCGCTTACATACTCTCTAATAATATAAATATCTAAGCCATACTTCTGTTTTGCTTGTTGTTCATTTAAGCCTACCCTAGCAAAATTGGGCTGGGTTAAAATTGCCCAAGGTAGAGTTAAATAGTTAGTTTTGTAACAGGTGAAAAACAAGGTGTTCTTGAGAATTAAATTAATCTCATAGCTCGTAATGTTGGGTAAATTGTAACCCCCAATTAAATCTCCACAGGCATAAATCTGAGGGTTAGTCGTTTGAAGTTTGCGGTTGACATAAATTCTCTGCTGATTATATTTGACGTTTACTGCCGCCAAATTCAAACCTGCAATATTTGGTTGACGATAACCGCTGAGAATCACTTCATCGGCTACCAACGCGCGATTACCTACCTGTAACCAACGCTGCTGTTCAATAGTTTTAATTTGACTAACTACTACATTGGTATAAATCTTAATTCCCTCAGCTTCCAATTGCGCCTGCATCAAAGCTACTAGATCAAGATCTTCATGGGGGAGAATACGAGATTTTTCGACCACTAAGGTAACTTGCTTGGCGAATCTAGCTAAAGTTTGAGCTAATTCTAAAGCAGTAGGATCGCTGCCAACGACAATTATATTTTGCCCTAGATCTGACAAGTCACGTTGGTAAAATTCTTTTATGGTTAGATAGCTTGGCTGAAGGTGATTATCACTCCACCTTGGTTGAGAATTAGTACCCGTAGCCAACAAGAAATTTCGCGATCGCAAATTTCTATTTTTGATCTGAAACGCTAGTTTAGGTAAACTACAAAATTCTCCCTTACCAGTAATAACATCCACCCCCAAAGCCGCCAAGCTAGACAAAGAATTTTTAGTCTGCATTAGGTCATCAACTTCACTGCCCCAATCACCTGCCTCGAAAAGAGAAACATAGGGGAACTTTACTTGGGACGTAGTGGCAAAAGGATCATTGGCTAGGCGATAGTTCAATTGACCAACTTGAGCGATACTATAATGGCGCAACAGAGCATCTGGTAAAAATAGCGCATCACTTTGAGTGACTAAAGCAACACGAGCTTGAAGTTGCACGGCACTTTTGGCAGCGTAAATACCAACACTACCACTACCTATTATTACCAAATCATAGTCTAGGGTCATACATTATAGTCGTTCCAGTTGATTCTGTTATTTTCTGGTTTACTTGTTCGAGGGATTGGGGATTGGGGGAATTTATACAAATTTGATTGGTATCATTCTTACTTGAAACAACTATTATAAATCCGAAAATATTTGGAAACTTGTAGGTAAAATGATAAAGGATTAGTGTTGAATGATAAACGAAATAGCCTCTACTAGACGCTGATTCTCTTCAGGTAGTCGTATTGCAATCCGAAAATAGCGATCGCCCAACTCAGAAAAGCTCAGACAGTCGCGAATTACAATCTGATATTTTTGTAATAGCTGTTTCTGTAGCCAGGACACCGAGAAATCAGTTTTGACCAATAAATAATTTGCTGTCCCTGTAATAGGTTGCAGTTGAGGGATTTGCTGTAGCTGCTCGAATAATTGCGATCGCGTCTTCGGTAGCCAATTCCAAGTTTGCTGCTGAAATCCTCGATCTTCAATTGCCGCGATAGTTGCGGCGGCTGCCAAAGTATTAACCGACCAAGGATCGCGCCAGGTACGCCATCTGGCTAACCTTTCAGGATGAGCGATCGCATAGCCGATGCGTAGTCCAGGTAAACTATAAAATTTGGTCAGTGAGCGCAAAATAACTAAGTTGGGATAATTTTCTACCATAGGTATTAAACTTTGCTCCTGATCGGGGGGTAAAAAGTCCATGAAGGCTTCATCTATCACCACTAAGTCAAACTGTGACAAATAAGGCAATATCTCCTCTTTCGTCCATAATTTGCCCGTTGGATTGTGGGGATTATTGAGCAGAAGTCCAGAGTTGAGATCAGACGATGAGGGAATGGGAAGATCTTGAGTTGGGGAACCAAGGAGATTAAGATCTAGAGGACAAGAGATTATCTTGCCACCGAAAGCATTTAAAGCTCGATAATAATCTTTAAAAGCAGGGGTAACTAGATAAGTAAATTTTTGTTGCGCTAATTCCCGTCCCGCCCAAGTTAATAATTCTGCCGAACCATTTCCAGGCAAAATAAACTCGGGAGCAATCTGATGATGTTGTGCCAGATGCGATCGCAACTCAGTATATTCAGGATCAGGATAAGCGGTTAATTGCGTTGCATGCTTAACAATTGCTGAGATCGCACTGTTAGGCATTCCCAGGGGATTGATGCTGGCAGAAAAATCTGTCAAAGCAGAAATTGGACAACCAGCAATTCTGGCTGCCCAATTCAAATTTCCACCGTGTTGTGGTCTATTCAAGATAAATTGAATATCTCGAAACTACTTTTTAGGTGCTACTTTTTCTTTAAATAACTTCCCAGCAGAAAAAGCGGGAACTTTAGTAGCAGGAATCGACATTTTTTCCCCAGTTTTGGGGTTGCGTCCTTCTCTTTCCTTGCGATCGCGACGCTCAAAAGAACCAAATCCGACTAGGGTAACTTTGTCCCCATCAGATACAGCTTCCATAATAGTTTCAATTGCTGCTGATAATACAGCGTCAGCTTGTTTTTTAGTTACAGTAGCTTTTTGAGAAATGCGATCGACTAATTCACCTTTATTCATTGTGATGTCCTTAATTGAATGTGTTTTTGACTTGTGTGTTTTGTGTGTTTTGTTCTCAGTGATTGAGAACTTAAGATTTGAAAAAATCAAATTTACCAGAGTGAACTGATCACAGCTTGGCTGTAAAGTAGCGTTCACCAGCCTAATTTATAGCATCAGAGTATAAAAACCCGCAGCATTTTATAGACTTTGATTGATTTCGAGCCACAAGTTAATTGTTCCTGACAGAACAAGTAATCTGTGACTGCCTTATTCTAAGCTCTACTTGACGAATATGGATCGTTGAAAGCATTAATTTATATAGATTTCAACAATTTTTCCAATTTCAACCACCAAAACTAAGCCTCAAAACAAGTCAAAACGCTTAGTTACCGAGTACTCCAACTCCTTCTCGTTGCAGGACTTCACGGCTTTCTTTGCTAGGTGAAAAATTGCTTGCTAGCCCCGCATTCTCCTCGACAATTTCTGGAGTTAACAAAACTATTACTTCTGCCCTTTCGGTAGTCTTATCGGAGCTTCGGAACAAAGATCCTAGTAAAGGAATATCACCTAGAATAGGCACCTTCGTAATGTCATTTCGTTCGGAATCTTGGATAATTCCCGATAGGATTAAAGTCTGACCATCTCTTAATCTGACTAAACCAGAATTTAATTCCCGCTTGCTGAGAAGATTCAGTATGTTAACCGCGCCACCGCCACTATCAAAGCTTTGAGTCGCTCCCACAGAAGTTACTGAAGGACTAACGGACATAGAAACAAAGCCATTGTCATCAATTCGCTCTACATTGACCGTCAAAACTACGCCAGCTTCGGCAATCACGGGAGTAATAGTTCTAAATCCACTCTCACTATCAATTTCAGTTTTGACGCTTTCAATAATATTTTGTGCCAGCTTGACAGTTGCCTGTTGCCCTTCTTGAACCATTAAGGTGGGGTCAGTCAGAATTTTGGCGCTACCACTGACAATCTGTGCTTCCAGTTGAGCCAAGAATTTTTGGGGAAATTGGAATAGGCTGGGAAGAGAATACTCAAATTCAACTGCACCTTCATCATCAATATCAACATCTGATAGTCCAGGCTGAAAAGGATTATTAGTTGTACCGAAGTTAGGACGAGCAAAAGGCGTAAGGCTGTCTGTGAACTCATTTACACCAGGAGTCACGTCACTAAATGGTCCATCTTGAATATCAAAGAATGGCTCTAAAGTAGCGCCTGGAACCTCAAGAGGAATAACTGTAGGTGAGAATATGCTGTCTAATACCTGTGTATTGTCTGGTGGTGTGGTGTCACCAAAGTTAAGTACAGCCGAACCACCATCTTGGGAAAAGAAAGTATCATCCACTCCAAATGAGAAACTGCTATTGAAGATATCTTGATTATCTAAATTAACGTCGAGAACTTTGACATTAACTGCCACCTGACGCCGACGAGCATCTAGTTGAGTAATAAAGGCTGTTGCTACTTCAACTTTACGCGGTTCCCCTACTAAAGTAATAGCGTTGAGCCTCTCATCGGTAGAAATCTGTAATCCCCTCAACATTAATGCCTGAGTTCCCGTTTCATCATCGCTGCCACCATCTAAATCGCTTAGTTCGGGGCTAGTTTCTCTTCTTTGGGTAACTCGACCAGTTTCAGGATCGATGATTTCTTCAACTTCATTGGTCAGTCGCTTACCTGTTGCTCCTTGACTCGCTAAATATAAAGCCGCATTTTCAGCCGTAACCTGGTTGAGACGAAGTGTGCGACTAATTAAATTACGTGCTTGTGCGGGTAATTGTTCTCCAACATAAATTATGTTGCCACGACGATTGGCATTCAAGCCAGAAATTAGGAGTACCGAGTTAAATACTTCCTGAATTGGTTGATTTTCTAAATCCAAAGAAACAGTTGGTCCAGTTTCTTCATCATTGTTAGTTTCGGCTTCTCCTGCGGCATAGACCACGTTTAAATTAGCTGATCGCGCCAACAAAGATAATACTTCTCTGACTGGTGCATCACGCATGACGAGACGAGGAACTGTAGCGCTGGAGCCAAGATCGACCATATCTGGCATGGTATTGATATTAGAAACCGCCATGTCGCCAACGGGGGGAGCAACTGCTCTGGGTAGAGTGGCTGGGGCATTATCAGAATCTTCTTGAGCTTGAAAGACTTGTTCTTTTATGTCTTCGATACGATTGTCGTTAATGACTATGTCAGGATTAGGAATCAGGACGTCATTAGAATTGGCTTCAATTTCAACTTTTTTGTCTGAGGCAAGGTCAGATTTTTGATCGTCCTTGGTTTTTTTCTGACCTAATGCTGAGCGATAAGTTTGCTTGATATTTTTTACAGCTTGATGACCAAACTGTTTTATGTCTCGCTTAAGGGATTGAGTTTTGGTGACACGATTGAGGCTCAGAATCAAATCATCCCCTTGTTGCTCCAATAAATGTTCAACAGGTACATCTGCTGCTGTAGAAATAACAATTTGCGTATGTTCACGATCAACCTGATTAACTTCTACTGCCTTGACCCCAGGAATAAGATTTTCTTGCTTAAAAGAATTTCCCTCTGGCAAGTCCAAATTGGTGTTGAGCAAGTTTGCTTCAATGGTATTGCCTTTACGTACTGTGTAGAAAGAAGCATCTTGATCTGCTTCCCCTGTAGTGGACAGTTTCAATTCCAGTTGATGAGATGTTTGGGCTAGTTCTATATCAGTAACTTTATACTCGGCTGCCATAGTAGGCGCAGCAGCCATCATAACAGTCAACGTGGTTAAAAAACCAAGGCGATCGCAATAATTTTTTACTCTCATAATCCTCAACCTATATCGATAGTAAATAATAATTTTTCTAGAGCTAATCGAAGAAGCGTGATACTGGTCTATTGATCTCTACTGTTGCGATTCCGTCTATTATTTCTTTCTGCTTGTTCTGCTTGCTCTGCTTGTTGATCGGCTTTTTTAGCCTGCTCTAATTCTGCTTCGCTCAAGGGCAGAATTGCATCTAGCTTAATTTGGGTTTTGAGTTCGGCTTGTTTTTGGGGAACAATCTCACTCTTGTTGCTGGTTAAAATTGCGGTTGGCTCTTGGGTTACGCTAGAGCTAATGTTTTGTACCATCAGCAAAGGCTGCAACCGTTCTAAATCCTGTAAGATTTGCTTTGTTTCATTGAATGTTCCTTCAAAAGTCAAAGAAATTCCTTTGCGCTTGAGTTTTCCTTGTACTTCGGCACCTAATGAAGCATCACTAATTGTGCTGACATTACTATCGGGTTGATACTGAGTTAAAGCACCTTCATTAGTTGCAATAAAGTTATTCAAATCTATCAGCAATGTTTCTAAGTCATTTTCACTAGTAAACATGGAAAGGACGCGGGACTTTAACACCTTTTTTTCAGCTAAGTCCGATTGAGCCTGAGCTAGCTTTAGCTGCAAATCTCCTGTTTTGATACTAGTTAATTGCGCCTCTAGCTCTTGTTTTTGAGATGAAGCACTTTGATATTCAGTTTGTGCTGGCTTGACAAATTTGATAAAGCCATAGGTAGCTAAAGTAATTCCAGCAACACCAATCGCAATCCCCAAAATCATTGGCGTAAAAGTAATGCCAAAAGCAGAAGGATAATCCTCCTCCATCAACTGGTCGTCGCTAGCAAAATCGTCGGCAAAGGTCATTTGAGAGTTACTCCTTTACTTTCTAAAGTTTCTAATCTGGTTACTAAGCCAACAGAACCTTTCTCCTCAATATCTTCTTTTAATTGAGAGGAAGGTACATTATTAAGTTGGGCAGAAATAGTGAATTTTATTCCTTCAGGAATTAATAAAGAAGCATTATCTGGGAGTGCATCTTCATTCTCAACTTCTAGACCAAACTCCGTAACACTCGCTCCATTGAGCTTAATTTGTTTAGCGTTAAAAAATGGCGATCGCTGAAGAAACAACACAAAATCATTGACATCTTCATAAGTGCGGGCAACTCCATCAATATTGATTCCAGTTCCAGTTCCCGAACCACTCTGTTGCAGAGACTCAACTGAGATCCCAGGAGGAGTGCGATCGCTTACTTCTTGCATAATCGCTGCCCAAGGCTTAATTTTCTCAAATACGCCCACCAAAGCGGCAGTTTCTTGCTGCACCTGCTGAATTTCTTGATTTACGGACTCAATCTTTTTATTTTGATTACCTAAATCAGCAATTTCGGCTTCAATTTGTTGAATTTCTTGCTTGAGAGTAGCTGTTTTAGCATTGACATTTTTTAGATAGCCAAAAACTATTGCTGGTGCTAATAAAAAAACCAATGCTCCCAGAGCGATCGGAATTTTATCTGCTATGCTAGCTTCTTTTTTCTGAGCAAAATCACTGCTTATACTAGCAGATTGCTCTGGATTTCTATCTCTAAGAAAATTAATATCTAAGTTATACATAGAGCTATACAAATTTTGAACATAACCAATGGTCAGATTTCAAGATGTTCGAGTTATACTTTCATGATAATTACCTTAATTTAGCCATTATCTTTTAGCGAAATCCCCCACATTAATAGGCGAGAATGTATTTACATCCGCAAGTTTACTGGCACTATTACAGTTCCCTAATATTCCATTAAATGCAACATAAGATTGAACCGCGGAATGCGGTCATCGCAGGCAGCGCCCTCGCAGGGCGGTGTACCGATGACTTACTACTCTCGTATACCTAAACCTACAACTATACCCAAACCAGGTCTATACCTAGGAGCAATATCCTTGCTAATATCTAGTCCTAAAGTTGTAATTGGATCTACTTTCATTGTGGGTAAGTTTAACTTTTGAGTAAAAAACTCATCTACTTGATTAATACCAGCTCCTGGTCCTGCTAATAGTAACTGAGCAATTTCTAAGTCTTCACTTTGGTTAATATAAAAATTAATAGAACGGCTTAATTCCTCAGTTAATTCTCCTAGAATTTTGAGTAAGGCTGCTTGTCCAGATTCGATTTGTGATGAATCTATATCACCTGAATCTTCAATACCGTCAAGCACATCAATATCATTAAGTATTTCTGTCCCACCTGTAGCTGGCAAGTTTACTGCCTGAGAAAATGCCGAACGCATGTGATAGGTTCCAATGGGAACAGTACGAGAAAATTGAGGTACCCCTTCAACTATGATCGCAATTTCGGTATTATCAAATTCTAAATCTACTAAAACTACCGCTTCTTTAGAACCAAACTGACGTAATTGCTCTCTAATTGTTCTAATTAAGGCAAAGCTATTAATCTCTAAGACCCCTAGCTTAAGCTCTGCTTGCTCAAATATTTCGGTATAGAGATCGGTAACTTCTTTTCTAGTTGCTACTAGCAAAACATTAACTTTTTCAATTCCATCCTCATCCATAAAATAGCCTAATTTAGCGTAGTCTAAATCTACTTCTTCTCTAGGATAAGGAAGATACATTCCTGCTTCATGAACCAAAACCATATCTTTCAGTTCTGCTTCATCTAGTTCTGCGGGGACAGGAATAACTCTAATAATAGCTTCGCGCATGGGAACCGCAGTTGATACGCTACTAGCGCTGATTTTATTGGCTTTTAGAGTATCTTTAATTAATTCCGATAAAGTCAAAGAGTCAACAATTTGACCATCTTCATACACTCCTTCAGGAATATCAGCAGAAATGTTCTTAATTAATTTATATTGCTGACCTTGTTTGGCTATTTGAGCAATATTTACTTTCTGTGAATTAATTTCAATTCCGATATTATCGCCTTTCTTCGCAAATAGACTCGTTAAATTATTTAGCATACTCCTTGACCAAGTAGTATTTCAAAATTTGTACCTCATGATTAGATATGTTGTTCTATTTTTTGGGTCTTATTGAGCCAAAATATTGAAGATCATATTACAACTAAAACTATATAAGCGTCATTTGTAATCTATTTAATTAATAAATTATTAAATGACTAATATTAAGTTGGTAAATATCAAATCAATTCGATATAGGCTGACTCACATTGGACATTGTAGCCGCTAAAAATCGGTTTATTGATAAGTAGTAGTACCGAAATAAATCCAATCTATCTTAAAAATGATAGTTAAAATTACGTATGGATATTGCCATTTTTACTGATAGGTAATATCTTTTGTCTTGTTGTTTATTTAAAGAAGTAGTGAAAACATTTATCTTTATCAAAAAGTCAAGCTTACATTTATTGGCTGGTCTGATTATTGCTGGATTATTTGGCTGTAACCCCAGGGGTAAATCTGACTCTAATCAACTTGAATTTTGGACAATGCAGCTTAAGCCTAATTTTACTGAATACTTTGCTGATCTAAATCGTGCTTTTGAAGCTCAAAATGAACTACTTGAACTGCGTTGGGTAGACGTTTCTTGGTCGGCAATGGAAAATAAAATCCTGTCCGCAATTTCCGCTAGAACAGCACCAGACGTAGTCAACCTAAATCCCAAATTTGCTTCCCAGCTAGCAACTCGCAACGCTTGGTTAGATTTAGAACAAGTAGTAAATCCTGACGTGAAAGCTACTTATCTCCCCCAAATTTGGCAGGCAAGCACAATTGAAGTCTGTCAAGCAAGTAATTGTAGTAAGCAGACATTTGGTCTTCCTTGGTATCTCACCACCACGATTACTATTTATAATCAACAACTATTAGATGCTGCGGGTATTCAACAGCCACCTCAGACTTATGCTGAATTGGCGCAAGCAGCTAAGATCATTAAAGAAAAAACGGGAAAGTATGCTTACTTTATCTCCTTTGTGACTAATGATTCAGGTGATGTCTTGGAGTCTTTGGTCAAAATGGGGGTGGATTTGCTAGATGACTCAGGCAAGGCTGGATTCAACACGGCAGCAGGAAAAACTGCTTTTCAATATTGGGTAGATTTATACCAGCAAGAATTATTACCCCCAGAGGTATTGACTCAAGGTCATCGTCGCGGAATTGAACTATATCAGTCAGGAGAAACAGCAATCCTGAATTCTGGTGCGGAATTTGTCGATACCATAACTAACAATGCGCCGACTGTTGCTGAAGTTTCGGCTGTTGCTCCACAAATAATTGGAGTTACTGATAAAAAAAGCGTGGCGGTAATGAATTTAGTAATTCCTCGCGACAGCGATAAGTCGGAACAGGCATTAAAATATGCCTTGTTCGTTACTAATTCTGAAAATCAGTTAGCGTTTGCTTCCGAATCTAATGTTTTACCTTCAACCAAGCAAGCTATTTCCAAGTATATCAATAACATCGAACAGGAATCAGAACAAAATTTGCAGCAACAAGCAAAAAAAGTTAGTGCAGACCAACTTAATGATGCTGAAGTTTTAATTCCCACGACTAAAAACTTACATTTATTGCAAAAAGTAATCTACGAAAATTTACAAGCAGCTATGCTGTCAGAAAAAACTGTAGATCAGGCAGTTCAGGATGCTGCTGACGAATGGAATCGCCAACTGTAAGCATATATAAGCCCTGCAACGATTTGGTTGAAAAAATCAAACAAAGCCTTTATCCAATATTCAAGTGGATATTTTTCCCTGGAACAATCATGAGTTATAGATCAAATATCCTGCATAGAGACGTTCTCGTCTCTCTCTTTCTTTATGCACTTAGTTGAGTAACTGTATTGCACCCTGACTCTCTGGACGGTTCTGCCCTGCACAGGAATCATCACCAATAGTCCTAAGGGAAGTATCTAGCAGAGTCAATAATAAAAACAATTATGTAACTAAACTTTATTGCAAAGGTTGCTCAAAAAACTTATTATTGTCAATAAGCAGCAAATAATTGATAAAGATCTGGTATGGCTCACTACACGGCATCTTCTTTAAAAGCCGAACTTAACTCTAGGGGTTGGCGAATGACTCCTCAGAGAGAGAAAATTCTGCATGTATTTCAGAACTTGCCCAAAGGAGATCATCTGAGTGCCGAAGAATTACACGATTTGGTAGAACAGCGAGGAGAGTCTATCAGCTTATCTACTATATATCGTAGCGTTAAGCTGATGGCTCGTATGGGTATTCTGCGGGAACTAGAGTTGGCGGAAGGACACAAACACTATGAGTTAAATCAGCCCTATCCTCATCATCATCACCACGTAGTCTGTATTCAATGCAACAATACGATTGAATTTCGGGACGACACTATTCTCAAACACAGCTTGAAGCAGTGCAAAAAAGAAGGGTTTCAGCTAATCGATTGCCAACTTACTGTAATGACTATCTGCCCTGAGGCAATTCGAATGGGATGGCCCTCGGCATTACCAACGGATTGGTGTTGCACTCGCATTATTTCTGAACAAGCAGCCAAAAAACAAAATTAGATTATTAAGTATAACCTTTAGATATGCGTACCAGCTTCGTTTGAACCTAGTGTTCAAACGAAGCTGATTATCTTTTTAGATTCAAGTTATTCAGTTGTTCCTAAATGAAACCCTAGAGCTTTTTTCTTCATCATTTGAAAGATATTAAAAAAGCCGTTAGCACGAGAAGGAGTAAGACTGACTTTTAAACCTGTGTCTTCAATAAAGCCAGGCTCAATTTGAGCAATTTCTTGGGGAGAGAGATCATTTAAACCTTCGATCAAAAATGCAACTAATCCTCTAACTAATTGAGCATCAGAGTCCCCTGCATAATACACTCTACCGTCTTGGAGACTAGCCGTAATATAAACCTGAGAAACGCAACCTTTAACTTTATTTTCGTCAGTTTTTGCCGATTCTGGCATAGCTGGCAGTTTCTGAGCATACCAGAGAAGCTGTTTGTATTTTTGCTTGGGGTCACTACGGCGCTGAAAGCGTTCCACAATCTTTGCTAGCTTAGGCGGTAAAGATGTATCTGTTGAAGACATATGCAAGTAAAAATAAGTTTAAAAAATACTTAAAAAAACGTTAATGGAATCTCGAATGCTTTGAATTTCAGCGATCGCACAGTTCTAATTTGAGAAGCGCTTATATTACATTCACTTAATACTTTAGCAAAAGTGATCCTTTTCCAGTTGATTTTGCTGAATCTGTCCCCCATTCAGATAAACTTTATCTTGAGAGGCACAGGCAGTCACGAGGTTTTAAGAAGTGAAAAGAGTATTAAGTATAATTTTGGGAGGCGGTGCAGGTACTCGTTTGTATCCCCTCACTAAATTAAGAGCAAAACCAGCAGTACCCCTGGCAAGTAAGTATCGTTTGATCGATATCCCTGTCAGTAACTGTATTAATTCTGAAATTCTCAAAATATATGTTCTGACTCAGTTTAATTCTGCTTCTCTTAATCGACACCTAAATCGTAGCTATAATTTTTCTGGATTTAGGGAAGGATTTGTAGAGGTGCTGTCAGCACAACAGACCAAGGATAATTCAGGTTGGTTTCAGGGAACGGCTGATGCGGTTCGTCAATATATCGAATCGATTAAGTCATGGGATGTCGATGAAGTGATTATTCTTTCGGGCGATCATTTGTATCGCATGGACTATAGCAAGTTTATTCGGCATCATCGAAAAACTAATGCAGATATTACGTTGTCTGTAGTGCCAATTGATGACAAAAGAGCCTCTAGTTTTGGGTTAATGAAAATTGATGGTCAAGGTAGAATCATCGATTTTTCGGAAAAACCCAAAGGAGAAGACCTCAAAAAAATGCAGGTAGACACTACGGTATTAGGTCTGAATCCACAACAGGCGAAAGATAGTCCTTACATAGCTTCTATGGGGATTTATGTCTTTAAAAAAGATATCTTAATTGATTTATTAGAAGATAATTTAGATAAACATGACTTTGGGAATGAAATTATTCCTGGGGCAGCTAAAGACCATAATCTTCAAGCATATTTATTTAAAGGCTATTGGGAAGATATTGGGACTGTTGAGTCTTTTTATGAAGCTAATTTAGCACTAACCAAACAACCGCACCCCGACTTTAGCTTTTACGATGAAAAGGCTCCCATCTACACCAGGTCGCGCTATTTGCCACCGACAAAACTGCTGGACTGTCAGGTGAGTGAATCGATGATTGGAGAAGGATGTATTCTCAAAAGTTGTCACATCAATCACTCAGTGATCGGTGTCAGAACTAGAGTTGAAGCCAACTGCACAATTGAAGATACCCTGATTATGGGAGCAGATTACTACGAGCCTTTTGCTGAAAGGCAGTCTGGCTTGCAGAAAGGAGGAATTCCTGTCGGCATTGGTGAGGGGTCAACTATTCGCCATGCTATTGTGGACAAAAATGCTCGGATTGGTCGCAATGTTCAAATTTTAAATAAAGACCGAGTTGAAGAATCTCAACGAGAAGATGAAGGATTTTACATACGTAGCGGAATTGTGGTTATTTTAAAAAATGCTACTATTCCTGACAACACAGTAATCTAAAACATAAATAGGTCAAAAATATCATTGATAGCGATCGCATTTTTGTTATGAATAGCTTAGGTTGCCAACAATTCTTTTTGGCTTAGTTCTTTAAAATAGTCTAGTTTGAGATAATATTAGATATTTTGGGGTACATTCTATATGAGTGTATCCTTTTTTATTACTGCTCTAACTTTATAGTATCTATAATGTGTTAGTTAAAAAGTCAATTTAAGAATCATCAACTATGATTCAAAGCTATTAATCCCAGATTATAGAGTTAAACTTTAGATAAGCTAATTCAGCCAGCTAACTTTACTTAGGAAATAATTTTCAATGTCTTCTACTGAATTTAAAGATTACTACGCTATCTTAGGAGTAAAAAAAACAGCACAGACTGATGAAATAAAAAAGCAATTTCGTAAGTTAGCATTAAGATATCATCCAGATCGTAATCAAGGTAATGAAGCTGCTGAAGCAAAATTCAAAGAAATTAGCGAAGCTTATGACGTACTTTCAGATGAAGATAAACGTTCTCAATATGATCACTTTGGTCAATATTGGCAGCAGAGCAAAGTCCCATCAGCAAGTAAAACTAGTAATACAAGCAATAAAAAGACTAACTTTAATAGCTCAGATTTCAGCCAATATGGTAACTTTGAGGAGTTTATTAATGAGCTGTTAGGAAGCTTTTCAACTCCCAGAAATAATGGTCGCAATGGTCAAGAATATACCCAAACTTTCAACCGTAATAGCAATATTCAAGATTTTGCCCAAAGTAGTCAGCAACCATCGGCAACCATTAGCGAAGCTAGTATTAATCTTACTCTATCAGAAGCTTTTCGAGGTGTAGTTAAATCTATTGCTATAGCTGGAGAAACCTTAAAAGTTCGTATTCCTCCTGGAGTCAAACCAGGCTCACGAATTCGGTTGGCAGGTCAAGGACAGACTAATCCCTACAGTCGGCAAAAAGGCGATCTTTATTTAGATGTACGATTAGATGCTCATCCTTTCTTTAATTTTGAGGGAGATAATCTGGTTTGTGAAATACCAATTACCCCAGATGAAGCAGTTTTGGGGACATCAATTGATGTCCCGACTCCTGAAGGAAAAGTCAAGATGAAAGTTCCTGCGGGAATTAGTTCGGGTCAAGTATTACGTCTACGTCATCAAGGTTGGTCTTCTCCTAGTGGACAAAGAACAGATCAACTAGTCAAGATTATCATTGCTACGCCCCAGCAAGTTAGTCCTAAAATTAAAGAATGTTACGAAAAAATTAGCAAACTACGCACTAATAATCCCCGCGCTCAGTTGCAACAAATTAGTCTTTAATTTGGACTGGACTTTATTAGTTTTTGCCAGAGATTAATATAATTAATCCCAATCGAATTATGAATGACGATTACTATCAAGCTGAAGTTATTTTGATTGACTTTGGCAATATCTGCTATCAAATTTTTGAAAATGACCTTATACAAATAATTGAAGCAATAAAACTGATATCGAGATAAATCAAGAATACTTCTCTTGACACGCCTTAATTGCTATTTTGCTCAAAAGCTTACCAGCATCCCTCTTGTGTCACTCTCCGAAAATAAAAAATAGTAGAAACTTATTAATGACAATTATTATAAGCAATGAGAGATTTAGTAAGATAAACAAAATACAAAATATTTCTTTAGTTGGGGAGCATTTAAGATAGCAATAATAGAATCAGTAGAAGAATTAGAATTGCTGATTAAGTAGAAAAAAACGATTAGAATATCCTAAAATATAAAGTCTCTATCTTATCAAGATTGAATATAAAACATCATATGAAACAGTGAAATATATCATATAGTTATAGATAAATTTACTTGCGGCGAATACGAACTTGCTTGTAGGGATCTTGTTTTTTGATCCACCCCAGAAACTTGATCATCTTTGGTTCTGATCTTAGCTTATCTACAGTGTTGAGATTTCTTGCTAATTCTAAATTGCTATAAAGAGCATGTATTTGCCGATGACATGGATCACAAATTTCAATAGTTGAACTAGAGTCAGCTTGTTTGCGTTTGACAGTTTGTCGCGGAATAAGATGGTGAACCGTTAGTTGCTTAACACTACGATCGCACAGTTGGCAAGACATAGTTATCAAAATAAATAATTTAAAATTGAACCGAACCCTTATATTTTTAGTCTAAAGGTCAAGAATCAAATTTTTTCTAGAAAAATGGGCAAAATCTTAGCTTGCGAGCAAGCTAGTGCATCTGAGGCAGAATTGGAAACAGGAGTACCTTCAGAAAAAGAGTTAATCTGGTTATGTCAACAAGGCGATCGCGCTTGTTTTCGGTTATTATATCAACGTTATCAGCAACGGGTGCGTTCCACTCTCTATCAGCTTTGTGGTTCGACATCATTAGATGATTTAGTACAAGAAGTTTTTCTCAAGGCATGGAAAGGGTTGCCAAAACTAAGAACTCCAGAATATTTTTCTACTTGGCTATATCGTATTAGCTGGAACGTTGCCACAGATCAACGACGAAAATTAGCTAAAGTCAAAGAGAAAACTAGTCTCAATGAGAAATCTTGGGAAAAAGAACAGCACAACTCGGGAAAATTATCTAATGTCCAGGATACTTCTGACTTGATGCACCTGCATTATAGAGACATAGTTGAAAGAGGTCTGAATAATCTTAGCTTTGAGCATCGCGCTGTGATCGTGTTGCACGATTTAGAGGACTTGCCCCAAAAACAAGTAGCTGAGATTCTTAACGTCCCTGTTGGAACAGTTAAATCTCGCTTATATCATGCCAGAAATTCACTAAAAAATTTTCTAGAACAGCAAGGAATATCATTTTAGAATCAAACTGCTAACTTAAAAGAACTATGACTAACTTACACAATGATCATCAGAACAATTTTGCCAGCTTTCTGCGAGACAACCAACCATTACCCCCAGATGCTCACCCTAATTTTGAACAACAGTTATTTGATTCTTTAGAATTGCGTAAAACTAACCGCAACAAGTACTTGAGAGTAGCCTGGACAATTCCCAGTGCAATCGTCACTAGTTTTTTGTTTACTTCAGTTAGCCTAACTTTTAGAACTCCTCGAATTGCCTTAGAACCGAAAGATTTAGAAAACTTCATAGTCAGGAATTGGCAAAGCACGCTGGGAAATACTGGATATAATGCCATTGAAGAAACAGAAGCTCAATGGTTGTTACCACTGGTAGCCGATCCTGCCCCCACTTTATCTGTTTCTACCCCATAAATAATCACTTTATTGTTAATCAAGATATATTTTGTTGTTTGAATTATATTAATGATTTTTCAAGCTTTAGTTAGAAAACGACGATATCTACTGACTCTAACCACCATAATTGTTTCAGTTGTCTGTAGCCTACCTGTTGTTGCCGGTTCTTTTTTCTTGCCTCTCAAAAACCATATTCCCTCTTTTACTAAAGAGACAATTGTGGCAGATAGTTCTTTAGCTGTAGTCAAACAAAAACAGACTTTTAACTTGTTCCAACAGCTAAATTTAACTGGAGAGCAACAGCAGCAAATAAAACGAATTCATAGTCAATATCGGCAACAAATACAGAGAAAAAAGCAAAATATTGCCAAATTACAGCAGCAAATATCAGACATGATGGTGGGGACAGAACCAGTAGAATTACTTAGAGCCAAGAATCAACAGCTTAGTATTCTAAGACAGGAAATAGGAACTCTCCGTTTTGAAAGTATGCTGGCTACCAGAGAAATATTAACTCCCCAACAGCGAGAGAAATTTAGAGACTTAGTTAATTCACGCCTGGCAGAAGATTGACATCACAATCTAGGTAAATATGTGATAAGTTAATTATTGTCAGAATATGCGTAGTTGAATCACGCTTGCGATAAGCGTTTTGAGGAGAACTCAAAACCAAGCCTGCTCAATGTTGATTAGCTATACTATTAAAATTTTGATGATGCGGATGTGGTGGAATTGGTAGACACGCACGCTTGAGGGGCGTGTGGCTTACGCCTTGCGAGTTCGATTCTCGCCATCCGCACTTGTTTTGCAGATTTCTACTGTGACCCCTTCACTTGCGAGATGAGAATAATAATCCAGAAGATCGCTTAATTGTGATTTAAGAGTAGCTATAAGCAATAATTTAAATAATTAATTTACGCTGCTGCTTGCCAGTATTTGTAAGCTGCATAAGCCATAGTTACGACCCCAGTTAAAATTGCATCTTCATCGATGTCAAATAGCGGATGATGTAGTGGATAATTGAGCTTATTATGATGTCCAACTCCCAAGCGAAACATACATCCAGGAATATTATCCAAGTAAATAGAAAAATCTTCTGCTCCTAAAGATGGTTCGGATAGTATCTCAACACTATCATCACCCCATGCCTCGCGCGTAGCTGACTCAATAATTTGAGTTAAAGCCTCGTCATTATATACTGAGGGGACTCCGCGACGATAATCAACCTGACATTTAGCACCATAAGTCTGACAAACCCCTTGGACAATATTGGTAATCCACTGAGGTAAGTTAGCATGACTTTCGCTATGAAGCGATCGCACTGTACCCATCATCTGAACGCGATCAGCAATAACGTTGTGCGCCCTGCCACCCTCTATCTTGCCGATAGACAATACAATAGGATGTAAGGGATTTTGAGTACGGCTAATTGCCTGCTGAAGGCTGGTTATTACTTGAGAAGCAATCCAGATCGCATCGATCGCTTGATGGGGTCTTGCTCCATGTCCTGACTCTCCTTGGATGATGATTTCTAATTCATCCGCTGCTGAGGTTAAAGCCCCGTATCTAATACCAATATGCCCCGCAGAAATTGAAGGAAAGACATGTACCCCATAAATGGCATTGACTCCTTCTATTGCTCCATCTTTGACCATCCATCTTGCTCCTTGAGCAATCTCTTCGGCTGGCTGAAATAAAAAGCGGATTGTGCCAGGTAAATGAGCCGATAGCTGGGATAGCACCATTGCCGTCCCCATGCCTAAAGTAGCATGAACATCATGACCACAAGCATGCATCACACCAGGCTTGGCAGAGGCAAAACCTGATGGTACACGCTCTTGTATCGGAAGAGCATCCATATCAGTGCGAATGGCTAGAATTCGATCATCCTCACCTGAACCTGCTAATTCGCCAACGATTCCTGTTTTTCCTACAGCCTCTTTAACTCCTACACCGCATGATGATAATACCCCAGCAATGTAAGCCGAGGTCTGATGCTCTTGCCCGCTTAATTCAGGATGTGCATGGAGATGGCGACGAATTTCAATTAATCGTGGGACAAATTTTTCAGCAGTATTTTTAATTTCGGCAAGCATGTAGTAGAGAAAGCGATCGCCTGACCGCAATTGAGGTAGTTATTCTTGTTCAACAATTACTACAGTAATATTATCAGACCCTCCTGCTGCTTTAGCTGCATCAATCAACTCTTGGGCAGTTTTTTGGCAGGATTTTAAGTTGGTTAAAGCAGTCTCGATTTGTTCGTCCGTGACTTCTTCGGTTAATCCATCACTACAAATCAGCAAGCGATCACCACTCAGTACTTCAAATTCTTGAATATCAATGTGCTGAAGATCTTCTCTGCCTAAACATTGAGATAAAACATGTCTCCAGGGGTGAAACTTAGCCTGTTCCGCATTGATTTCGCCTTTTTTTAAAGCCATTCCAACCCAGGTATGATCATCAGTGATCTGCTCTAAATTAGAGCCGCGCCAACGATATAAGCGAGAATCTCCTACATGGGCGCATAAAGGCTGTTGCTCACGGAAAATCAGCACCACCACAGTAGTACCCATATCACGCCTTTCGGGATGAGTTCGCTGATCTTCAATAATACTTAAATTAGCTTTCTCTACTGCTTCTTTGAGCAGAACTTCTGATGTCATAGGGGATGACCAATGCTGTTTAAGATAGGCATAAATCACTTCAGTGGCGATTTTACTGGCTTCTTGTCCCCCAGCATGTCCCCCCATACCATCAGCTACAATAAAAAAACGCCCCAACTCGTCGTCCACAAAGTAATTATCTTGGTTTGCTGTTCTGACAACCCCTGTATCCGTAAGACCTATAAATTGACGCTTCATAAACAGTTAATCTGTAAACTGATAAAAATCAAAGATATAGTCCCCAAGTCAACTATTAAGTACTGGCAGCCTGATATCTTTTAAAACATACGATCAATGCGATCAAGACTTTTTAATAATCTTAGTAATGCCCATCCAGGCACTAATGCAATTACCGCAGCAATCGCTGCTATGATCTTGAATCCACTAACCAAAAGGAGAGTGGCGCAAATTAATAACGCACTAAATAATACAGTATAGTTTGTCCCTAACTGAATTGCACTTAAGCGACGTATCACTCGTTCTGATTCTAATGAACGAACCCGAACTCTAAGATCTCCCCTTTCTAATTTATCTATTGTATCGTCGATTCGTCCAGGTAGCCCTAGGGCGGCTGTTCCTACCTGTGCTGCTTGTCTGCCTATTTCATCAAAGATAGTGCTGCCATTGGAGTTATTGCTATTAGTCATAAGTTGCATTGCATAGGGTTGAGCTACTTCCATAAAATTAAATTCAGGATCAAGACCTTTGCCTACTCCTTCTAAAGTAGAGAAAGCACGCATCACAAAGGTAAAGGTGGCAGGAAACCTAAAGGGTTGACCGTAGGCAATTTCATACAGATCTTCGCTAATCGCATCTACGGACTGTTCCTCAAAGGGCTTATCCATAAAGTTATCCAGCATAAACTGAATTGACCGACGTACCGAACTCATATCTCCGGTGGGAACTAATGCACCCAAATTAATCAATGAGTTAACTACTTTATCTGAATTTTTTTGCGCTACCCCAATCAAGGTGTCCATTAAACCTTCTCGGATATTGCTTTCGATTTGACCCATCATGCCAAAATCATAAAAAATTAATGACCCATCTGTGTTGACAGCAATGTTTCCTGGATGGGGGTCAGCATGGAAAAACCCTCCATTGAGAATTTGCTGTAGATAGGCTTTTGCTCCTAATCTTGCCAAAGCTTTGCGGTCTAAACCTGCTGCCTCAATCGCCTCATAATGACTAATTTTAATCCCTGGCATGTACTCTAAAGTCAGCACCTTGGGAGAAGCATATTTCCAATATACTCTAGGGACACAGACCCAATCTTCATTTTTAAAATTACGGCGAAAAGTATCAGCATTACGCCCTTCCAGTAGATAATCAGTTTCCTCCCATAAAATTCGGCAACATTCGTCATAAATTCCCATCCAGTCGCGATTTTTGCCCCACTTGGGATGATTTTGGAAATATCTCGCGATTTGTCGCAAGATAGCCAGATCGATTGTAAATAATTGTTTAAGACCAGGACGCTGTACCTTGACAACTACGTCTTCACCACCATGAAGCCTGGCCCGATGTACTTGACCTAAACTCGCTGCTGCTAAAGGAATCGGGTCAAAGCTAGAAAATAACTGATCTACACGCTTAACAAAGTCTGATTCAATAGTTTCTTTAACCTGCTCATAAGAAAAAGCTGGTACCCGATCTTGTAACTTTGATAGTTCCTCAACATACTCAAGGGGAAACAGATCTGCCCTAGTGGAAAATAGCTGACCCAGCTTGATAAATGTTGGTCCTAAGTCCAGAAAACTTTCCCGAATCCAAATCGCTTGCGCCCTACGCCGTACGGCTTGCTTATGCTGGGTAAAACCGCCAGCATAAGTCCATTTGCGCTTATTCCACCAGTTACTAAACAAAAACGAAAATGCGAATAGCCAAATATCCAATCGACGGCGATTTCGAGAATATTTGGGTTTATTCCAACGATATGATTTGCCAGAAACCATGGGAGCAGCTTTTTCGCCACCAGACTTCGATTGAATAACTGCCATATCATTCTGGGCTTGAACGGACTTATTAGGCTCGGAATCTGTTGAATTTTGGGGGGAAAAAGCAGGAGACACTGGATTATGACAAAAAATTAATTAAAATGATGATTAGCTAACAAAGATTAACTAATCTAAATATTAGCGACATACTGACCAAAAAAACAGCAGTGTAAAAAGTGTTCGGGTATAAACTAATACCGCTTCGCACAAAGGCGCTTAGTTGAGGGCGCGTGTTTTGAATTTATTTCAAGACCTCGTGTCGCCCGTTGCCGCATGTAGTAACAGAGGCGCTTAGTGAGTCTAACGACTTACTATCGCAACCGCAACCGCCGCATGTATTAGGGAGTTAGGGATCAGGGAGCTATATACAGTCAGGATTTAACTGAAATAAATGGTTACTCGATTTACGCCCACGTCTACTAGTTCAATCCATGTTGTGAGAAAACTAGTAACTGTATAAGTCTTAATCAGTTAGCGATCCGTAATAAGAATTAATATTAATTACGATACTTTTTCAACTCGGCTCTAAGAGTAGCGATTTCAGCTCTTAGTTGGTCTAGCATTGCTTGTAGTTCGTCTGAGTTGTTACTACTAATATCGATGTTGACCGTACTAGGAGGATTACTAACACCAGTGCTATTAGTGCTATTACCACCATAATAGGAGCTGTTTCCTGTTGCTTGTTCAGCTCTTAATTGAACTTCTTCGACAAACTGTCTCAGGTTTTCTCGCTGTTCAGCATCAAATTTGCCTAAATCGCTCATGGCATTGGTGAAAGATTCTTCAAGCTTTTCGCTCATAACTTCCGCTAACGCTCGACCAAAAAAGAAAGCATCGGTAACAGGATTATTGCTCATGTGTCAAAGGGTCAACTTTATCTAAATAGCTGTATGTAACAGATTATATCTTGTTTCTTCGTCACAGAAGCTTTTCCCCTTTCCTAGACATAGAGCTAAATCAAAATAATTGTGGGTTGAAATCAGTATGTTTTTCCGCTGAATCATTGGCGATCGCTCGCCGCTGAAAAGCTTGATCGGGATCAGGATCTTTTCTCTGGCAAGCTTTTATATCAAGTTCAATTCCCTTGAAGTATAATCATTCTAATTAATTGACCTACCATCTTATGTAATTTGTTCGAGGGATTAGGGATTAGGGATTTTAGTGATGAATTTAAACTTCAGGGCGACTTGCTAGTAAACTTGGTCATCAGTTTGTGTACCTGATCAATTGTTAGCTGACTATTACTTGCTAATTAGCTTCTGAAGATAGGCGGAACGGGCTTTTTGAGATTACTTCCTCTTTATAGATTACACTCTGTGTAATAAGAGAGAAGACAATAAAGATTATTTTATTATTTTGTTCTGATTATTGATTAAAGCCTTGATTTTTTGCCCCTTTTAAGATTGTCAGTTAGTAGTTGCCAACTTTGACAAATTACAGCCTAAGCGAAGCAGTATCAGACAGTTGAGTTTATGCCTTAAGCTCATAATAGAAATAGCAAAGACTATCCATGAATTGTGATCCAGAAAATTTCGGCAGCTCAACTGATTCTCAATCAATTGATGAGTTGATTGATTTGTTATTAGATCAACCAACGTCGCCTCAAGAAAAGATTACAGAGCAAAATCGGTCAGGAAATCGAGAGATATCTCCTAATGCTGAAGAGCAATGTGTATTGCCTCAAGATCATTCAAGAAAAATTACTTTTCCAAAACTAGATTCTAATTATTCTAACGAGGATACTAATGAGATTGAAGTCGAAATTGAGAATGACACTCCGCCGACATTAGAGGAAGCAGTAGAATATGAGGCATTTTTGCAGCAAACTGTGGCTCCAGAAGTCTCAGGAGTTGAAAATATCGGCAATACTGAGAATATAAAAAGTATTGAACAGGTTAAGGCTTTAGATACCCAGACAGCTTCAACGGAAGATTTAGCTGATGCGGTTAATAGTTTAATTCCTCTAGTTATTGAGTTGCTGCAATTCAAACTTGGTGAGTCTAGAGAAGGAGTTATTCAAACCATAAGACCAGTAATTGATCAGCTAATTGAGCATCGGATTAAGGAAGACTCGCCAAAAATGGCAGCAGCGATCGCGCAGATTTTGCCTGAAGCGATTACTAAACAAATGAATCTTGATCCAGAGACCATTGCTAAAGCGATCGCGCCAGAAATTGCCTTATCGATTAGGGAACAAATCCGACTGAATGCCGAAGCCATTCCCCAAGTCTTAGGACCAGAAATGGGCAAGGCAATCAAAGCTCAAATTGAGTCAGAACGAGACGCCATGGTTGATGCCCTCTATCCTGTAATCGGCAGCACTATATCTAAATATATGGTAGAGGTGGTACAGGACATAAATCGTAAAGTGGAGAGAAATCTCAGTCCTGAAGGCATTAAGCGCAAGTTTCGGGCAAAGCTTCAGGGGGTTTCCGAAGCAGAATTAATCTTTAAAGAGTCTGTAGGATATCGCGTTCGGGCAATATTTTTGATTGACAAAGACTCGGGGTTAGTAATTCATGAAATACAGTTACCAGGAGAAGAGCATCTCGATTCTGACATGCTGGCGGGAATGCTGACGGCGATTCGCAATTTTGCCAATGACTGTATTAATTCTGAGTCTGAACTAGATTTAATTGATTATGGAGACTGGAAAATTCCGCTGGAAGTAGCAGGATATTGCTACTTAGCCGTAGTAGTTTCTGGAGAACCAACCAAGCAATTTATTACCAAACTGCGTCAAGTCATGGGTGAAATCGTGATTGAGCATGGGGCAGCGATTCAGAAATTTGACGGTAATATCAGCAATGTTCCTCTGGGTCTCAAAACCAAGCTGGAACAGTTAACTGAAAACAATAAAGAACTACCCTCAAAATCAGCCTCTTCTCGCGCTTTGCTGTGGTTATTAATTTTTATTCTCAGTCTGATTTTTATTCCCTGGGGCATAATTAATCATCGAGCCAAAGTTGCTCAAAATATCGAGCAAATTACTCTTACCCAGCTAGATGGCGCTCCAGAGCTATCAGTATATCGTCTTGACCCCCAGGTCAAAGATGGAAAATTGACCGTTAGAGGGCGGGTTCCTAGTGCTTATCTACGCGATCGCGCCGCAGCCATTACCCAAACAATTGCCCAGAACCATAATCTGCAACTAGATAATCAGATTATTGCCGTCAACGTTCCTGTGAATCCGAGCTTAGTTACAGGGGAAATTGCTCGATTGACCAAGTTGTTTAATCAACGCTCCAATGTAGCGATCTCCACAGATTATCAACCACCAACTTTAAATATTTCAGGATTTATTTTAGATCAGAATACTTCGCCCACCATCCGCGAAGCATTTCGCCAAATACCAGGAGTGGAACAGCTAGTTTTTGATGTAGTTGATCAGCTTCCGCTAATAAAACAGCGCATTTATTTTGCTTTAGGTTCAAGTAAGCTAGATTTTGCTGACAATCTTAGTAAGATTGATGCGACTACAGAACTTCTACAACAGTATCCCCTGTTACATTTAAAGTTAACTGGTTCTTCTGATGGCATCGGTTCTTCTAAAATAAATCAAAGATTAGCACAAAAACGCTGCCAAAATGTCAAAAATGCTTTAGTAGCAAAAGGAATCAACTCTGATAGACTGATTGCCGACTGTGATTCCTGGTTTTTGCCAGAAAACGTAGTTGACGAGCCAACATCATGGTCAAAACGATATGTCGGCTTTGAACCATTTATTCCCCCGAACCTGTCTCAATAAATATTACTTAATGTCAACAATTAGCAAAAAAATTTGTTTACTTGGAGATTTCAACGTTGGCAAAACCAGCTTAGTACGACGTTTTGTCGAAGATACATTTAGCGATCGCTATCTGACTACCGTTGGGGTCAAGATATCTCGTAAATCGATGACCGTCAGCACCGAGCAAGATATTCATCAAGTTAATCTGCTGGTGTGGGATTTAGAAGGTAATACCAAGTTTAAGTCGATTACTCCTAGCTATCTCAAAGGTGCTAGTGGTTCGATTATTGTGGCGGATCTAACTAGAACCGATACCTTAAAAAATTTAAATCAGCATCTCAAGCTGTTTTGGCAGTTAAATCCAGAGGGAGGAGTGATTATTGCTTTAAACAAGGCTGACTTGCTCCCCCATGAAAAGCTAGAAAAATTGATTGATAACTACGGCTCGCATCGGTTTAAAGGAATTATTGATGTTTATGCTACTTCGGCAAAAACAGGAGACAATGTAGCCGAAATATTTGATAAATTAGCCCAAGTTATTACTCTATTACCCTGAAAATAAAGATTTTGATACCGTTATCCCAATTAAAATTGAAGATAGAGTAGCGATGAATTAATGGTAAGTTTTTTAAATTTAGTTAGTCGGTCGCGGGATGCAAGCGACATGCAGACAAACAAAGGCTTGACTCCCATGTCACTTTGTCATATTTATGTGGTCATTTGTGCGCTGTAACTGACTCCGTGGTTAGTTTCAATTGCCAGCTCAGCTCAGCTCTGGATCATTTAAATTGGGTATGATTGAATTAGGACAGAAACCGTCAAACCCTCTCCCGATCTCCCCATCCCCGTGTCTTCCTACCAACCTCAATAAACAAATTAAATACCTGACAGCTTATCTCTCCGTTTTTCATGAAGTAAACTAGAGAGAATAAATCAAAAATAATCTAGTTTTAACCTGCCAAAGCAAATTAAAACCTCGTAGTATATATATTTTGGGGAACGATTCTAGGAGACCATTGCACCCATGGGAAAAGTAGTCGGCATCGATTTGGGAACAACTAATTCCGTAGTAGCGGTAATGGAAGGTGGGAAACCGATAGTAATTGCTAATTCAGAAGGAATGAGAACCACCCCCTCTGTAGTTGGCTTCAATAAAGATGGAGAGCTTGTGGTGGGACAACTTGCCAGGCGGCAAAGTGTCTTGAATCCAGAAAATACTTTTTATGGTGTCAAACGGTTTGTTGGTCGTCAGTATGCAGAACTTCAACCCGAATCAAAACGAGTTCCCTACACGATTAAACGGGACGAGTTGGGAAATATCAAAATTCGCTGTCCCAAGCTAAAAAAAGAATTTGCCCCTGAAGAAGTATCGGCAATGATTCTACGGAAACTAGCTGAAGAAGCGGAGCGTTATTTAGGAGAAGCCATTACTGGTGCCGTGATTACCGTACCAGCGTATTTTAATGATTCTCAAAGACAGGCGACTAGAGATGCAGGACAAATTGCTGGACTGGATGTACTGCGGATTATTAATGAACCTACCGCAGCCGCTTTAGCATATGGGCTAGATCAGCGTCGTCCTCAAACAATTATGGTTTTCGATTTAGGGGGTGGAACTTTCGACGTTTCCATTCTCGATATTGGGGACGGTGTCTTTGAGGTTAAAGCTACCAGCGGTGATACCCAACTAGGGGGCAACGACTTTGATCGCCGCATTGTCAATTGGTTAGCCGAAGAATTTTTAGAACAAGAAGGGGTTGATCTCAGAAAAAGCGATCGCCAGGCACTGCAAAGACTCACCGAAGCAGCGGAAAAAGCCAAGATTGAGCTATCAAAATTATCCGTTACTGAAATTAATCTTCCCTTTATTACCGCCACGGAAGAAGGACCCAAACATATCGAACTCAAGCTAACTCGGGCAAAATTTGAGGAGCTTTGCGGCGATTTGGTTAGTCGTCTGCGTCGTCCTCTAAAGCGAGCTATTTCAGATGCTGGCTTGGGACCAATGGACATTGATGAGGTGGTTCTGGTAGGAGGTTCTACCCGCATTCCCATGGTGCAAGATTTAGTTCGTAGCTATATTGACCTGGAACCTAACCAAAACGTCAATCCCGACGAGGTAGTAGCAATCGGTGCGGCGATTCAGTCAGGGATTATGACTAATGAGGTCAAAGATATTCTCTTACTTGATGTGACGCCCCTATCGTTAGGAGTGGAAACTATCGGTGGCGTAATGAAAAAATTACTGCCCCGCAATACTACAATTCCAGTACGTCGCTCGGATGTCTTTTCTACGGGAGAAAACAACCAAACAGTAGTGGAAATCCATGCCCTTCAAGGTGAGCGAGAAATGGCAAGCGGCAACAAATCTCTGGGTAGATTCAAACTTACAGGAATTCCCCCAGCACCCAGAGGGGTGCCCCAGGTTCAGGTTTCCTTTGATATTGATGCTAACGGCATTTTACAGGTAACTGCCAGGGATAAAACTACGGGCAGGGAACAGGGCATTACGGTTTCGGGGGCTTCCACTCTCAGCAACTCCGAAATTAAACGGATGATTGAAGAAGCGGAGAAATTTGCCGAAGAAGATCGTTCTCGTCGAGAAAGAGTAGAAAAACGCAATCGTGCTAAAGCTTTGACAGATCAGGCGCAGCGCAAGCTGAAAGAAGTGACCCTCGATTTTGGCAGTCAGTTTGCCAGCTACTATCGTCGCCGTATTGACGTACTTTGCGAAGAAGTTCTTACCAGTCTGGAACAGGATGATGAAAGAGGTTTGGATCGGGCAGAAGCTGACTTAAAGGATACTTTATACGAATTAAATCGCGAAGTTAGACTGCAATATGACGACGATGATGATGAGGACTTCTTGGGCGCGATTAAAAAGACCTTTTTAGGGGATGATGACGATAATTATATCGAAGACTATTCCTACAACCCTAGTGGCTCAGATTATTATGGCAACAGTGGCGGTTATAATGACGGGTATAATTATCCTCCTTCTCGCCCCGCCGCTGGATACGATGATAGTTATAGTGGCTATCGCAATGAACCTCCCCGCCCTAGCTATAGTGATGACCGCCGTGGCTACGATTACCCCCCTTCTCGTCCTGGATCAGGATACGACGATTATCAAGACCGTGGCAGTAGAAGCTATGATAATCAGCCTCCTCGCCCTAGTGCTGATGATCCCTATGGTAGCTCAGATCCCTACGCCCCCAGAAGAGAACCCCCTAGAACCAGCCGAGATCGCGGACGAGATAATTACCCACCTCAAGACCGTTACAATGGTCGTAATACAGCGCGTAATGTTCCCTATGAGAATGATTGGGATGATGACGATGATGAGTGGTTCTAACTGTAATAACCCTATTTGAGAAAAGGCAACCCTAAACTAACAACCCTAAACCCTAAACTGAGATATGCAGGAAGTGCGTAACTATTATGAAATGCTGGGCGTTACTAAAAATGCCTCTAGTAATGAAATTAAAAAAGCTTATCGCACGTTGGCAATTAAATATCATCCCGATCGCAATTTGGGCAATAAAGCTGCTGAAGAAAAATTCAAGGACATTAATGAGGCTTACGAGATCCTGTCAGATCAAACTCGACGGGTTCAGTATGACCAGTCTATTAGTAAGAAAAATTTTATTAACAAGACAAGCTTTAATAACTTTGGACGTAATAACGGCACCACAGCCAGAAAAACCGATCGCCCACGTTCGCGAGTAGATCCTCAAGATTATCGTCCAGGAACTACTAAAACAGAAAGGGTTGTTCGTTCTCGGACTCTACGTAGAGATATCGAAGCCAAATTAACTCTAGGGTTAAATGAAGCTTATCGGGGCGGTCAAAGAAAAATTCGCTTGGAAGACGGCAGATCGTTGGAAGTTGATATGCCACCAGGAATGTTCAATGGACAGCGGATTCGCCTTAAGGGGCAAGGCATTGACGGTGGCGATTTGTATTTAAAAATTACTGTTGCCCGTCATCCCTTTTTTGAAATTCAGGGAGAAAATGTTTACTGTCAAGTTCCTGTCACACCCACCGAAGCCATTCTCGGTAGTGCCATTGAAGTTCCTACTATTGACGGTTTAGTTAAAGTCACTGTCCCCAACGGAGTACGTTCTGGACAAAGATTGAGGCTAGCAAACAAAGGTTATTTTGGCAAATCAGGAGATCGCGGTGATCAGCTTGTAGAAATTCAAATTGTCACTCCCAAAGAAATTAGCCCTGAAGAAAAAGAGCTATATGAAAAACTGAGAACCTTAGAGCAGTTTAAGCCGCGACAAAATATTATTAAAGGTTTATAGCGATCGCTATAATTAACTCCTAAAAAATAAATTAGTTCGGCATGAGGCTTGGTAAAAGGTAAAAAGAAATTTGTTTCCTTCTGACATTACTAATCTCGATTTTTTGGACGCTGATGTTATGCACTGAGTAAATTTTCTGAGATAGGGACTAGGGATTGGGGATTGGAGATTTACTCTATCTGCTCTCTTAGTCTATTGAAACCATCAATTTTCTGTTGTTTTGCGTAGAGTCAGTTATCAAAGCAATTATTGTGGATAATTAATCAAAATTACTGGCAGCAAAATCACATAAGCCATAAAAGCAATATGCTAGGCTCAAAGCAAATATTATATTTGAGTTTAGTTCCCTATGTTTGAAAGTAAAACTGATAAGGCACAATCAATTATTCGTTCCCATGTTCTTTGGTCAATGGGCGGTGGTTTAATTCCGATTCCTTTAGTTGACTTTGCCGCAGTAACCGCTATCCAGTTAGAAATGCTTCAGCAGCTAGCAGAACTTTATAGAGTCAACTATTCCAAAAGTATGGGGAAAGCATTTGTTTCAGCTTTAACAGGAACTACTATTGCCCGTTTAGGCGCCAGCTTTCTCAAAGCTATTCCTGGTGTAGGTACGGTTTTGGGTGGTGCAACTATGTCTTTAACTTCAGGGGCATCAACCTACGCTGTAGGACAGGTTGCTATCAGCCATTTTTCTAATTCAGGTAATCTGAGCAATTTTGTGGAAGATCAACTTAGAAAAGCTTATGAGGAAGCCTTCCAACAGGGGAAATCTTATGTCAGCGATCTTGAAAATAACCAAGAACAAGCTGCGGATGTCTATCAAACTTTAGAGAAGCTAGGTAAGCTGCGAGAGCAAGGTATTTTGACCGAAGAAGAGTTTCAAACTAAAAAAAGGCAGTTACTTGATCGTCTGTAATTATAGTCGTTTTAATTAACTTTTGTACTTTCTAATTCTTATGTTGGGGGGATTGGGGATTGGGGATTGGGGATTGGGGATTGGGGATTGGGGGGAAATTGGATTTCTACAATTCTTATTTAAAACAACTATATTATCTTGGATCACATAAAACTGACCAGGATAATATTCTTATTTATCAATACAGCTTTTTGACATTAATGGCAGGTAAAAATTTTTCCACAGATAAATACAGATGAATTGGGGATCTTAGTCGATTCAATTGATAATGTACTATACGTCTGATGTGAATTAAAAATCAGAGTAATTTACTTCAAGCCATAAACTATAAGCTATAAGCTATGAAAGAGTACGAGCAAACAATAGCGCAATTAAAACCTAGCATAACTAAACATGCAGATTGAGTTACTCAACTTTCTATTTCTAAAGCCTAAAACCTAAAGCCTAAAGCTTAGAACTTAGAACTATGAACTATTAACCTTTCAACATAGCTAATTCAGATCACAGGCGTACTATATAGTTTTGCCAAAGCATTATCATTTGCTTTAAATTTATGAGCCAAGGTAACTAATTCATCTAATTCTTGATATAGCCAATTAAATTTACTATTTGTAATTCATATAATTTGTGCTTAGACTATTTACATAACTCATGACTTTTAAAGCCCCTCTGAGCTCGACTTTATCCATTTTGAGAGAAAAGTGAGGTTAAACAACGATACAGTAATTTAGGTGTATCACTAAGCTTGAAATATGAGTTTCAATCTACCTGTGGAAATCATCAGTGTTTTCCTGCCTTTTGCCAATCTCTTCT
>JBCDDK010000021.1:0-69567 GCA_039180345.1 Cyanobacteria bacterium P01_G01_bin.39 | reverse complement strand
GATTGATTGGTGTAGACAAAAAACTCTATTTGCGATCGCTTTATGCTCCTGTTGGAGTGTAAATTCAGATGTTTTGGCGATGACAGCCTTGACTAGATTGGAGTCTAAGGCTAGTTTGATTATTGCTCAAAAATTAACTCAAAACGAATGTCAACAAGCTAATTCTACTTATCGAGAAGTGTATAGTTTTGAGACAGAATATTATCTGATTAATATTTGTCAGTTAAATAATAATTTTTATTATTACCGACAATCTAAGTATGACGAGAGCGATCAGGTCTTAATTTCAGCCCAACCAGTTGATCGGGGTAATGTTTTTCAAGCCAGTGATGATCAGGCGACTTATTTTGTGGGTAAAAATGGCGATCGCTATTATTCTTCAGTAATGCAAAACGATGATGAAATTGTTTTTGAACCAGAGTTACAATCGTCTAATTCAGATTTATCTGGGGATCTTACTGAGGTGAATTCTAGTTTACCTGCTAAAACAAGACTTACACCCACTGAAAATGCTAGTTTAGAGTTGGATAATCGGGGGGCAACTTCAGAACAATCAGTAGTCTGTACCCGAGAAAAATCAACCTTTGATCCTCGTTTAGATGGTTGGTACAAATTACTAGGGAAATCAACTACTACCGCTAGTAAGTATGCTGCCAACAATGGTTATGACTTTATTTACAGTGAGCAGAAACCTGAGATCGCTTCCATAATTGTCGAGGATGAAGCAGTGGTTAATTTAAGTATTACTACTCCCAGCGCAACTATTGAGCAAGTCTGTATTCAATCAGAATCAGATGATTAGCTTAGTTTTTGATAAAGTTCTGTAGCTCAATATCATAACCTGAAATTCCTTTGGGAATATTAATTGCAGGTTTATCTACAGCTACAGCAAGCATTACCGTTGGTGCAGATTCTTGAGGACGGGGCTGGTTTGCCATTTGGAGTTTTAGAGGATTAAACCCAGGTATTATTCCTGTCAAAGTAGCCACAATGGTCGCAGCGAGCGCACTACCACACCAGACTAATTTCCTTTGACGGCGGCGATAATCAATTGACTGGAATACTCCTGCTGTAATTTGGGCTGTTGATTTATCACAGGTCGTCGCCACTGAACGCTGCATGTTACTCTGTAACTTCAATAACTGAGTGTAAAGCTGCTTGATTTCAGGATCTTGATCCAGCCATTGCTGAACCTGGTTTTTCTCAGCAGCAGATAGCTCTCCGTCAATATATGAGCTTAGAAGCTCAAAACAATCTGTAGGTAGTTCAGTTGATTCTTCTTTGTGGTTAGTAAGATTATCTTGCTCAAAATCGTCAAATTTAGGTGTCATTCTGGCATTACCGCTGTTTAAAAAGGATTTGGATAATAGCTTGAGATAGGGCAATAATCAGAAGAAATTACATGAGTTAAAATTTGTAAGTTCTCTCTAGGTCATATAGAGATAATTTAAATTTGATTAAAATCTAACTTTATTAAACTTTGGTACTAATCAGACTATATTTACTAATTTACTCATCACCAAGATAATTTTGCAATACTGATTGCAGTTTTAGTCTGGCCCTGGCAATTCGAGATTTAACCGTACCTAAGGATACACCAGTAATCTCGGCGATTTCCTCATAAGCTAAACCTTCGATTTCCCTGAGTACAATAGTGGTGCGGAAAGTTTCGGGTAATTCTGAAATTGCTATCTGTAGCTGTTCGTAAAATTCTCTAGTTGCCAAATCATCATTAGGGCTAGGAGCATCGTCAGGTAATTCCCAACTCATTTCTCCATCTTCGACATGACGAGGTGCATCCAAAGATAGAGGAGGACTAACACGCTTTCGTTTACGCAGTTCATCATAGAAAAGATTAGTCGCAATTCGGCTCAACCAACCGCGAAACTTGGCAGGGTCTTGTAGACGATGAATATTACGGTAGACTCGAATCCATACCTCTTGAGCCAAATCTGCTCTTTCTTGCCAATCTGGAGCTAGATGATAGAAAAGACGATTCAAATGAGACTGATATCTTCGTAACAACTCAGCAAAAGCTGCCTTATCTGGCTGAGCATCTGTTTGGCAAAAAACAATAAGCTCATAGTTAGAGAGTTTTTCAGGAGACACTAAGCTTTGATTGTTCATCTCGGCTTTTGACCAAGATGCAGAAAGAGATAGACTCATTTACTTTAATTAACCTCAGTATAAACTTTCTGTATATCTTTCTAGACTAAAAAATAATGACAAAGTTCCACAATCGCAATTTTACTCATAAGCTTCTGCTAGAGAACAGAGGGCATAAACAGAGTTCAAAACTCAGAATAACTGGGTTGTTTGATGCCACAATCTTCTATTGCAGGTTGATATCTTTCTCATAGTTAGGAGCGTAATCTTTTAAAAGATTGCTGAGTTGGCTTGCCACCCCAGACTCATTTTTACTGCCAATAGCCTGCCTTTCAGGGAAAAACTCAGGGCGGTCTAGATAGCGTGCGATCGCTTCTACCACCTGCTTTTGGATCAAACTTTGCAATTCTTCTCTAGCCCTTTGACGTTGGTAGTTAGCTCCTTCTTCGGTGGTGGCATATAAAGGAGGTAGGCGATTGAGGGCATATGCTGCGATATCTCCAACATCAAGAGAAGATTCACTGGTTTGTTCAATTTCAGCGACACGAGTTATGGCTTCACTTAAGACCAACTCTTCCATAACATTAATAAACTGTTTACGAGGAACAGCCACCACTTCTCCTGTAAGTAAGGAACCCATAAGCTTATCTAAAGCCATATATTCCTCAACTGATAGCTCAGCAGCAGTATCACAAATTCTGCCAACCTCAGCTTCCATACTTGGTGTAAGATAACCATCCTGAATAGCTTGTTCAACAATCAAATTAATTCCCATAATCAAAAATTAAATAGTGATAAATCAATTCAATAACATGATTGCAAATGGTCGGGTTTAGCGACCACACCTCACGTTTAAATTAAGCTGATATTTGGCACCATCTTAATCTCTATTTAACAGAATCGGAAAGATATTTATAGTCGTACAAGGTTAAATCAAAACATAGCGAGATTATCGGCTCGTAGGTAGAAGGTAGTAACAGGCTTGATATCAATCTCTAATGCCATAGTTGTAAATCTGCTGTTTTGCACGATTGTTTGGTGGCATTTTGAGAAATATTGTCTACCCAAGTATTACAGTCTTGATCTGCGGTAATTAATTTATGCCCGTAAATCGCCAAGGAACAGGATCTACTGCCACACCATTGACATATAGTCCCCAATGTAGATGAGGTCCCGTAGATGCCCCAGTCGAACCAATGGTGCCAATACGCTCTCCAGCTTTGACTACAGCTCCTGACTCAACCTCGATATCTTGAAGGTGCATAAAAATGCTCAACACTCCTTGTCCGTGGTCGAGACCAACAACATTCCCATGAACATGAAATCCCTCATCTTCTCTCCCTACTAAGCGAACTTTTCCTGCTGCGGGCGCAACTATGGGAGAACCATACCCACCAGCATAATCTACTCCTTTATGATAATAATCTTGGGCAAATACATTGTTGTAATAACGGCGTATCCCGAACCCAGTGGACACCCGAGAACTATTAGGTCTAATAAAAGTTCCCTGCCAAAATTTCTGTGGTGTTACAAGTTGCTTAAAAGCTGAAACTTGGTTTAATTCAAGTTGGGTGGCGGGACGAGAAGCTTTACCGCTGAGTGTGATTCTTTGAACAGAAAAAGCTCTATTTTTCAACCACACTCCAATATTGCTAGTCTTACCATCTCCCTGTACTTTAACCGTCATTTTGCCTGGAATATTCAGAGGTGATGTGGGAATCAATGCACGATGATCATCTCCCTGTTTAAATACTGGATAGCTAGTTTCGTTTACAGTAACCGTAGGCTTAGTCTGAGCATCTTCGGTGCTAACGATTACCGAAATTGTATCTCCTAACTGAGGTGCTGGAGGATCAACCTGAACTTCGAGGGCTTTAGCGGGAGCAGCGATCGCTAATAAGACTAGAGTGACAATTTTTGGGGAACATGAAAAATAATTACACATAATACCGTGGGGCGGCTGACATCAGTAAGCATCAGCCTAGAGTGTAGATTAACTTTTGCCAAATTATGGGAATTGTTGCGAATTATAATTAATTATCGTAGCAAGGTTACAAGTTTTTTGTAGGATATTGATATATGGCACTGTTGAAACTAGGAACTTCTAGAAACTTCGCCTTATGAGATGGGACAGGATACCATAATCCCTGGTGGGATGTTTCTTACATAAAAGACTTTCGTAAATGAGTATTTCTAAATCTGTGGTGCAGCAATTGTTAGCTAGCTGTAAAGATTGGCGACCACAAATGTATTTTAAATCTTCCTTGACGGCATTATCCCATGCTATGGAAGATTTAGTTTTAAATGATTCTGACAAGCCTCTGGTGATTGCTAGTTTTCAACGGGAGCGTTTTTATCGTCAGGAGTCTCACCGCTATAAACGAATTGCCAATAAATCTAATCAGGTATATGTTTTAGCTGCACCAGAAACAGACTTTAGTAATGGTTCTGTCGACTACGAAACCATCGCTTTTGAACCAGACGATGCCTTGTCTCAAGAGTGGCATCTGGTCATTATTGGCGATCATTATGCTAGTTGTTTAATCTGTCGCGAGCGTAATCTAGCTGCCCCAGATAATAAATATGGTGCAGTGATGGATACCAATCGCCGCTTTGAGGGTATCTGGACATTTGATCGCAGCGTAACCCAAAAGGCTGGCAGAATTATGCTAGAGCGGATTGCTCTTTACAGACCTGAATTAACTACTAAGATTAATCAAGCTCGTCGTCTTTATTTGAGTCCAGGGTCAAAAACCAAGGAAACTACCTCTATCAAATCACCCTTGACCAATCCTGATCCGTTTGTACAGAGATTAGTTACCTATCTTCAAGCTAGTCAATATAAGTTATTAAAAGCCAATAAGTCTTTGGCGGTTAAACAGCAAAAGGAGCAGCTTTTAAACTCAGTGAGCGATGCCGTTAGACGCTCTCTCAATACCAAACAAATTTTACAGGTAGCTGTCCAAAAACTGGGGGAGGGGATTGAGGTCTGTCGTTGTATTATCTATCGTTGCCATGAAGATGATCAGGTGGCAATAGTTGATCGAGAATATACCAGGCCTGGAGTCAAATCCGTTAGGGGACAGCAATGGCAGCTAGTTAATAATCCCTTGTTTGCTGAGGCGATCGCCACGAGAGAAACAATCAGTGTTAACAATACCCAGGAAGATAAACGTCTCAATGGGCTGGCTACTGAGCAAGGGACAGGGGAATTTTTTGATAATTTAATCCATAACTACGAGATTTCTTCTTGGTTACTGGTGCCGATCTTTTATCATGGGCGGTTATTGGGTGTCATAGAACTGCATCACTGCGACACTGAACCCATTGCTTGGAAGCCTGATGACATTGCCCTCGTAGATGCGATCGCTACCCAGGTAGGAGTGGCTCTAATTCAGGCAGAAGCTTACGCTGATTTGGAAGAGCTAAACGAACAATTAGAAGCCCTAGACCGTACCCGTTCTAACTTGGTGGCAATTGTCGGTCATGAACTGCGTACTCCTTTATCTACGATTCAGGTATGTTTGGAGAGTTTGGCAAGTGAACCAGACATGCCTCCTGAATTAAGCCAAGTTATGCTGGATACAGCCCTCACCGATGCCGAACGGATGCGTAATTTAGTGCAAGACTTTTTGACTCTTTCTCGCCTGGAAGGGGGTGGTGTGGAATGGAATATTGAGACTCTATCAATTACCGAGTGTATTGACTTGGCAATCAGTAATGTCAAGGCGCATAATCTAGAGCGATCAATGCCTCAGATTACTAATTTAACTTCTCCAGAAGATTTACCTCTAGTACAGCTTGATGGCGAGTGGTTAGTTGAAGTGCTAGCGAAACTCCTCGACAATGCTTGCAAATTTACTCAGGCTGATGGCGAGATTAGGATTGCCGTCAACACCAATGGCGGTAACATTATAGAAGTTACGGTTTCCGATACAGGAAGAGGTATTGAAACAGGTAGTCTAGAAACCGTCTTTGACCGTTTTTATCAGGAAGAAGGAGCGCTAAGACGTAGTGCAGGGGGAACAGGTTTAGGTTTGGCAATTTGCCGCCAGGTAGTAAAAAATTGGGGCGGCGAAATTTGGGCAGAATCTCCTGGCAAAGATCTTGGCAGCATTTTTCATTTCACCATTCCCCTCAAGGCAACCAATACTAAATCTGCTGCTAATTAGCTCAAAACTAACTTGATCACCAGAAATCAGATTTGAGTGCTGCTAAAAACTGTTACAGTTTTTGACACAGTCTTAATATTGCCACGAACCGAATGATAGGATGCCGTAAATACCTTTAATTGAGGATTTTGATTAATATGGCAGAAGAAATCAAACTTTCTGGAAAAACGCCCCAGTTTGGCGGTAGTACAGGAGGATTGCTAACAAAGGCAGAAGTAGAAGAAAAATACGCTATTACCTGGTCTAGTGGTAAAGAGCAAGTATTTGAAATGCCAACTGGTGGCGCGGCGATTATGAATGAGGGTGAAAACCTGCTTTATTTAGCTCGTAAGGAACAGTGTCTAGCATTAGGCGCACAGTTACGGACTAAGTTTAAGCCTAAAATTCAAGATTACAAAATCTATCGCATCTTCCCCAGTGGTGAAACTCAATATTTGCATCCCGCCGATGGTGTATTTCCTGAGAAGGTGAATGAGGGTCGTGAATACAACGGCAAAAAAGACCGCAGAATTGGTCAAAATCCTCAACCCGCAACAATTAAATTTTCGGGAAAAGCACCTTACGAGGTCTAAACAGCACCAGATAAAATTAAGAAGGATGAAGAACGAACTCCTGTTCGGTGATTTGTCCTTCTTTTTTTATGATTTGCGCTATCTACTGCTTTACTTTACTGTTCCTCATCCCTCATCGTTTTTTAAATGATCTTCCCTAACTTTGACCAGTTTGCTGAACTAGCTCAACAAGGTAATTTTATTCCTGTATATCAAGAATTAGTTGCTGATTTAGAAACCCCTGTCTCGGCTTGGTATAAAGTTTGTGCAGGTCAACCCTACAATTTTCTGCTGGAGTCTGTCGAAGGAGAAGAAAAACTTGGTCGCTACAGCTTTTTGGGCTGTGACCCGATGTGGATTTTAGAGGCGAGAGGAGACAGCACCACTCAGACTCACCGTGACGGTTCTGTTAATACCTTTACAGGTAATCCTTTTGAAATTTGCAATCAATGTTTGGCGACAATTAAGCCTGTTAAATTAGCAGAACTTCCTTCGGGAATTGGTGGGCTGTTTGGAGTGTGGGGTTATGAATTGATTCGCTGGATTGAACCCCGAGTTCCTGTTCATGAACCTCAAGCAGAAGATTTGCCTGATGGAGTTTGGATGCAGGTAGATAATCTAATTATTTTTGACCAGGTAAAGCGCAAAATTTGGGCAATCTCTTATGCGGATTTACGGAATGGGGAGCATTCCTTAGAACAAGCTTATCAGCTAGCGTGCGATCGCGTGACGAAATTGATGCTTAAGCTTCAGTTGCCCTTACCGATAGAAGCTAAATCGTTGGAGTGGAAGGCTTCAGACAAGAGTAATGCGGCTGATAATTCAAGATTAGTTTATTGCAGTAATACTGACAAGCAATCATTTTGTGACAACGTTAATCAGGCAAAGGAGTATATTCGTGCAGGAGATATTTTTCAGGTAGTTTTATCACAAAGACTGTCTACAGTGTATAAAGGTCATCCTTTCAATCTGTATCGCTCTCTGCGTCTGGTTAACCCCTCTCCTTATATGAGCTATTACCAATTTGGTGATTGGCAGCTTATTGGCTCATCGCCAGAAGTCATGGTTAAGGCTGATGTTCAAGACGATGGCAAGCTACAGGCAACTCTCAGACCAATTGCGGGAACCCGTCCTCGAGGCAATACTTCCCAAGAAGATGAAGCCTATGCCACAGAACTTTTAGCCGACCCTAAAGAAGTAGCCGAGCATATTATGCTAGTAGATCTTGGACGTAATGATCTGGGGCGAGTTTGCGTCAAAGGTAGCGTTAACGTGAACGAATTGATGGTCATTGAACGCTATTCTCATGTGATGCATATAGTTAGTAATGTTACTGGAGTCTTGGAACCCAGAAAAACTGCTTGGGATTTATTAAAAGCTTGTTTCCCTGCTGGGACAGTTAGCGGAGCGCCAAAAATTAGAGCTATGGAGATCATCAAAGAGTTAGAGCCAGAAAGAAGAGGTCCTTACTCAGGAGTATATGGTTACTATGATTTTGAAGGTCAGCTTAATAGTGCGATTACGATTCGGACTATGATTGTTACTCCCTATCAACAAAATCAGTGCATGGTTTCAGTTCAGGCTGGTGCAGGAATGGTCGCTGATTCAATACCCGAATCTGAGTACCAAGAAACTTTAAACAAAGCCAGAGGTTTATTAGAGGCAATCAAAAGTATCAATTAAGTAAAAAAGTAAGTAAAAAATAGCCGATGCTAACTTGACTAAAGTTTTTGGGTAAAATAGGGCTGAAATAAATCGCTTAAGTTAACACTGAGGAGGTCTAATTGCTTGTAACTTGTTGTGTTTATGGGTGATTCTTTCCTAATTAAAGGCGAATTTTTTGCTTTAGGCAGGTCATTGTGCTGAGCCTGAATCCAACTTCTGGCTCTAAATCATAGATTCATCCTGATTTAATCGTTAGAATGAAGCTGTTCTAGATTGCAAATTGTAGACTAACTTCTTCTGAAGATCAAACTAAAGTCTTATGTTTAAGCGACATTAATTACCTAAGATCAATGACTGAACTAACTCAAGATTTATCCTTGGCTCAAGCTCGTTCTTTGATCGATAGTTATGCTTTTGATTTGGGTGGTGATGATGCCGAACAACTTTTGGAGTATTGGCTTGATTTATATCACCCTAATTGGATTAGATTAGCAACTATTGAAGCTCTGTACTTAGGACGTTATAAAGCGATCTCAATTGAGCATATTTTAAGCGTTTGGCTACGTTTACGTACTCCTAATCCTCATTTTAGCTATGAATTTGAACGACTGATTTGCCGTAAATTGCCCAAGCACCTAAGCGATTTATCAACTATTACCGCTAACTCCCCTAAAATTGTCACGCCCAATATTAGCCAGACCAGAGCAGAAACAGGACTGAAAACACTATTTAAAGAACAGTCGACCAAGCAGTCTTCTGCTAGAGAGTTAGAGGAGTTTTGCGATGCAAGCGAGCCTACAGCTAGGCTAACGTATAACCGTATGCAGGATGACTCTTCGTCTGACTTCGTAGAAGATGATAATCCTTTCAATGAGAGTTTAAATTTAGATAAGGCTTTTGGCAACCCTGACCGTTACTCAGAATCTAATCAGTCTTTAATGTCGGCAATTGGGTTGTCTTATAAATCTCATTGGTCAACGTTCATCGGGACTCAGCATCGGGACGCTGAATTGACTTCGTCAGAATTTACGGAAGGAAACAAGATGATTCATCGGTTTATACCCTTACCAGATGTATCTTCTTTTTTCCTTAAGCTCAAAACATTTGGTGAATCAAAATAACAAGAGCAGTGATTTATATTACAATCTATTAAGATAAAGCTGCTTTTCGGGAACTTAGAATTTAATGCGCGTAGCAATTGTTGGTGCAGGACTAGCAGGCATGGCAACAGCTATTGATTTAGTTGACGCTGGTGCTGAAGTCGAAATATTTGAATCTCGTCCTTTTGTGGGAGGGAAAGTTGGTAGTTGGATTGATAAAGATGGCAACCATTTGGAGATGGGGCTACATGTCTTTTTTGGCTGCTACTATAATTTGTTTGGGTTGATGGCAAAGGTCGGAGCAATAGATAATCTTCGCCTCAAACAACATACCCATACTTTTATTAATCAAGGTGGTCGAATTGGAGAGCTAGATTTTCGCTTCTTAACAGGGGCTCCCTTCAATGGTCTTAAAGCTTTTTTCACTACTTCTCAACTATCCACAGTTGATAAGGCGGCTAATTCTTTGGCATTAGGAACAAGTCCTATCGTTAGGGCATTGGTTGACCCCGAAGGTGCTATGAAAACAATCCGTGACTTGGACGCAATCAGCTTTGCGGACTGGTTTCGTAGTCATGGCGGCAATAACGGCAGTCTCAGAAAAATGTGGGACCCCATTGCTTACGCTTTAGGTTTCATCGACACAGAAAATATTTCTGCTCGCTGTATGTTAACTATCTTTCAGTTTTTTGCCACTAAAACTGAAGCCTCTGTACTGAGAATGCTAGAAGGTTCTCCTAGTGAATATCTACATAAGCCAATTGTGGAATACTTAGAAGCTAGAGGGACAAAGATTCATACTCGTCGTCGCGTGAGAAAGATTTTATTTGAAGATTCAGCAAATAGTACTAAGGTAACGGGGATTGTAGTCAGCCAAGGTGAATCAGAAGAGATCATCAGGGCTGATGCTTATGTCTGTGCTTGCGATGTTCCTGGCATTAAGAAAGTAATTCCTAGCCAATGGCGTAAATGGTCTGAATTTGACAATATTTACAAGCTAGATGCGGTACCTGTCGCAACAGTGCAGTTACGCTTTGATGGCTGGGTTACGGAGCTAAATAATGCTGAGCAACGTCAGCAGCTGGAACAGGCCGCGGGCATAGATAATCTTCTTTATACTCCCGATGCCGATTTTTCTTGCTTTGCTGATTTGGCTTTAGCCAGCCCAGGAGATTACTATAAACCAGGGCAAGGTTCCTTACTCCAGTTAGTTTTGACTCCAGGCGACCCGTTTATCAAAGAGAAAAATGAAGACATTGCTCAACATATTTTGGCGCAGGTTCATCAGTTATTCCCTTCTTCTCGGGAGCTAAATATGACCTGGTACAGTGTTGTCAAATTAGCTGAGTCACTGTACCGTGAGGCACCAGGAATGGATCCCTATCGTCCTCCTCAGCAAACTCCTGTCAGCAATTTTTTCTTAGCAGGAAGCTATACCCAGCAAGATTATATTGATAGTATGGAAGGAGCTACTTTATCTGGAAAACAGGCAGCCCAAGCTATTTTAGCTAATGCTGAATCTCTCAAAGGGTTGACAGTTTAGGCACCGTATATACTACGTTTACGCGACCTTTATCAGCAAAGCTAATCGCATTTAATGGGATAATTTTAATAGCGTAATCAACTTCTAGAAAAATGACAGACTGGCTAGAACATACCGTACAAATAGAAGTACCCGTGCCAATTGAGTTAGCATGGAGTCTCTGGTCAGATCTAGAACAAATGACCCTCTGGATGAAATGGATTGAGTCGGTCAAGATTTTAGAAGACAATCCTGAGTTATCCCGTTGGAAATTAGCTAGTGGTGGTTTTAACTTTACTTGGTTGTCTCGCATTGTTCAGGTTGTGCCCCAACAAATAATTGAGTGGCAATCTGTTGATGGTTTGCCTAACAAAGGTGCTATTCGCTTTTATGACCGCAAAAACAACAGCTGCATCGTTAAGATGTCTTTTGCCTATGCTGTGCCTGGTATTATCGGCAAACTAATGGATAGTTTAATTGGTGATATTGTAGAGTCCACCGTAATGGCAGATTTGGAACGCTTTAAAGAATATGCGATACAGCAAAGAAATCAGTAATTAGCTCAATAACATAATTAATTTAATATAGCTCCTGTTGTTTTTCTTTGGTCGCTTTTAAAGCCAGTACAATGTCTGCTTTTTTACCTCTTGATTTTGACTGATTTGAGCAATTTTTTCTATTCATCGCCGCTAATTTTTATAATATTTTAATTATTAGTTTTTTAATCTATTATTTTCTCTCTTTTTTACTTGACAAATCAGTAAAAATCTAGGTTATGGCTGATATCCTAAACTAATCAGAAAGTTTTCTATTTTAGTTATCCTATCTTCCAGGGTTAAAGTTGTTGCTTGAGATGAAGCTGAAGCTAATTTTCTAGCAACCGCGATAAAATCTGACCAACTACGACCAAATTTTTGCTTACCATAGAATTTTTGATATGCAGCCTTGGCATTTTTAAGACTTCCGTAATTGGCAACAAAGTATTCTTTATCCAACACTAAATTTGAATTTAACTTAGGTTGCTGCCTATTATTCACTATAGAGGTCTGTTCTAATTGAGTTTGCTTTGTAGCTAACTCAGAAGCGGCTATCAAAGCTGTATTTTTAAAAGCAGTATCATAAGATTTTGCACTGCTTTTTAATTCATCTCGAATCTGTTTTAATTGATTAAGTACCATAATCTAATACTAATTTCCATTTGCTAAACTACGATTAATAGAAGCTTGATCAGTAAGCATGTGAGGTTGATCAATTGGGTCGAACTCAATATCGGAATTCAATATCTCCTCGTCAAAAAAAAGCTTTTCTGCTTCTTTGATTAGATATAGTTTGTCAGCATAGGCGATTTTATTTGCTTTAATACAAATTTCTCGGTATTGCTCGATTTTATCAATTACTTCATCTAGTTTTAATAAGGCTTGATCTCTCGATTCTACTGCCTGCTTTGCTTCTTCTACAGTTTTTAGTAAGTTTTGCTGTCTGGTTTGTAATTCGTGCAAATCTTGAATTGCTTGATCTCTTTGTTGAACAATAGCTAAATTGTCTTGTTTCAGTTCTTTTTGTAGTCTACGATATCTGGTTGTCCATCCTTTGTAGGCACGAACTCTATTTTTCAGAGTTTTTATTTCTCTTTTTACATTTAGAAAATTAACTTCAAGCCTACGAATTTCTTTAGTTGTGTCTTGGGAATTGTGCATAACATAGCTAATAAGTTTTCTCTGAACTTAATGATAGAAAAATTCAATTAGCTATCTCGTGCTAAGGATCACAGTAGTTAAGGGTAAAATAGTTTATAAAAATATTCAGTGTCGCTAATAGATAAAAACATATAGCCACAACGTTTTTATTAGTTTTAATCAAAACTAATTCACCATATAAATTAATTGATATTCATAACTTAACTCAAATCTACTAATGATATCTTACCGTTTAACCCCCAAAGCCTATTCCGATATTAATCGTCTCATAGCACTTCAGACAAAGACTTTAGGGCAAATCTTGAGAGAGGCAGATTTGGTTTCCTCTTATCAAATCGAATCTGCATTAAGAACTCAGCAAAACTATCCCAATTTACGTATTGGTGAAATTTTGGCACAACAAGGTTTAATCAAGCCCAGAACTGCTGATTTTTTTGTTCAAGATTGGTCAAAAATAGTAATTCAGCCAGAAAAAGATGCACTAGGTTATTATCTCAAACAGGCAGAAATTCTAACGGGCGCACAGATTGAGGTTATTTTATCAGAACAAGAATCTACAGGAGTTCGTTTTGGAACTGTCGCTGTATTTCAAGGATTTTTAAAATCAACTACTCTTGATTTCTTTCTGGCCAATTTATTTCCTGAAGAGCTTAATAGATCTCCTTTTATCAACATGTATTAATGATTTAAAGATTCTCATATTTCTTGAATACCTAATAAATTGTGCCTTATCCGTCCAAATCTCCTTCTAATACTGTGGTCAAAGCTTTTCCTGTACTTTCTTTAAATTCTTCAATATTGACCTGATTTAAAATAGCGATCGCCAAAAACATCCCTAAAGCTTGAATGGTAAAAACTAAACCATAGGACATCAAAGTACTAGCAAAGATTCCTTTTCCCAGATCCAAAACTATTCCTCCAAGTAGAGTAGCAATCCCCCTCGACATTGCTTGAGCTAATCCCCACGCCCCAATAAAGGTTCCAGCGCTTTTAGCAGCAGTTAAATCTAACATTAAACTGATACCACCCACTGTAGCCATACCTGCGGCAACACCAAACAAGATCATGGTGAATTGTAATATTTTTGGCTGTTGAGTAAAGCCAGCTAAAATAATTAAGCCAAAACACAATGCCACCAAGATACAGCCAATTTTGGTAGTAGATTTTTTGCCTAAAGCAGGAATAATTAAAAACCCCGTAAAACTATAGCCCAGTAAGATGCCTATTCCCCAAAAAGCATTGAGTTGGGTTGTTTCACCAATACTCATGCCAAATACTTCGCCACCATAGGGTTCTAATACTGCTTCCTGCATAAATAAACCGATAGTCAAAATAGATAAGAAAGCAAAGAATATACCTGTTTGACGACTGGTAGTGAGAACTTTAAGCGCGCGACCAATACCAACATCATCTTCTCTGTTAGTCTTAAGGTCTTGCTTGAAACGAGAATATCTTTTTTCAACTCCCCAAGTGGCGATCGTAGCTAAAGCTAAAACTATAAAAGGAACAAGACTAAATACATTATTAATCGGCGGTTGTAGTGTATCTAGTGGAATATTCCCTGCGGCAATTCCTTCAGTTTCTATTCCAGCAAAAATTTTGCTTCCACTAACTCCACCAATTACAATCCCTACCATCAACATTGACCAGACGACCGCAATTAATTTAGAACGAGTTTCTTCTTCAGTAATATCAACTAATAAAGCCGTAAAGGGAGTCGAACTACAGCTTACTGCCACCCCGTAAATTGCCATAGCTAAAGCCAGCAAGGCACTCCAGCCAATAGTCTGACTATTCCATAGCCAACCGTTGTTTGCTTCTACAATTGCTCCCAATCGCCACATAACTTTTACAGCTAGAAACACTGCCAAACCAAAGATTGCTGTTCCCAAAAGCACATAATTGGTGCGGTGTTTACCAAATAAAGGTTTATGATCTGATAGCTGACCAAACCACACTCTTGCAGGAGAAACAAATAAAGAAGTAGCTAAAATTCCGCCTGTAATGGTTGCAGGAATACCCAGTTCGCTAATCATCACCCGATTTAAGACAGCTAGGGTTAAGACTGCCATCAAACCCAGCCCCATATTAAATAAGCCCAGACGAAAGATAGTTAATAGTCCTATCTGCCGTTGGGGACGATTGTTAACTGCAATAGATTCGGGAAAATCTTCAATAGTCATTTTTGATAGTGTTGATGTATATTTATATACTTTTCAGCTTTGAGCTTTTTGTTGTACTTAAATAATAATAAGCCTCTTCTAGAGCCAGATTTTTTTCTCAATAGACATTGTGAAACTGCATAATTATAAGTTAGACATACTTAGCATTCAGGGAGCAAGAAGATGGAGATTGTCGAAAAGATTACTTTGATCACCAGTGTTCTTTGGGTGATTTGGAGTATGCTCTCGCTGAGAAATGCCGTTGTCGAGGGAGAAGGGATTTTTCCCGCTTCAATTACATCTGTTCTCCTACTTATCATTGGTATTGTTACAATCCTAATTTTTCATTTATCGCCACTCCATCTTATTTGGATTTTTGTCCTCAGTTTCCCTTTGGGCTTACTTGCTGTTATGACTCCCATCGGTCAACAGCTTGGAATGGGAGTGTTAGCTCTTTTCTCATTGACAAGAACTGAAGATACAGAATTTAGTGAGGTAGAAGAGAATCCCAGGATTGAGAAAAGGGCAAATAAACAAAAAGATACTGAAAAACGTGGTTTTGGTAACTGACTACTTGGGATTAAGTTTAGTTAATGTAGTTTGGATCGGGCAATCACGCTTTTGAGAGAACAATATGCGATCAGGAATGTAGAGGTCACGGTATTAACAACGAAATCGAAATAATAGATAAGCAACAAAGCATATGAAACAGATTCAACCCCGATGTAAGAATCGGGGAGCTGACTAAATTCTCTAGAAAACTTGATAACTTTGCTTCTACTGAGGCATTTGTCTTAGAAATCTAGAAGATAATAAAGTCGCTGCTATTGTTGCATAACGATCTGACCAAAATCAAAATTGCACTAGCCAATGCATCGGTTGTTTTTTCAACAAACACTTGCTGAGCATTAGGATCTGTGATTATGAGATATGCGAATAATGAAATGAACGAGATCGTTAAGGTACTTACAACTACAGTCAACAGAATAGTGTAATATCGAGATTGTTTCATGTTTGGTACTCCAAAATACAAACATTTAGCTATCTCAAAGAATGATTTTGTAGAGAAAACCGATGACTAAAAGCTTGAGCGACAAACTATTAGATTCAATCTATTTTCACTGAAAACACCAATTACTTTGAGCTAAATCAAGCCTATAAGTAAATTCTTGCAAGTTTCAATCGTTTGCAAACAAACATTACAAATATACACATAAATTATCAGACAAAGCTGATGAGTAAAGTTCGATCAGCTTTGTCTTTCAAGGTTATAGATAAATAGCAAAATACATAAAAACAAACAACTTGCAGAACTACAGCCGCAATGCGCCTGTTTGTAATATATTGCTTCGATCTAATAGTTTGTCGCTTAAGTATAAATTTAGTGCTGGAAGTAATCTATTTTGTCAAACTTGTAATCAAAGTTTAATTATGACTCTGAAAAAAAGATAAATTTTGACAAATCTTTGACATCAATAGGGAATAATAGTCTTAGTTGAGTTCTATGATAGCTCTTATGTCCAAGCAAAGTATTAGGGTGCAAATGTATCCCGAAACTAAAAGATACTTAGAGCAAATAGCCTTAGAATATAATTGCTTGTATGGTAACAAACCAAGCATTAGTGAATTGTTAGAGCAAATTCGTATAGGACGATTGATAGTTAGCAAAGCTAGTGTAAATCTACCAAATAGATTAGATAGCTCTACAATTGGCTTGCGTTTTGAAGTACCCAGATATCTCAATGGAACTATTTCCGTAATATCAAAAAAAATAGTTGAGTATCAAGGCGATATTATAGCAGTAAAATTAAAAAGTGAAGATGATTTAGACATTTTACAAATTTTACTATTTTTTCCTGAAAAAAATAACCTTGGCAGATTAATTGCAGAGCTGGAAAGCATACACATAAAAGAAGTTGCTCACTTTAATTCAAACAGTGAATTACTATCAATTGCATCTCAATTTGAATTTATTGGTTCTAGAAATAGAGTCAATACTCTCGATAATTTTCTACATAAAAGGATGATTTTTAATCTTTATTGTGTAATGGGCTTAAAGATAAAAATTAGAAATCAAGTAGGTCTTCTTGCTAAAATAACTTATCAAATTGCTGAAACAAGACTTTTAATCCACTCTATTAGTCAGAATATTGGTAATAATAAACATGAAGATATTATCGATCTTTTCTTATACTTGCGACCAACAGAAAAATTTAGCATAGCAAAACAGATAGAAAAAATTGATGATCTTGTCAAAAAGTTAAAAAGAATAGAGGAAGTAACAGAAGTTCAACCATTGGGTGTTGATTCTTTAGATTAATGATTTACTCTTGATAAATTATTTATATATAATCGGCTGTTTTTGAACCCAAATTACACCCAGAAACATCCAAATAGACTACGACAGAAGCAGTTAACCAGATAACCTGAAACGGTAACTGTGATCAAAAAACTGCTAACCTGTCTGTATAGAAGCTATTGAGCTACACGCTCTTAGGCATTGAGGCTTATGCTGTTCTCAATGTCAACACGTTCAAAACTTAGACGATTGCATAATATAAACTAATCCCACTGAATAGCCCAACTAATAGTAGCCGAAGCCGTCACAAGATAACTCTAGTCATACATGATTTATCAGACCTCAAAGTAGAGGAAAGAAAGAGAATTAATGTCGAGGATATCATCAGCGATAAACCTACGGCATGGCTACGCTATGCACTGCCGAACACACCAAACTAAATGATGCGAAGCGGTATCTTTTAGAACTAGCCAAGTGGCAAAGATTAGAAACCTCTCTCATTCCCACTAGTAGATTATCCCTCAGAGAACTAATGTCTAATCTCCCTATCGGGGAAAGGTAACAGAATTACTCCTTGCCCAATTTCAAAACTGCCATAAACGCCTCTTGAGGTACATCCACGGTACCAATCGCCTTCATCCGTTTCTTTCCTTTAGCTTGCTTTTGGAGCAGTTTTTTCTTACGGGAAATATCACCGCCATAGCACTTAGCTAAAACATCTTTACGTAAAGCAGGAATATGTTCACTGGCAATTACTTTAGCGCCAATAGCCGCCTGAATTGGTACTTTGAACTGATGACGAGGAATCAATTCTTTTAACTTCTCAGTTAATGCCCGACCAACATAGTAAGCTTTGTCTTTATGCACAATGGTTGATAGGGCATCCACAGGATCTTTATTGACTAGAATATCTAGTTTAACTAGCTGATCTGAACGGTAGCCTAACATTTGATATTCCATGCTGGCATAGCCTTTAGTACGGGACTTCATTTGATCAAAAAAGTCCGTTACCACTTCAGCTAAAGGTAGTTCATAAATTAGACAGGTACGGCTTTGGGTAAAGTATTTCATATCTTTAAATACGCCCCGCCTAGTTTGACATAGATCCATCAAGGTACCGACATAATTCTCAGGAGTAATAATTTCTACCTTGATATAAGGCTCTTCAATCATTTCCCTTTGTTGCGGGTCGGGTAATAGGCTGGGGTTGTCAATTTCCATAACCTCCCCATCTACTGTCGTAACCCGATAGATAACTGATGGTGCGGTGGTAATTAGTTCCAGATTGTATTCTCGCTCAAGTCTTTCCTGGACAATTTCCATGTGGAGTAACCCTAGAAAACCGCAGCGGAACCCAAACCCCATAGCGCTCGATGTCTCAGGTTCATAAGATAGTGCGGCATCGTTGAGCTTGAGTTTATCCAAAGCTTCTCGAAGATCGGGATATTGATCCGAATCGGTGGGAAACAAACCACAGAACACCATTGGCTTGGCTTCGGTATAGCCAGGTAAAGGTTCAGGTGCGGCAGCCGCCACTAGGGTAATGGTATCCCCCACCCGAGCATCTTCTACGGCTTTAATTGCTGCGGCAAAGTAACCTACTTCTCCCGCATGTAGCTCATCCACTTCAATTTGAGTCGGAGCAAGCACCCCTAGCTCATCAATGACGTACTCTTTGCCCGATGCCATCAGGCGCACGTTATCACCTTTCTTCACCTTGCCATCCATAACGCGAAAATAAACTACTACGCCGCGATAGGCATCATAATAGCTATCAAAAATCAATGCCCGTAGAGGCTGATCTACTGTATCTTGAGGTGGTGGAACCTGTTGAACAATCGCTTCTAAGATATCATCAACACCTAAACCAACTTTAGCCGAAGCCTGAATGATATCCGTACAGTCTAACCCAACAACATCCTCGATTTCTTGTCCCACACGATCTGGTTCTGCTCCTGGCAAATCAATCTTGTTCAGCACAGGAATAATTTCTAAATCGTTTTCTAATGCCAGATAAACATTAGCCAAAGTTTGTGCTTCAACCCCCTGGGAAGAATCCACAACCAGTAAAGCTCCTTCACAAGCCGCTAAAGAACGAGATACCTCATACGAAAAATCTACGTGTCCAGGAGTATCAATTAAATTCAAGACATATTCATTCCCATCTTTGGCAGTGTAGTTCATTCTCGCTGCCTGAAGCTTGATTGTAATTCCTCGTTCTCGCTCCAAATCCATATTGTCGAGGAATTGTTCTTTCATCTGCCTCTGGGCAACGGTGCCAGTATCTTGCAGCATGCGATCCGCCAAAGTAGATTTACCATGATCGATATGAGCAATGATTGAGAAATTACGAATGCGAGAGACAGGAACGTCAGTCATAAAAGTTTATATGAATTAAATTTTAAAAAGTTATTCCGAGGGCGCTTCTCCTAGCATCTAAAATTTAGATAAATGATCAATAAATTTTTGGATGTAGAATGGACACTCTTACTTAAACTATTGTAATGTTCATTTTTACCTATTTCTCAATCTATGGCAGATTTTTCTATTGTTTGTTGAATTTGAGAGGGGCTTGTCGTCTTTAGTAGGTAAAATGAAATTAGAATCGGTAACAACAATCTATGAACGACGATCTTCCATCCTCAGAGCAATCCCCTTTTGACTCAAACGATCAAGAATTTAAGAGTGAAGCTAGAATTACGGACAAAGTTAAAGTGTCTATTAACTTAGATTCAGAAGTTTTAGAGCAGATCCAGCATCTGACTAACGATCCTAGTCGAGTAATTGAAACAGCTATTAAACAGTGGCTTAGGGGAGAAAGAAATGACGATACGGATTTAACTCGTACTTTTCAGCGTAATCCTCCCGTCCCGCCTCAGGGAGAATGGAACGATTGAATAAGATCAGATAAACTGATGATCAAAAATGAAGCATCGATCAAATAACTACCCTAGATATCTATAGGTTATAGTTTCAGGAGTAATGTCCATTTTTTTGGCTATTTTCTACGAAATCTAACCTGGTTGAAATGCTCCCTAGATTTAATTCAAACTTCAATGGTGATACTACTATGTCAGTCAATGAGATTGGATGGCAGCACTTGGGAGCAGAATTAATTTTTACTCAGGATACTGAGGGTAATTATCTTTCTTTCTGGTGGTCAAAAGCTCCCCAATACGGTTTAGATAATCATCAAATTTTAAACCAACAGAATTTGTCTCAGGAGAAAATAGACCAGCTTTTTACTCCTGTCGACTCTTATGCCTACATAGAAAAAATTCGACGAGTTGTTAAGCGTCGTTTACCCGAGCAATGTTACTGTCTATTTCAATGTGGAACAAGTTCTTATGCTTTTGAGCTGATTATTAGTCCAATACTACCATCAAAGGGAGAAGCTACAACCGTGATGGTGATCGGACATTTATTAGAAGAAGCAGAAATGTTTTCTTTTGCTGAGGATGAAATACCCGCAGCTATATATAGCTATCAGAAATTATTAAGCCAAGTTGTCCAGCAGATTCGACGCAGTTTGGACTTGGGAACAATATATCAGCATACGGTAAATAATACAGGTTCAACTTTTGCTGCAAGCCGCTGTTTGATACTGGCAAATCATAACAATATTACCCGACTATCCGTGGAGGCTGAATATTGTGATGGCAAATATGATTCTACAACGAAGCACAAAATTGATTGGCACCGAGAAGCTCATATACAGGAGGCACTATCATCTAATTATCCCCTGGCTGTAGATTTTATTGACTCAGATTCCTTGCAACGTAAGTCTGTGTTGGCGATTTCGACTAATTGTCATAGTGAAGATAATATCTTAATTTGTTTACAACAGTGCGATCGCTATCGTCATTGGACTACAGCAGAAATGGAAATGTTACGAGAGATTGCTGAACAGGTAGAAGCAGCAATTTCTCTGGCTAAACTCTATCGAGAAGTTGAGCAAGCAAGTATCCAGGCCGAAGAAGCTAGCCGTCTCAAAAGCGATTTTCTGGCTAATACTTCCCATGAATTACGGACTCCTCTTAATGGTATTATCGGCTTTCTTAAATTGCTCTTAGAAGGAATGGCGGATGATCCTGAAGAACAAAGAGAATTTATCGAAGAAGCCTATAAATCATCAATTCACTTGCTCAACTTAATCAATGATATTTTGGATATTGCCAAAATTGAAGCAGGAAAAATGGAACTGGAGTTAACTGAAATTGAACTCAATGAATTGTTTCAAAATGTTGATAACCTGATTCATACTCAAGCCAAACAAAAAGGTCTTAATTTCCAAATCAAATCCCCTGCTACTCTTACCCCCATCACTTTATATGGCAACTATCAGCGGTTGCTACAGGTAATGCTAAATCTGATTGGCAACGGGATTAAATTCACTAAGGAAGGTGGAATTATTATTAGTGCCGAAGTCAATAACAAAAAAGTTGAATTTCAAGGCATAGAATTTCCAGGAATGGTAAAAATTAGCGTTGCTGATACTGGAATTGGGGTATCCCTAGAAAAGCAAAATAAACTATTTGAAAACTTTTATCAGGTTGATGGCTCGCGAACCAAATCCTATGGCGGAACAGGTTTAGGTCTAGCTATATCTCAAAAACTTGTTGAGGCAATGGGTGGAAACATTTCTTTTTACAGCATGGGAGAAGGTTTGGGTTCCACCGTTACCTTTACCATCCCTTTAAGTCATCTTCCCGTAATCAAAACAGCTCAAAGTGAAAGTTAATCGCCAAGATTTATTTGATTAACCATGATTGTTTAGGATAAATTTTACTGAATCGTAAAGAATTGTAAAGAAAACCTAAGACAAATAGAATTAAATCAAGAAATAGGTTGTCCCGAACCTGCCATTTAGGGTTATGTGGAGTAGAATTGAGTCGCCAAGCAAAATATTTCTGATAAATACAGCCACTTTCTCATTGAATTATGAGAATGAAACTGATAGTTAAGTAATAGTTAAAAACTTTGACAAGCAAAGCCTAACTTACCATCGTAAGTTATTTATAAAATTCAGTTTTTAATTAGATCTAAAGCTAAACAGTAATTTAAAAGAAATATCTGATCCAGCCAATTAAAGTCGTAAAATTAATCGGAATTGTAGCAATATGTTTGATACCCTAAAAGAATTTTTTGGAATTGAAAATGGATACGAAGGGGAAGATGAGGGTTATGTTGAGTACGATCCTGCTCAAGAAGAAATGAATACTCATACCTTTGTCAATTCTGCAACATCTAACAATCAACCAGAACTCACTAAAGTATCGTCTCTCAGCAATCAAAAAACTAACCGTAAACAAGAAATGAAACTAAATAATGTGATTGGAATGCCAGGACTAGCCAACGGTAATTCTGAAGTAGTAGTTATTGAGCCTCACTCTTTTGAAGAAATGCCTCAAGTCATTCTTGCTTTGCGTGAGCGCAAATCAGTGGTACTCAATCTAAATATTATGAACCCTGAAGAAGCGCAAAGAGCTGTCGATTTTATCGCTGGCGGAACTTACGCTATGGATGGTCATCAAGAGCGAGTTGGAGAAAGCATCTTTTTGTTTACTCCTAGCTCTGTTAAAGTGAGCAGTTTAACTGGAATTCTCAAAGATGTACATACACCTGAACCTCATGTAAGACGGCCTGCACCAGCACCTGATGCTTGGGGTCAACAACCAAATATTGCTGCTCAGTAGATTTACTCAATCAGGTAGTATTATTAGATTATGGAATCTAGTAGTATTGGTTTAAGTATCATTGGTGGCGGGGTAATGGCAGAGGCTATATTATCCCGCCTTTTGGCGCAACAAGTTTTCGCGGCGAGTACTGTACTGGTCAGTGAACCAAGACAGTCACGACGAGATTTTTTAAATCAGAAGTATCAAGTTCAAGTTACGGAAGACAATCAGACTGCAATATCGGCTCCTCAAATACTGCTATTGGCAGTTAAGCCTCAAATTCTTGATTTAGTAGTAGCAGATATTACGCCAAATCCTGAAAGCATTATAGTTTCAATTTTGGCAGGAGTAACAACTCATCGGCTAGAGCAAGCCTTTCCCCAGCAGCCAATAATTCGCGTCATGCCCAACACTCCCGCTACAGTTGGGGCAGGAATGAGCGCGATCGCCCGAGGAACATATGCTAAACAAGAGCATTTAGATCAGGCTAAAAAAATATTTGCAGCTGTGGGAGAAGTGGTAGAAGTTCCTGAATCCTCTATGGATGCCGTAACAGGTCTGTCAGGTTCAGGACCAGCTTTTGTCGCTTTAGCCATTGAGGCTTTAGCAGATGGTGGCGTAGCTTCAGGTTTACCTAGAGCGATCGCCCTCCAGTTGGCAACTCAAACAGTATTAGGCACAGCAACTCTGATCCAAGAAACTAAAATGCACCCAGGAGTACTAAAAGATCAGGTTACAAGTCCTGGAGGAACCACAATTGCAGGAGTGGCTCAATTGGAGAGTGCCGCATTTCGTTCGGCACTCATTGAAGCGGTAAAAGCTGCGACCCAGAGATCTAAAGAATTGGGTCAATAAGAACAGGCTAATTCAGCAAAACAAATGAAAGAAATTTATTCCAGACCAGGTTTAGTCATTGTTAGAGGCTTTGGTTTATTTAATTGACGTAGCCAAAAACCACTGATGACAGCGATCACCAAAGCCACAAATCCCGTGAGGGACTGCAACAGTAGAAATCCGCCGATGGCAAACATTGAACCAAACAGCAATAGGGTGGCTGCAACGACCCGAAGTAAATCTTGAGTTATGTTTTGAGCAGGAGCAATTCCCGTTCTTTGCTGATATCGCCTCCAGCCGATTCCCCCTGGTCGAACACGACGATAAAATTCGTCTAAAACTGCTTCAGATTCTGGAGGAGTAAGATACATCACCGTAATCCACAGTAAAGCCGTAGTACCAGAGATAAACAGCAGTCGATAGCCAAAATCGGCAAAAAGTTGGTTAAATTCAGGATTAATACTGGTAATCAAGCCGATCATAAAGCCACCTAACATAGCCGCTAATTCTGCTGCTGCATTGATGCGCCACCAAAACCACCGCAGTATCAGAACTAAACCAGGTCCCGTACCGATCGCAATTACTAAGCGAAAAACCGTAGTGATGTCTGTTGAATATAAAGCTGCGATCGCCCCTAATATGGTTACTAAAACTGAGGCTATTCTACCCATCATGACTAACTCAGCTTGACTGGCATCTGGTTTGAGAAAGCGACGATAAATATCATTGGTTAAATACGATGCCCCCCAGTTAATGGAAGTAGAAACCGTACTCATAAATGCCGCAATCAAGGATGTAACCACCAAACCCAACATAACAGGAGGCAGAAAATCTAACATCAATTTGGGATATCCTAGTTCCTTATCCGCCAGATCAGGATAGATAACTATTGCTACCAGTGCCACCACGATCCAGGGCCAAGTACGGATACCATAGTGCAGGATATTAAAAAACCAAGCTGATTTCTCGGCTTCGGCTTCATCTTTAGCCGCGATCAAACGCTGAATAAATTCGCCTCCACCATCACTACGACGAAATGACCACCACTGCACAAACAAATAAGCCGAAAAGGTGGTAGCGGTAATTCCTGCCGCATCACTCCAGTGCAAACCCCCGTTACCAAACTGAAAGGGGAAAAATGCCAACACGTCTAACTCGCTTACGGCACGCACTTGAGGAATCAGTTCGTGAATCCCCCCCACATGATTAACCGCAACCACAGCCACAGCGATCGCGCCAAACAAAGCTAAGAAAAACTGAAAGAAATCTGTGGTAACTACGCCCCAAAGTCCCGAAAACCCAGAATAAATCAGAACTAGCAGACTTACTCCCATCACACTCCAGATTTTCAGATTTGCCCCTGGATTAACCCCCAAACTTTGCCACAATTCTAGGGCATCTACCACCTTGACCATCGCTAACATGGCGTAGCCAATACCAATACAGTTGATCGGTACCGCAAACAAAAAAGCCTTGGTTCCCCTCAAGATAGCTGCATTCTTGCCTCCATAACGAATTTCCGTTAGTTCGGCATCGGTGACAATTTCCGAACGTCGCCACATGCGAGCAAATATATAGATCAAAATTACATGGGAAATACCAAAACTCCACCATTCCCAGTTACCTGCAATACCTCGACTAGCAACTACGCCACAAATATATAGAGGAGTATCAATTGAAAAAGTAGTGGCTGCCATGCTAGTGCCTGCTAACCACCACGAAAGCGATCGCCCAGAGACAAAAAAGTCTTCTAGACTGCGGGATGCTCGACGAGACAGCAAAATTCCCAAGCCAGTAGTAAAGGCAAAATATACTAGGACAATGAGCCAATCAATCGGTGTCATGATGCTACCTGTTCAAAATGCCTCATTATAGTGGTTATACTAAATCCTGTTTACATAAATTAAAGAACACCCCTCAAAGCAAAGAGCTATCGAATGTGCAAAATAAAGTAGCTTGAGGTAAGGTGCGTAAGATAGTTGCGGGAAAACTAGGTGAAACGGCATTGCTTATAGTCTGCTTAACTACTTCTGCTTTGTGACTTCCTCCCGCTAAACAAAAGATTTTTCTGGCACTGCAAATTGCGGGAATGGTCAGGCTATAAGCATAACTAGGTACGGCTGATAAATCAGTAAAATAGCCTCCATTGACCTGCTGTTGACGAGTTTTAGTTTCTAGTCTGATCAACTTAACTAGTCTCTTATCATTAAAATCAGCCACGCTTGGTTCATTAAATGCTAGGTGTCCATTATCTCCAATACCTAACATACAGAGATCGATGGGTTGTTGTTTTAGCAATTTACTGTAGCGATCGCATTCTTCCAGGGGTTGAGCCGCATCTCCTGCGAGATAGTGAAATATGCGTGGCTGTACTTTTTGTTCGAGCTTGGTACGCAGATAATAACGAAAGCTGCCAGGATGTTCTGAGGAGATGCCTAAATACTCGTCGAGGTGAAACAGGACAATTCTTGACCAATCAAGCTGTTTACTAGTAGAGAGTGCTTCTAAGAACTTAAGCTGTGAATTACCTGTAGCCAGAATAATGCTGACAGTCTCTTGCTGCTGTAATAATCTCTGGAGATAATCTTGCGCCAAAGTTGCAGCATTTTGATTTAAGTCGACTTCTGAGTTGGCAATTGATAGAGATAGACAATCAACCTTGGTTATCTGAGTCTCAGAGAATGGTACAGTACGATCTGGCATCTTTATGTAATTCAATTTTTAACTTGAACATGAGCAATATATCTGAGATAGCGGTCAAAAATATCGATGGCAAAGAGCAAAAATTTGCCGACTACCAAGGTAAGGTATTGCTGATTGTTAATGTGGCTTCTTACTGTGGTTATACTCCTCAATACAAAGGATTAGAACAGTTAAATCAAGACTACCGCGAAAAAGGCTTAAGAGTTTTGGGCTTTCCCTGTAACGATTTTGGCGCACAAGAGCCAGGAACAAATGAAGAGATTGCTAAGTTTTGTGAAACTAGTTATGGTGTCAGCTTTAATTTAATGGATAAAGTTCATGCTAAGGGTTCCCAGCAACATCCTTTATATGAAACTTTAACTACTGCTGTTGAACCCAAAGGTGATGTGGCTTGGAATTTTGAAAAGTTTTTGATTAGTAAACAGGGAGAAGTTGTCGCCAGATTTGATAGTGGCGTTACTCCTACTTCCCCTGAATTGATTCAGGCAATTGAAGCTGAATTGGCAAAGTAAATTAAGTCAAGTAAAACTTGAGCCAGACTGAACGAGAAAATTAGTCCCCACAAGATCATATATGGTGGGGGTTAAATATTAGAATCGCTAAGTCTTCAAATTTCTGATACTGTCCTATCAAGCATACCAATACGGTAGACTGACGTTTGCTTAAAAATCTGTTTACTATCAATAATTCACCCATTAATAATACTAAAATCTAGATTATAAAGATTATTTTTAATTTTAAAGAGAAACAGCAATGTTGATTCGAGAAACAGATCAAAGGTTAGAGGTTTTTCAAACTGAACTCAAGCAGAAAATAGCTCAACTGGAAGCAAGCTATAGTCTTAAGAGCTCTGTGACAGAAGCAGAATCTAAAAAATCTATAGCTAGAGCTTTAAATGATGTTTTGCAAAGCTTATCAAATATTAGAGAAGCAGTTAAAAATTCTTTAAACAACCCTTATGCACTAGTAATCATCATAAATAATCTAGAGCCAATTAAAAGTTTAAAGCTTAATATAGACAGCGTAAATCTAGAACTTAATCAAAATTATAAAATATCTTCAGATGTAACATTAGAACTTAATTTGATTGTTGCTGAAACTGCATTTATTCTAAGTGATATTGTTATTAGTTCAGAAAACTTGAATCGAAGGCTTGGATATCTTGAACAGGTTGAAATGGCATTGAATCTCTTAAATTTTGATTCATATAATGATGTAAAATTGGCTTTTCTGCTAAATATAAAGGTAAAGCTTAGAGAATATGTTATCCATATAACTAGCATAAGTGAAAAAATTATAACAGCAGAACAAGCAATTGTTAATAATGATTCTGCCTACTCTGTTAATCTTGAATCTGCACAAGAATTGGAGAGGATAAAAACTTGTAAAAAAGATACCAAGCAATTGTTGAAGAATATATTGGATTATGAAAAAAATAGATTTTTTGAATCTGAGCAAGATTTTGCAATTCAAATTCTTAATATATCTTGGAAACAATATAATGCTTTACTGAATGTTCTTAAAGATATCTCATGGTGTAAAATTTCATATTTTAATCAAGTTTTAGATTTAATGTGTCCATCCAGAAGACATGAAAGTATATCTTCTTTTTTAAGTTCCATAATTGAAGAGTATTGCTTTTATACAGATACTTATTGCGCTCCATTTGGCTCTACAACCTTACGAGGAACAAATGGAATACAAGAAGTTGGTAAAGAACCTGATGCTGCCTATGCTTTTAGCAAATCAAAAGAAATTCCAGATCTTGCTATAGAAGTTAATTTTAGTAGTGGAAATATATCAGATTTGAGAAAGTATAAAATATTAAAGATAGCCGAAGTTTGGATGTGGGACACAAGCAATAAACTTCGTATTTATGTATTAGAAACTGAGGAATATTTAGAAGTAAACACCAGTAAATTTCTGAGAAATTTATCTAAGGAAAAGATTATTGACTTTATTTATATAATGGAGCAAGAAGGATTGAACAGCGGTAAGAAAGAAATGCTCCGATTTTTGGATGCTCTAGATATTTCCGAATCTTCTTCTTAATTGCTAAAATTTTAATTTGTCTTTAATTCAAACTTCTATTGATTGATTAGAGAGCGCTCGCTGAAGTCCTAAAACATAATTTACTTTTTATAAGCTTTAGCCGAAGCAGAAATCCAAGTATATGCGGCGATACAAAAAGGCAACAGGATAAATATTGCTCCTGAAGTTATCGGATGTTGTCTGATAGTGAGACTCGAACTCATCGCTGCAATTCCTAAGCCACAATAAACTAGACCGATTAAAGGAATACCTAATACGAGAAAAGCGAATTTCTTATCATCAGAGTTCATTATTTGCCCCCAATTTCTCATCATATCTACTCCTTTTATAGTAAATGATTGACTAAAATTTATTTATAAGAAGCTTTTGGTCTCTGGCTCTAAGGGGAAAAAGATTAACTTTACAGGGGGCTTACAACTATTAAATTTTTATGCACTAACTCTGTAATGCATCCTGGTAAATTACTGATATTCTAAAATTACGTTACTGCTCACAAAACCGTCACAGATAAGAAAATGAACAATTACTTCGCTACAGTATCTCGCGGTTTAGAATCAGTTGCGGCTCAAGAGCTAACTCGTATTGGAGCCGACAATGTTCGTCCCGAATTTACAGGAGTTCATTTTCAGGGCGACAAACAACTACTCTATAAAGCTAATCTCTGGACAAGAACTACTTTTAGGATTTTAATGCCAATTGCCAGGGTTAAAAGCTTTAATGCTGACGAATTATATCGCAACGTTAAACAGCTTGATTGGTCTGAATATCTCAACCCGAATATGACCTTAGCTGTTACCTGCACAGGCAAAAATAAAAACCTGAACCATACTCACTTTACGGCTTTACAGATTAAAAATGCCATCACCGACTGGCAAAAGGTCAGGGGCGGAAAACGCTCTAGTGTGGATACTGAAAATCCCGACTTGCTAATCAATGCTCATATCGACCATAAACACTGCATCATCAGCTTAGATAGCTCAGGCTCTAGTCTTCATCGTCGGGGATATCGTCCAGCAATTGGTGCTGCACCTATGAAAGAAACTTTAGCCGCAGCTTTATTAGAGATGGCGGAGTGGACACCTGACTTGCCGTTTCTCGATCCCATGTGTGGTAGCGGTACTTTGCCCATTGAAGCAACTTTAAAAGCTTTGAATATTGCTCCTGGGCTATATCGTAACTTTGGCTTTCAAAATTGGCTCGACTACGATCATGATCTATGGCAAAGTTTGCTCCAGCAAGCAAGCGATCTCCAGAAACACGAATTGCCAGTACCGATTATTGGCAGCGATCGCGATCTTAAGGTAATTAGACAAGCTTTTGTTAATGCGGAAAATTCTGGTTTAGAAGACTATGTTAAATTTGCCCGACAGGAATTATCCACCATCAAAGCACCCGCAGATCAAGGAGTATTAATTTGTAATCCTCCCTATGGTGTCAGACTAGGTAAGGAAGAAGAATTAGGCGAACTATATCAGCTATTAGGCGACATCTTCAAACAGCGCTTTAAGGGTTGGACAGCCTATATCCTTACGGGTAGCATGAAGCTTTCTAAACGGGTGGGGCTGAGAACTTCTAAGCGCATTAAGCTCTATAACGGTGCAATTCCCTGCACCCTATTGAAATACGAAATGTATTGACAACCAAGGCTTGTTCTTAATCAGTAATCAGTAATTATCAATGCCAGATAAAAAAGTACGTAAAGCGGTAATTCCTGCTGCGGGTTTTGGTACCCGAATGTATCCTGCTACTAAAGCCTTAAAAAAAGAGCTGTTACCGATTGTAGGTAAGGATGGACGGGCAAAACCGATCATGCTCGCTATTATCGAAGAGGCTCTTAGTGCAGGCATAGAAGAAGTCGCTATAGTGGTGCAACAAAGAGATCGCACTTTATTTGAAGAGCTGTTAAAATCACCGCCCCAACCTGAACTATGGGCAAAATTATCCAGTGAAAATAAAGAATATAGTAAGTATTTAGAACGTATTGGCGATCGTATTACCCTCTTAACTCAGACTGAACAAGAGGGTTTTGGTCATGCGGTTTTTTGCGCGCGAGATTGGGTGGGTGATCAACCGTTTTTATTGTTATTAGGAGATCATATTTATACCTCTAATTCTGAAATTTCTTGTGCGGCACAGATGGTAGAAATCTATAATCAAGCTAATACCAGCGTAATTGGTATTACCGTCATGGATGGCAATATTATTCACAAAGCAGGCTGTGTTGCTGGTCAATGGCAAACCGAGCAATCTATTTTACAAATATCCCAAATATACGAAAAACCGACCTTAGATTACGCGAGAAATCACCTCCATGTAGAAGGAATGGCAGAAGATCAGTTTCTGGGCATTTTTGGCATGTATCTCCTAGAGTCAGCTATATTTGAGCTACTAGAATCTGAGATTAAACTCAATCAACGATTGAAGGGAGAATTTCAGCTGACAACCTGTCTAGATAAATTAAGAAAAACTTCAGGCGCGATCGCTTACTTGGTACAGGGACAATATTACGATACTGGCATGCCACTATTTTATCGCCAAACAATGATTGATTATTATCTCAATCAGTGATCAAGTTATCCAACTTTATCTGTTTACGATATTTTTTTATGGCTTTAGTTTTAAATCCAGAAAGTATTGGCTCGCTCTCTTACTTCTCTTCGAGTTAGAAACTTGCTGTTGTGATAATCGAGTTTCTAGAAAATGAACTATCTTCTGACAGGTATCAGGACAGCCGATAGTTGCTACTAATTCGTTATTAATAAAAATACCCCAACGACCGTTATTTAATTTTTGGGAGTCGTACGCTTTGGGGTGCCTATTGGTTGGTAAATATGCTTGCTTCACTCTCTTAATATAATTAATCCTTAAACTAAGACCAGTTCAGAAAATATTAATGTTTATTATTAAATGTTTAATATCATAAAGTTAAATTTAAGATAGATATGTCATCTTGATAACATAATTAAGAATTTTTTCACACCTGTAATTAATGTAAACCACCCAAATCAATATGAATTACAAAAAAGAACGATACAAATCAGGTGACGGAGTGACGGGGTGAAACTCTATCACAATGACCGTAGATGTCCCCAACGGTGCGCGTACATGCGGCGATGCGGGGTCGTACCGCAAGTCCCCAAGTCAACAATACATAGCAGACATTTAAGTATTTCGTATCATATAATCACGCTCCTGCTGAACGCTCCTGCATAACTTGGATCTTTCTGTCGTATCTAACTCCATAGGCAACCAGCAAATTGAGCAGCAGTGAGTTTATGTTTAACGAAGTTAAAGTCGAAATTATCGAACTGATAGGAAATAAAATTTTTGCTCGTAACTTATCCTTGACTTTAATCATGGCGGTTTTTAGTTTATACACCCTAGCAGATCTTCAAAGCCAAAAGACCCAGGTTGCTGACAAGGCATCAATTACAAGTATTTCTCGTCCTAACGTTCTGAAAATCATAGTCGAACGGTAAATTTGATAGATAACGGCTTAATTCTGTTTACAGAATTAAGTCAAAGTAAGGTTTTTTGAGAGTGGAATTAGTGGACGTTTTCAGCACTTACGCCTACGCCTAATAAAAAACCCAGTATACACTGGGCTCTCAAGGAAGATATTTATATCCGAATGTTAAACAAAAAATACTTTGAAATTGTGAAATGCGGAATGTAAATATGTCGATCAACTTTTCAAGCATCCTTGAATGATATCTTGAAATAAGATTCCCACGGCGAGATTGCAATAGCACCGTGAGATAATTCACGTCTTATATTTAAAATCGTACTCACATATTAAAAACATTTCACGCTTGTTCACCCTGGTACTGGAATATATAGCACTGACAATGCACTACCAAGGACATTATATAAATTATAAATGAGGATAATATCCTCGAGTTGGGGAACGCTCCTACAAGCTCAACTGTTAATCTCAAATTGGCATGTCAGCGGACATGACGCATAAACGGGAGTATTTAGTAAATCTTTTTGTCCATGCAGCCAATTCAACCAGGTTACTTCTTCTGGGTGAATTCCTTGAAGGGTAAGAACTGCTGCACCTAGTAAAACAATTGCAATATTAAGGGCAAAAATGCTCCCTGTTACCAGCAAAACTGCGCTAGCAGGAAGAACTGTTTGTAAGATTACTGTCGCCAACAGACCAATGGTTACTACCAAAGCTCCTACTGGGAAACCCACTACCAATAGGCATACGCTCAAAGTAAAACTCCAAATTAAAAAGCTTTTTATCAAACCAAAATAACTATTCTTTCGTACTAATTCCATAGTTTTAAGACTTATGAACAACAACAACAACAACAAAATCCGAAGCCAATAATTTAGCTCTCACGAGAAAATTTGGACTTACAACTAAGTATAAGAAACTCTAATCACTTCAATACATTTTTTAAATATTTTTTTACATTAGACGGAACATTAATAATATAAGAGAGTCATCATTTACTTTGTATTACACTGCATTTTTACCTTGATCCCCAGCATTTTTCAAGGAATTTGGGCATTTAACAAAAAAGATAACCTCTGGCTTAAAGTTTTTTATTAATTAATATCTTATATTTTCGTAACTTTAAAGTTTAAAAATAGTGAGTACAAATACTCATTTATATTTTATTTGTCAATCAAATAAAAGTACAGCCAGTCATAATTAAACATGAAATAAAAATATATATTAAAAATATGCTTATTTTTGAAGCGAATTAGCTATCTTTTGCTAGTGCTTTTTACCATAAAAAATTAAAGTATGAGGCTCTAAAATAAGCTGATAAATTGTTAGAACCTAAAGAGTACTGGGCATACTAAATCTATAAAAAGATGTATACTTGCCATAACAAGAACCAGGATGAACCAAAGAACAGGATCTCAGCCGCTGCCTCCTCCACCGCCATCAACCATAGGCAGAACGAATCATAATTCAACAGCCAACACAAAATCGAGTACTAAAAACTTAAAGGAGCAAAAAGCTAATAAAGCCGCTAAAGTACCTCCAGCGAGTAACCGTCCCAAACGTTCGCCCGGACAACCTTCCTTGGAGTACATTATTAAAAAAGCTTATTCGCAAGGATATTCCGACATTCATTTGGGTGTAGAAGAAGTCCCACGAATGCGAGATCGCGGGGAAATGGCGCTGACGGAATATCCTAAAACCGATCTCAATACATTTATGAGTTGGCTCTATGAAATCTTATCCCATGAAGAAGTAGAGAAGTTCAAAAGCGAACTAGAGTTCGATGGAGCAACTCAATATGAATTTGCCCGAGTAAGAATTAATATTTTTGACACCTTACGGGGTCCAGCACTGGTAATGCGTCTGATCCCCTTAAAGATTCTAACTATGGAGGAGTTAGGTTTACCGCCAGTGTTTCAAGATATTTCGGATGAACATAAGGGTTTAATTCTGGTTACAGGTCCAACGGGTTCTGGTAAATCAACCACTATGGCGGCAATGGTCGATTATATCAACACAGAACACGCCAAGCATATTATCACCATTGAAGATCCCATCGAGTTTGTCCATCGTAGTAAACGCTCTTTGATCAAGCAGAGAGAAGTAGGTATCAATACCCGTAAATTTGATAATGCCCTCAAGGCAGCCTTAAGGGAAGACCCAGATATTATTCTGGTAGGGGAGATGCGCGATCGCGAAACGGTCAATACGGCGTTGAAAGCAGCGCAAACTGGACACTTAGTTATGGGCACATTACACACCAATAGTGCCATCAAAACTATTGAAAGAATTTTGACTCTTTATAGTGCTGAAGAACAGGATGCGATGCGAATTGCTATTTCCGAATCTTTAGTAGCGGTGATTTCTCAGGGTCTGTGTCGTACTACCGATGGCAAAAGAGCGGCATATCATGACATCATGGTTAATACTGAAACCGTAAAAGATTACATAAAACAAGGAAAATATGACGAAATCCATAATCTGATGCTAGATGGAGATTATGATGGCATGATCACGACTAATCAAGCATTATTCAACCTTTATGAAGAAGGTCGGATCACAGAGGAAGTAGCCCTAGAGATGTCGCCGACACCAAATGAAATGGCTATGATGCTTAGGGGAAGGGTATAGTTACATTTATCATTGATCATTTACCATTGAAATATTCAAGCCCTTGTTGCTCAGGCTTATTCTAATATCTTTAAAATAAACATTTAGATTATTTTATGGTTTAGATTATAGAAATCATCAGCACTTCTGGCATAGGACTACTGAGCTAACTATGCCAGCACAGCAAAACAAACTTCTTGATCAATGACAACAATTTTGCCTCAAGTGTTTAAAGGTATTGCCTTATTTACCCCTGGGGGAGATTTAATTTACGGTATCGACCCCCATAAGCAAACTCAATGGCACATACACCTATGTCAAGAATTAAAAAAAACTCTTAATCTAGCCTCTCCTCCTCATTTTCTTGTCCCAGGCTATACTGCAACGATAGAGCGCTGGTTAGATCCTCAAACTAATCGCCTCGTAACTATTGCCGAGGTCTATCCTGCGGTGAGACGTTATATTCCTTTGTTACAAACAATATTCCAGTTAGAACCTACAACCCAATGGCATATTGCTCCCTGGCGAGAAGAATCTTGTAATAAAAATGTAATTGACACTTATCGTTCTGATTTTCCCCAACTTTGGGCTAGGCAAAATCTAATTATGCACCACGAGCTTAATCACTCTCCTCAGTTAGAAACTGAGCATCATGGTTCTGGATCTTCTCCCCTAACTAATATCATTGCCAGCGAAGCAACAGAAGGATACAAACTACGTTTGTTTATTTCCAGCAAAAATCCCAATGCCGAACAAGCCCTAAGCCACATTCATCAGTTATTGGAAGAAGGCTTAATCAATCCCTACACTTTGAAAGTAATTGATGTAGCTAAAAATCCCGAGTCAGCAATCACTAATAAAATAACAACTACTCCTACTTTAATTAGGGTATCGCCTAAGCCTGTCAGACGTATCGTGGGGCAACTAAACGATATCCCCAGAATATTACATATTATTTCTAGTTTTTAAATCTAGATTTTCTAGCTTAATTTATACCAAATCAATAAATTTTTGTGACAACGCAAACAATTTAAAGTTTAGTTCCTATCAAGATGATAAATGGCATCTTGCAAATGTTTAAAAGCGTTTTCAGGATCGTACAAAATCCGCATCCCATCTGTTACAACTTTATAAGTTCCACTATCTACAGGTTTTGTGTTTGTCCATTCAAGAGTAGTTATGCCATATTCAACTTTGAGATTACTTTTGTACAAAACGTGTTTAGATTGAACCACCCCATAATCTCCATGTCTGATACTAACGAGTTCACCAAACTTTGAAAGCCATTCAGTTTGAGCCAGTAATTCAGTAGGTTTGTCAGATAGAATTACTAAGTCAACGTCAGAATCTGGTCTGGCTGTGTTACGAGCGTAAGAGCCAACTAGTGATACACCTAGAATAGAATCTTGTTTACTTGCCCAAGAAACAACTTGACTCAACAATGTATCAACTTTTTCTTTCATGAAATCTTGTTTTTTACTCTAATCCCAAGGTGCAGCTATTTGCTTGGTTGCAATTTTCCAGGCAAAAGTTGCATGCAAACTAGCAGTGTCCAAAAAATGTATTTTTGAGGGGAGATAAGGAAGCAGCATTCCTAATTCAGTGCAAGCTAGCAAAACTCCATAGTCTTTGATTTGAGCTGGATGTTGCTCTTGTTCTATGGTCGCCTGCACAACTTGAGCAAATCCTGTGGCTGAGGAGGGGGTGGTGATTCCTTTGATTAACTCAGTACAAATCAAATTATGCGATCAATTTCAGTTTTTCCTGCTTTATTGGGAACTAAAACATTAATACCCTGAGTTTGTAATCTTTGGCTGAGAAATTCGTCAGTCATGGTAAATTTACTGCCAGTAAGTACCAGCGTCTTGATAGCAAGATCCTGTGCTTGTGTGACAGCAACATCGATAATATTCAGAATCGGGATCGGGCTTTTAACTAATGGCAGTGCCTTATGAACTGTATTACAAGCTATGAGAGCAAAGTCTGCCCCCGCCTTTGCTAAAGCTGTGAACTCAAATTCTAAATTTTTAGCCATAACATCCCACTGTCCGTTTCGATGCCAGTCTGCATATTGCTGATAGCAAACGCTAGCAATCACAATCCGAGGATAATAGAGATCTCCATAAAACTTAAAATGTTGTCGAACAATAAACTGATAATAGGTTACTGTTGATTCGGGACTTAAGCCTCCGATAATACCTATGGTTTGAGGCATATTGTAATTGGCAAAGAAGTTGATTTACTGACTACCTTTTGCGATCATTGGTACATTGCCCTTGCAGTGTTTAATTGATATCAAAGAGTCTTTAAGATTAGAGTATCAAAGCAGTTAACAAATTAATTAACCAGGGATGAATATCGTAGCTATATCAGCCACCATTGCCTACGGATTGTTAGCAGGATTAGGGGGAATTTGGGGATATCTTAAATCCCAAAGTAAAGCTTCACTTATTTCTGGCTGTGTCAGCGGAGTTCTGCTGCTGCTATTTGCAGTTATGCAGATTCAAGGGTCTAATTTAGCCTTATTAGGCAGTAGAATTATTACTCTGTTGCTAGTAGTGGTATTTGGAATTCGTTTATCCAAAACAGGTAAGTTTATGCCTTCGGGAATAATGCTCGTTGCGGGGATAATCGCTTTGAGCTGTCTATTTGTCTCTTAGTCACTAGTAAACGTAGGCGTAAATTCAGGTAACTATTTATTTCAGTTAAAATCCTGACTGCATTTTACTACATGCGGCGAACTATGCGCCTTTGTTACTTCCTACTCGCTACTTAAGCGAAGCGATACTAGGCTAAGGTTTCGGGACAGTAACCCAATCCTCTAGTAAATTGCTGACGGAAAGCTTCAATATCTTTAGTATCTGGTTTACCATAAGAGACTACAGCTACCTGGTAACGTCGCATTACCTCGACAGCAGATTGACCCGTTTCTAGACTCCAAAAAACCATCTTCAGTCGCATTTCTGGCACATAGGGAATACCCAATTCAGACATAAAGGCGCAAAGATCGCCATGAAGTTTGGGTTTTAGCGCTTGGGGGAACCTAATCTTAACCACCCAGCCATCGATTTGATGAATTACAGTCAGGGAAGCATCTACGGTATGCGACCTATTGCGGAGATATTCAATTGTTCTTAACGTCACGCTGGCATTTGCCAGAAAATAGAGATAGTCCATATACAGTTTTTTCGTGCAACCTATAACCTAGTCTGACAATAAATAGGTCGATTGCGCTTGGGGAAAAGCACCCGATCTTTTAAATTTGCTATAGGGGATCTTACCCAAATACAATCGTGCAAAATCAGCTCAAACCGAAGAATGAACCAGGATTTTCTGCTTTCTAGCTATAATTATCAACTGCCTCAAAACCTTATTGCTCAGGCTCCTGCGGTTCCTAGAGATAACTCTCGGTTACTGATAGTGAATTCACGGTCTGAACCTACCCACGCTAATTTTTATGACTTAGCAAACTGGCTTAAGCCAGGAGATTTACTCGTATTGAATAATACAAGAGTGATTCCTGCCCGTCTTTATGGTCATAAGCCTACAGGCTCTCAGGTAGAAATTCTCTTAATTGAGGAACGCCAAGATAACTGTTGGCTCGCTTTAGTCAAGCCTGGGAAAAGATTTTCTTTGGGAGCAAAAATTATCTTTGATGCAATTAGCGATTGCCTGCCTCTAGATAATTGGCAACTTCAGGGAACGGTAGTTGCTAAAGATGAAGCAACAGGAGGTAGAATTATCCAATTTGAATTACCCCCCCAGAAATCTTTGTGGCATTTTTTAGATGACTATGGACAACTGCCCTTACCTCCCTACATCACCAATGAAGATGCCACTGCCAACGACAGCTATCAGACTATATATGCCCAGCAGCCAGGAGCGATCGCCGCACCGACGGCAGGGCTACACTTTACTTCAGAATTATTTGATAAGCTACAGCAGCGAGGTATTGAGCGTACCTATATTACCCTGCACGTAGGTATTGGTACTTTTCGTCCTGTGGAGGTAGAAAAAATTACCGAGCATGGGATGCATCAGGAATGGATTGAGGTGAGTCAGCAAACAGTTGCTAAAATTCGAGATACTAAAGCTAATGGGGGTCGAGTTATTGCAGTAGGGACAACTGCTACCAGGGCATTGGAAGGGGCAGTCAAAGAATCTGAAGGTAATAATTTAGAGGCTTTTCGGGGGCAAACAGATTTGTTTATTTATCCTGGCTATCAATGGCGGGTAGTCGATGGCTTGATTACTAACTTTCATTTACCTGGATCTAGCTTGTTAATGTTGGTTAGTGCCATGATCGGTAGAAAACGCTTACTAAATCTTTATCAAGAAGCGATCGCTCTGAAATATCGTTTTTATTCTTTCGGCGATGCGATGTTAATTTTACCTGAAGCTACTGACTATCAAGATCTGAACTAGAAGTAATTTCCGCCAGAGGTATAGTGATCCGAACAGTTGTCCCTTTACCAATTCCCTCACTACTGAGGGAGATACTACCCTGCATCAATTCCATCAAGTTATGAGAGATTGCCAAACCTAAGCCAGTTCCCCCAAATTTTCTGGTAGTAGAACCATCAATCATCACAAATGGATTGAACAATTTATGCTGCTCAGAAGGTTCAATGCCCATACCCGTATCAACTACAGTAATTATCGCCTGGGGATGAGAGTTGAGTGTATGTTCCTGTGATTTAAAGTTGGCATAGGATAAGCTAGTCATGGTCTCTTCATCAGTAGAAACTTGCTCTCTAAACTGGGTTTCTACTGGGATGTGATCTTGATATTTAGCTATGGGAGGCAATAAATATTGATGGTTTTTGGGTTCAGTCTGTAATTTGCGATCATGAGCTATAGACTGAACTTCGATGGTAATCGTGATGCTGCCATAGTCGGTAAACTTGACCGCATTGCTAATAATGTTAATTAAAACCTGTTTGAGCTTTGCCGCATCTGCTAGTACAAACAGCTCTTTGCCCCACACGGGTATCTCTAAAGTTAAATCTTTGTTCTGAATTGAGACTAAGTGGAGATCGATTACCTCATGAATTATTTTACCCAAATTGACCTTGTCAATCATGACTGAAAGCTTACCTGCTTCAATCTTGGAGATATCTAAAACATCATTAATAATGCCCAATAGGTGAATTGCCGCATCATCTGCCTGTTGCAAAAATTCCCGCTCTTCTTGAGGACTATCACAATAGCCATCTTGAACGACGCGGATACAGTTAATAATGCCATTGAGAGGAGTCCTTAGTTCATGAGAAGTAGTAGCCAAAAACTCACTTTTCAACTGGTTAGCAGCCTGTGCTTCCTCCCAAGCCGAGACAATTTCCTCTCCCCATTGACGAAGTCGGTTGACCATATCATTAAGAGACAAGGAAAGTTGGTTAAACTCACGAATTTGGAAATTTTCGGGCAGGCGATCGCTATTAGCAGGCAAATGTTCATCTTTGAGGGAATAATCTCGAATTTGCTCCAAAGGACGGGCTAATTCACGAGAAACATACAAAGTAGCCAAGGAACAGGCGGCGATTAAGCCTAAAGTCATTCCTACTAGGGCTTGGCGGATGTCTTTAAGGGGTTCAAGGGCGGCATCAAGGGGACTAACCGCCAGTACAATCCACTTTTCTCCTACTGCGGTAGTCACAGGAGAAGGAATCGCGCTGTATCCCGTCACTAATTCCACTCCATCTGTTTCCAAGTAAAATAAATGCAGAAAATCAGATTTATTGGCGATCGCATTATCCATCAACTCGCTAAGTCTTTGAGCATCAGGCATTTGTTTGATATTTCTGCCCACCCTCTGGACAAAAGGATGAGCTAAAATCGTTCCATCTTGATCGATGACCACAGGATAACCTTCTAACGATCCTGGTTCAATAATTTCTTGATCTAAAATTGCCGACTTGACGCTGAGGGCATATTTCAAATTACCTCTACGATCATACACAGGAGCGGTTAGCCATAATTTAAGCTGTCTTCGTAAAGGATTCTCGCTAGCTTCCTCCGAATCCCTCACTAAGGAGGTAGTAGGTAATAGCAACTTGACATCAATTTGAGAAGAGGTGGTCAAAACTTGTTGCTTCTTTTTTTGCCAGTTACTACTCTCTAATTCCACTGCTTCTTTGCAGGTAGAGGCACTAACCAGATTCGTGTTGAGATCGGTAATTTGGACACATAAAACGTTGGTCGGTAAAACTGCTTCTAGTTGAGCAATCAATGATTCTCCATCTACCTTATCTGACCGAGAAACAGCCGCATCACTAGCACTTGCCAAATTGTTGCGCAGAGCTTCAATCGATTGTCTAACGCTTTCTCCTTTACGGACTGCGCTTTCGGTTAAATTCTGTCGTGCTGTTTCCAAGAAAGCAGAGCGAGCTTTCCTATAAGTGACATATACTCCTACCAATAAGACTGGAACACTAACTAAAAGAATGCGCGAAAGCAAGATTCGTCTGAAGGAGGATTGACCAGGTGCCATAGGAAAAGATTTAGGCTCACGCTTTAACTATATCTCTACTGTTGTATTTTAATGATATCCATTCAAGTTTCATTTGCCATGCTGCCTGATTCAAAATCAGGTGTTGCCAGAAAAATTGGCAATTGGTGACAGGCTAATAATTCTACCCCCAATCATGAATTATCGACCACATACGACTGCTATTTTAGCCATGACTGCTGATGGCAAAATCGCCGACTATCAGCGTACTGCTGCCCGTTTCGGTTCTATCCATGATCGAACACATTTGGAACAACAAGTTGCTCTGGTTGACGGAGTATTATTTGGTGCCGCTACCCTCAGATCTTATGGCACTACTATGTCAGTGTCTAATCAAATTTTACTTCAAGAGCGAAGGTTGCGATCGCAACTACCTCAACCTATACAAATCGTAGTATCGGCATCAGGAGATTTAGACCCCCACTGGCGTTTTTTCCAGCAACCAGTACCACGCTGGTTACTGACAGTACCCAGTGGTGCCGAAAAGTGGCGCACCCAATCGGGATTTGAGCGTATTTTGATCGTCCACGGTACTAAGGAAAACAATTCGGCAATTAATTGGGGTGCAACTTTTGACCAGTTACAAGCATTAGGCTTACACAAGTTAGCTATTTTGGGTGGTGGAGAATTAATCGCATCTCTACTAGAAGTGGATTTAATTGATGAACTGTGGTTAACTATCTGCCCTGTAATTTTTGGCGGTAATGCTCCAACTCCTGTGGGGGGTCAAGGATTTATTCAGTCTCAGGGGAAAAAACTTCAGCTACAAGCAGTGAAGCAAGTTGAGCAAGAGGTTTTTTTACATTATTTCGTAAAAAAGTAATTGATTAAAATTAATTATTGTCCTTACGCAAAATGATGAAAAATCAATAGTTATAACCAACTATGAAAAAAATAACAACTTCTTCTTGCTCCGTCATTACTTCTAAGGTTTCTTTACAAAGGGGAGGACACGGGTACGCAGGTGTCCTGCGTACCGTGAGTTGTCCGTCTTGTCCGCATGTCAGGACAGAGCTTTTCCCTTTGACCCTTAACCCTTTCCCTGCCTTAACAAATAAATAAGTACGTAACATCAGCCAATTATAAATATGCCATCAGTAGATTATCCGCTTCATTTCGATTCTAAATACGCTAAGGCACGTCATAATTTCCTGGCTGCTAGTTCAGATAGTGCCACCTTGATCCGTTCTTGGCAGCATCCTCTGCGAGGAATAGCAGGAGAAAAGCTTTACCTGGATTTATCATGGTTTGGCGATTTAGCGGCACCAGTAGTATTGGTCTTAATCTCAGGCACCCATGGGGTAGAAGGATACTGTGGTTCGGGTATTCAAGTCGGCTCAATTAAAACAGGATGGCAACTTCAAGCGGATCAGCGAGTGGCGATCGCCATGATTCATGGTCTTAATCCTCACGGCATGAGTCATCTAAGGCGGGTTAATGAGGATGGAGTCGATCTCAATCGTAATTTTCTAGATTTTCAGCAGCCACTACCCCAGAATACTCTGTATGATGATTTGGCTGAAATCATTGTTCCCCAGCAGTGGACACCAGAAATTCAGGTGCAAACTTTAGACCAGATTACTGAGTATTTATACCATCAACCTTCAGGAATTGCTGCTTTGGCTCAAGGACAATACCACTACTGGTATGCTCCTTTTTATGGAGGAGAGGTGGCTACTTGGTCAAATAGGGTGTTTAACTCGATTATCGATCAATATCTATTGGATAAAAAAGCTGTTGGTCTACTGGACTATCACACAGGTTTGGGGACATATGCTACAGGACAACTCATGAGCGTAGACCAAAATCAATTGGAGCAATCAAAGCTAGCTAAACAAATATGGGGCGAGAAATTGGTGATAGCAGGAAGTGCTAAATCTGTGGCGGCATATTCTCCTCAAGGAACTTTGATTGCTGCCCTAAAGAAGCGACTTAATTCCTCAATTTGTGTGGCAGCAGCTTATGAGTTTGGCACAATACCTGATACCGAAGTTTTTCATGCTTTGCGTGCCGATCATTGGCTACATGCTCATGGTGACTTGAATAGTCTTCAAGCTCAGACGATTAAACAAAATATGCTCAATGCTTTTTATAGCGATCGCCCAGATTGGCAGCAATCAATTTGCGAACTGGCATTTACCGCTCAAAATGAGTTATTGACGGGATTGCAGGAATTACCCAATTAAGTTTTTGCTGTTAGTGGCATTTTAAAATCACCTAATTTTAGTCACCGTTTAGAAAAATTAAAGGAAGAGCAACTGAATTATCCAGAGATTTAATTAACTGCAATTTTTGTAAATGTTAGTAGCAATCACAGAGGTTAATTTTGGAGCTTTTATTCCTAATATTTATAATCAAAAATGTTAAATAAATTACTTAAATAAATCATTGTTCAATCTCTATGAATACTGCCTCAAATTCATTATAAATTTTTGATTGTTAAAAACATCACAAGCTAAAAATCAGATTTCCTTTGGCACAAATATTGGTTGTTAGCTAGCCATGGTATTGATTTTGAGCGCTCGTAATAATAGTAAGATCCGTAAGATCACTTACGTGATTAGTTCGCTGCGAAAACTAGGGACAACGCCTCTAGTCCCCAATCTGCAAGGAGTAACTGGCTAAATCTAAGGCAGTGATCAACCAGAGTTAACGGAGGACATCAGAAGCATCTAAATATCATTAACAACAGTAAAAAACTCTACTTATATAATTTATTGATAATTAGGCGATCGCTCTTTAGTAGAACCTAAAGACTCCTTTTTTAGATTAGATTCAATAAATTTGTCGCTATAGATTAACTATAAATTTACTTTTTGCTCTAGCGACACACAGTAGAAATTGTAAAAAAATCTTGCTCAGGCAAATTAAATTGTTATTGAGGTTTTATTTGTCCTAAACTGGGATGTATATGAAATATACCTAGACTAAATTTTATTTGGGTTTATCCCTGATATGAGTTAGTGCTGATCGTCCGAACTAGATTAATTAATATTTGGTCGTAGCTATAACTACGGGTCTATTCATTAAGTTGTGATGACGCAATCACTGTCATTGCCAGTATTGCGCTGTCAACTTTATCTATTAAATATATTTAAGCCCTTATAGGAAAAATTATATGGAGTCTCATAGCAAATACGTGAGAGATCGTCTGTCCATATTTGTAGACGGCAACAACATGTTTTATGCCCAACAGAAAAATGGCTGGTTTTTCGATCCGCGAAGAGTTCTAGAATATTTTACGAAAGATCCTACTGTAGTCTTGATTAATGCTTTTTGGTACACAGGATTAAAAGATGCTCAGGATCAGCGAGGTTTCCGTGATGCGTTGATTAGCTTGGGCTATACTGTACGCACTAAAATTCTCAAGGAGTATTATGATGATGCCTCGGGTCGCTATTCGCAAAAGGCTAATTTAGATATTGAAATTGTAGTGGATATGTTTAATACGGTTGAGCAGTATGACCGTGTAATTTTATTTAGTGGTGATGGCGATTTTGAACGGGCGATCGAGCTGTTACGCTCAAAAAACACCCATATTACCGTAGTTTCAACCGAGGGTATGATTGCCAGAGAGTTACGTAACGCTACTGATCGCTATATTGATCTTAATGACGTTCGTTCATATATAGAAAAAAGTGACTTTTAAACCGCTTCGCGGTTAGCTATTAGCTAATTAATTAAGCGATCGCTGATTTTTGTCTCAAATGCGATCGCTTTTAAAATTGAAGAATAACTGAGAAAGTAGGTCAATTAATTATAACGACTATAATTCGGAGTCTAAGGGTAAGGCGTAAAAAGCAATTCCTTCAAGATTGAAGTTGGATAAATTATCTTCAATAAAAGTTTTTTCTGCCTCATTTGCTGTATATAAATGCACCCCTGCATTAGTTTCAAAAAAGCGATATACAGGAATTGAATCATCTATGTCGGATTCAAATGCCGAAAAAGCCACTCCTTCCAAAGCAAATTCGGGGGAATTTGACTCGATGAAATCTCTTTCGCTATCATCTCCTGTGTAAAGATAGCCACCTGTTGCGGAATTGAAGAAGCGAAAAATTTCTATCTCTTGATCCGAACTATCTGGGTCAACACCAGCAAAGCTGGATTCTTCTTGAACAAAGTTAGTTAAATTGTCATCAACGAAATCTCTTTCAGTCTGACTGGCAGTATAAAAGTAAGCCCCTGATGCTGAATCAAAAAAGCGAAATACGGTATTTTCTGTTAGATCACCCTCCTCAAAATCATCTTCAGCATCATCGATATTTTCCATGTCAAGAAAATCGCTATCGGAAATAGCATCATCATTAATAATAGTAACTTCGGTAGTTAATTCTGTTGCACCATCTCTCAACTGAACCAAATCAGGATCTAGATCGGAGAATACCACAAATAATGTTTCGTCAATTTCAGTTTGTTCATCTCCCAGAACAGTGATCGAAATGGAAGTGCTAGACTCACCAGGGTCAATTGTACCTACTTCATTGGCAATAAATTTATAGTCTAAATCAGCCGCAGTTGTAACATCTACAGTACTAAAGGTGAAGCTAACCTCTTCAGTAGCAGTGACAGCTTCACCATTACTATCTACCAGATTTACGGTAAAACTTTGCTCAATATCTTCATCAAGATCTCCTTCAATAAATGACTGATTATCAACTTGCAGAAAAGGCAAGTCATCACCAGCTTCTGGAGTTATGTCATCATCAATAATTTCTGGGGTTAAATCATCATCTACGATGACACCTCTACCGATAAATTGATCGACATCAGCATTAGTCACGTTATCTAGATTTACCAAAAATGTTTCGTCTGGGGCTTCATCAGCAATAGGTTCAGTATCAGTCAATACCTCGACTATAATTATTTTTTCTGTTTCTCCTGGACTAAATTCCAGGGTACCTTCAAGGGGAATATAATCGGCAGCGTCTACTAAGGTTAGACCATCAAGTAAAGCTTCCGTTTCTGCTGTGCTATCTAAGGTAAAAAAATCAGCAGTGACTATTAACTCACTTGCTTGAGATAAACTTACAGTAAATTCAAAATTAGTAGTACCGGTATCTCCTTCTACTTGCTCAACATCATCAATAGAGATTTCAGGTAGTAATCCTTCAACGCTCAATTCAGGTGCAATAATCCCCTCATTATCAACAATAGTAATTGAAGTAATTCCACTTAATTCATCATCTTCGACACCAGTTACTTGAAATTGAAAATCCTCATCAGATTCAGCTAATTGATCATCAGTAATATCGATGCTGAAAGTTAAAGAATCTGGTTGATTAGGATCAAGAGTCACGACTGAATTATCAATTGAGCTAAAGTCTAAACCAACACCATCATCATCGAAAGAAGTTGATAATGCCGACCCATCGATTGTCGATATTTCCACCTCTGTTGGCTGAGTAATTTCAGATGCAGTAGGATCAATTTCGATTACGATTTGACCCTCACCCTCATTAACTTCTATTGGTTCGGAATTGCTAAAAACGATCATAATTTTTATTTATAGAGAATCTAGAGCTTATTACTTATGTAATTTTGGCTTATCCTCTCTAAATACGACAGTTCTCTGGGCAGATTTTACATTTTTGACACAATTTTGCTAACTAATTTGTCATTAAAGACGCGAGATTTGCTTCTTTTTCTATTTCAGATCCAAGCTTAAAATAAATACTTAAAGAAACAGAATATTATCTAGAGGTTTTTCGTCGCCTTGAAGAACAGGCTAATGAAAAAGACAAAGAGCTATTTGAGTATATATAGTAATTCTCACAGTCATGGAGTACGCTATTTTTTCCCTTTTCCCTTTTCCCTTTACCCCTTAACCAAACACATCAGAGAGGTGTACCTCATTAATACGAGAAACGCTATAGTTGCTCACGAAGTCGCGATAAGCCTAGGGCATGACTTTGTTACGCACAATTTGCAGTAATGGAATTAGCAAATAAAGGTAATAACTCTCTCGAATCAATTGAAGCGTTACTAAACAATTGGGTTAGTAGTGTGTAAACGTTAATAGTCAACAAGGCAAAGCAGAAGAGAAAACTATGTAGTTTTTCAAAAATCGATTGCCAATAATAATTAAACAAGATTAAAAAAATATTTTCAAAGCTTTTTGGACTTCAGCTAATAAACAGTAAAATAATTAGAGAAATTTATAGAGACGCAGCTTGTTGTGAATAATTTTGCGATCGCTTTCTAGATTTACTTTGTTAGTTTCATAATAAATCGCATTTCAAGTTAAAACAGATGAAAGTAATTTCATTCGATTGAAAAATTCTTAGTCATGATAATCTCCTGAAAGATAATATTTTTGTGATTTTTCAATCTGTCGCTCAGATGACGAAAGCTTTTATTCTGGACGATATGGTATTTCTTTTAATAGATGACTAATTAGAATTTTGAGGAAAAATAAGGGTAGAAACCATTCCAGACCAACTGTAGGTGCAAACAAATAACTGTTGCCTAAAAGTGCTAACCCATAAAGTCCGAATGCGACAGGTCGTTGCAGATATAGAGGAGTCCACAAAATTAAGATCGAAGCCCCGATTAAATAACTAGATGCGATCGCCAAAAAGCCCCAGTCCGCATTGCGAAACAACAGTGCGACTAGAGAAATATGAAAGATATGAATACTGACAAATGTTAAATGGTGCTGCCAAGTTTGACCCTCTCTATGAAACCAGCATTTGGCTGAAGAAGTGGCATTGGTAAGAACTCCACCTAATAAATCAAATCCTAAAAGAGAAATTAGTCCTAGTTGCAGATAAGTCCAATCTACAGCTAGAGTTTGGGCATAAATTGGCGCAGCGATCGCAAATATTAAAGGCGGAATAAACTGTATTAGTAATTCCGCAGTCGTGGCTTCTGTTCCAGTAATGCGATCTAACCAACCTCGGAAACCAGGACGAGGCGGAGGGCAATTCCAATCAGTAAACATTCTACATTTTACCTCATAACAGTTGTTATGCAATTAAAGATAACAACTGTTATGATAATTTGTCAATAATTAACGTTAAATCTATTTCGGTCATTTTTTTATGCCTCAACAAGACAGACGTATTGAAGTCTCGGCAGCGGTTTGGAAAGTTATTGTGCGAGAAGGTTTAGACCGTACTAGTATTAGGGCGATCGCCAGAGAATTAAATTGTACGACAGGGGTAATAACTCATTATTTCCGAGATAAGCAGGAATTAATTTTATTTGCCCTTGATCGAGTTACAGAAAATCTCAAACAGACAATGGAAGAAGTAGCAGAGCAACCTGTCAGCATTAATAGACTATTAGAGATGCTCTCGGCGTTTTTGCCTATAGATAATAAAAGGCAAGAAATACTTAAAGTTTGGGTGGCATTTCTCGGATATGCAGTGGGTAGAGAATCATTAATGCTCGAACACCAAAACAGTGCGGGTCAACTGCGCGAAATAATCATAAAGGAATTAAAGACATTACAGTCAATGAACGAAATTAGCCAAGGCATCGAACCAGATATCGAAGCCAATGCACTCTTAGCTTTAGTTAATGGTATAGCTTTAGATTCTCTAATTCAAGAAAAATGTCTTACGCCTCAGCAGCAAAAGATGTTAATTCAAAAGTATTTGGCAGCACTTGCCATCTAAATATTATTTTTACCTCTCTACAGATAAAAGCGATCGCCTGTCTCAAAATCAACAAATGCGATCGCCTGATATAATTTGTGTTTAATTTGACAATGTTTTTAATAAGATAAACTGGCAGCTTTACCTAAATATGTATGATCACTAAGCTGCTTGAGAATAAAATCTGCTACGTCTGGACGAGATATAGTTAAACTTGAAGTGCGATCCTTGCTGGGGAAACCATGACGATATTTACCCGTGCGAGTCCCTTCAATAAAAGCTGCTGGGCGAATAATTGTCCAATCAAGGTCGCTTTGCCGAACGTATTGTTCTTGGATTTGGTGGTCGGCAAATACTTTGCGTAAGATGAAGCCGAACATAATATATTTCCAGTAAAAGTTGAGATTACTCCAGCTATCCCCCGCACCTAAAGTTGACTGACAAATAAATCTTTTGATTCCTGCTTTTTCTAATGCTTGAATAATGTTTTTTGTACCTTGCGATCTCACATTTCCTGAGAGTTTCTTACCCGAACCTAGAATGCAGATTGCAGCTTCGTGATCGATGATCGCTTCTTCTACCAAAGCGGGATTCATCACGTCTCCTGTAAAGATACTGAGATGGGGATGTTGAAAGTTTAACTTATTAGGGTTACGGACAAATGCCGTTACTGTGTGTCCTTGTTCTAATGCCTGTTCTACAACATGACTGCCAATGCTACCTGTCGAACCAAAAATTACTAGTTTCATGATTTTTTATCTCCTAAACTTGAACACCTTTAGCTTAGGTTGACTAAAAAATCTCAACTATCATAATCCGAGCAAACTATCACAATCTTGCGATCAATCGGCTACGGGTCGCGTAATCACTTTCCCAGACAATTTTTATTTTCCTGACTACTCGCGACTAAATCACTGCTTGAAAAAGCCAGACAAATTATCTTGTTAGGCGATCGCTTTTAGATTAATTATTTATTAATGTCAGATTTAAAATTTCGCTCATCTATATGGATAACTGCTTGGGGAGCAATAGCAATAGACTCATGGATGTTTGTTGTCATACCTTTATTGGTGTTATGGGCTAGCAGCTCTGGAAATCTTAAATATTCAGTAACTTATGTTTGTTTGATGTTGTTAGCTCCAATAATTGCCTTTGCTGTTGTTATTAGTATTTATTATGTATATGCTTGTCAGCTTATAGTAAAGCCAACAGGAATTTATGGATATAATTTCTGGGGAAGCGGTAGTTTTGTTGCTTGGGAGGAAATAGATAGAATCGAGGCTTATAATCTTCTAGGTTGTAGATATTTACGTTTATTTTTTGCCAATTCTAAAGTTCCCCTTTGGATACCTTTATTTTTAGTAAAACCTAATAAGTTTGCTCGATCAATAATAGAGCGCACCAACGAAACTAATCCATTACATATTGCTTTATTAGATATAGATAAATTATTTACCAGAGTGCCTTTTCATGGAAAATCAAAAATAAATCGTAAAGCCAAACTAATCAAGACAGAAAATATTCTCAAATTAAATTCAATTTCTCAAAGCACTAATACCAATTCTTCTCCTTGGATGGAAAATAACATATTTTCTAGCCCACCAGCTACAGATACATATGGCTATTGCATTGGGGAAAAGCTTTTTACTTGTTCTCGTCCATCTCTTATTGAAAATGTTAAATCTGATCGCAAAAAATTAATTACTTTAGTTTGGACTCCAGAAACTTTATATTTAGTATCTCCAGAAGAAATAGCTTGGTTGCATGATGCTCTATAAACTAGAGAAAAAACCTTTTTCAAAAAAGCACTACAGAGTGATTTGCTCAACTGCTTAGTTTGGGGAGCATTATTTTGGCAAAATCTTGATGGTTCGAGCGCAGTAAGACAGATTATGTTGTTTAATTGGATGGCAATTGCCCTGATTCCAACTATGGAACACGGTTGGGGGTTATATCAATCTCGCATCAAAACATCCCAACGTCTTCAAGAAAATAGCCAACGAAATCGCTATACTGCATGGGTTAAAAATTCAGATGCTCCTTTGACTAAAAAATTAGTTGTCTGTATATCTTTTATCGCCGTGGTACAAGCAATTATTTTCTTTATACCTCAAATAAATTCCTCTATTGAAACAGCAGGAATTGTTAAACCAGCAATTTGGCAAGGAGAAGTATGGAGATTGTTAACAGGAACATTACTACACGGTAATCTCCTTCATTTTGTGTTTAATATTTTTGCCCTTTTTGTTTTGAGTAAATTAATTGAAGTTACCATTCATCGCATTTACGTTCCTTTCATATTTTTAATTTCTGCTTTATTTGGTAGCTTGTTTAGTCTATTTCTAATACCCGATTTACCCTCTGTCGGTGCATCTGGTGGCATCATGGGATTATTAGGCTTTTTGTTTATATTAGGCAGAAAACACAAACATCTATTTCCCATCACTTATCAGCAGATGTTGGCGAAAGCCACAATTTATACTTTTTTGGCAGGACTATTAGCCCATGAAGTAATCGATAATCCCGCCCATCTTGGTGGTTTTTTAGCGGGAGCATTTTTAGGATGGCAATTAATTCCTCACCAGAAATTTGTCATACCTATGACTCAGGTACCTCGTTCACTCGAAGTAATAGGAAAAATATCAGCAGCAATTATCGCGATCGCAACATTATTTACAATTTATAAATTACTGATGATTTAAACTTGTAATCTAACGTCAGTTTGTGATCAGAGCATCTATTTGTGGTGAATAATTCTGCTATTCAATTACAAGATTCAACTCAAGGACGAGAAAATATAATACTCCAACATCTGCAAAATCCTGCTGGGGAAGGTAATTATTGTAATGATGCAGAACACACAGTTTTTATCTCCCTTACTCCCCGTCCGATTGAATACTTGCAGGTTCAAGATGGTAAAACTCATACAGGTCTGTATCAAAGAGGAGAGATTTTAATTACTCCTGCCAACACTCCTCTATTTGTTCGCTGGTTGGGTAATGAAAATTGTTTGCAGATTCAACTCACCACAGAGTTTCTTCAAAGTATTGCCACAGAAACCTTAAATCGGAATTCAGAAGGCATCGAATTATTACCAGGGTTTCAGATTCGCGATGCTCAAATCGAAGCAATTGCCATGATGTTATTTACTGAATGGCAACAAGAACATTTTGATAATAGACTTTATCTTGATTCTTTAACGAATGTTTTGGCAGTAAACTTACTTCATAACCACACCGCCAGTAAACCTCGATTGCCTATCTACGGAGGAGGTTTACCTCGGCGCCAATTAGGTCAAGTGTTAGATTACATCGATGCTTACTTAGATAAAAATATTAAACTGGCAGACTTGGCTCAACTACTAGATATAAGTCCATTTCACTTCAGCCGTCTTTTTAAACAATCAATGGGGATGACAGCCCATCAATATTTGAGCCAGCAACGGGTAGAACGAGCCAAGCAATTATTAAAACAAACAGATCGCTTAATTATCGATATTGCTTTAGAGTGCGGTTTTAGCAGTCACAGCCATCTGAGTAAACAGTTTCGACAGTTTACTGGTATCACACCGAAAGCATATAGATTGAGCTAGACAAATATCTCCTTTAAGCCATAGCAACAGGCATAAAAAGCAATAATCTCGACCACGATCATCTTAGCGGGACAATAGATATTTAAACAGGAAAAAGATTGTCAATCAGATTAATCAATCCAATTTTTAGCTCTTGCAACGGCTTTTGACCACATATCAAAATTCTCTTGTGCTTGTGCTTGTCCTGCTCCTGGTTCAAATACACGGTCTACTTGGCGATCGCTAATCAGTTTCTGATAATCAGACCAATAACCTACGGCTAAACCCGCCCCAAAAGCGGCTCCCTGTGCCGTCGCATCTAGTACTTGAGGACGCTCTAAAGGGACTCCCAGGGCATCTGCTTGAAACTGCATCAAAAAGTTATTTTGAGCTGCGCCACCGTCAACTTTGAGCAGGGAAACAGAATTAATACTATCTTTGTTGACCGCTTCCACAACTTCCTTTACCTGATAGGCGATCGCTTCTAAGACAGCCCGCACCATATGTTCTCTCTGTACTCCCCCAGTAATGCCGAGAAAAGCTCCTCGTGCTTTCATATCCCAGTGGGGCGCACCTAAACCGCTTAATGCCGGGACAAAATAAACGCCGTTGGTATTATTTACCTGATTAGATAAAGCTTCTGTCACCGCCGCAGTTTCAATTAGTTTTAAACCATCTCTCAACCACTGAATTGATGCTCCTGCGGTAAAAATCGCTCCTTCTAGGGCATAATTAGTTTGCTCTTTAGTACTCCAGGCTACTGTAGATAACAGTCGATTATAAGAGCGAGTAACTTCTGTTCCTGTCTGTGCCACCAAAAAACAGCCTGTGCCATAGGTACACTTGAGTAATCCTGGCTGATCGCAACCATGGGCAAATAAAGCTGCCTGTTGATCGCCAAAGATTGCCGCAATCGGAATTTCAGCATCGATTATCGAGCGATCGCAGTTTCCAAAAATTCCCATGCTAGGTTTAATTTCGGGCATAATTTGGCGAGGAATGTTAAATAGTTCCAGTAATGACTCATCCCAGTTTCCTGTATCCAAATTCATCAACATGGTGCGACTAGCGTTACTAATGTCGGTGGCATGAATCTGTCTACCTGTCAGATTCCACAACGCCCAGGTATCAACTGTCCCCGCCATGACGTTATCCCAGTTGGTATCAGGTTGGTTTTGCTTAACCCAATCAATCAGCCAGCTTAACTTGGTAGCCGAAAAATAAGCATCTAATACTAAGCCTGTTTTTTGTTCAATAACCTCTGCTTTGCCCTCTGCTTTCAAACGATCACAGCGATCAGCAGTACGACGATCTTGCCAAACAATTGCTTTATGCAGTGGCTTACCTGTAGTTTTATCCCAGAGTAAGCAAGTTTCCCGTTGCACCGTCAAGCCAATTGCGGCAATTTGCTCGGGTTTAACATCATTTTTGGCGATCGCTTGTTGAATACAGTTACATACACCCTGCCAGATTTCTAAGGCATCATGTTCTAACCATCCTGGCTGGGGATAATATTGGGTCAATTCTTGGTAAGCTTGACTGACAATATTCCCCTGATAGTTAAACAAAATGGCTCGATTCCCTGTAGTACCCAGATCGAGAGAGAGAATATATTTGTTATCAGTCATAAAAAATACCAGAATTCTGCTTACTGTAGGTTTACAGCAAACTCTGTACTTAAAGTTATTTTGTTAGATTTTTTTAGTAATTTTTCTCCCAGTCTCCCCTGCCTCCCTTGCCTCCCCAGTCTCCCCTGCCTCCCCAGTCTCCCCTGCCTCCCTTGCCTCCCTTGCCTCCCCAGCCTCCCCAGTCCCTAACATTTCCTTAAATTATTCAAGCTTAGAGAATAAATGTTCTACTGTATGAATGTATAAGAATCTCAAGTAATTAATGGCAGAAGTAAATAACTTACCTCCAGCAAGTATTGAGGCGGAAGAGGCAATCCTGGGTGGCATTCTCTTTGACCCTGAGGCGATTACCAGGGTGGGAGAATTAATCGTTAAAGATGCTTTTTATGTCAAGGCACATCAGGAGATATATCAGGCGGCGTTGAGTCTTAATGCTAAAGGTAAGCCCACCGATTTTATTTCTGTCAGTACCTATTTAAGCGATCGCGATTTACTGGAACAGGTAGGGGGGACAACAAAACTAGCGCAGTTGCTGAACCGTACTGTGTCAGCGGTTAATATTGACCGCTATGCCAACTTGATCATGGAAAAGTATGTCCGTCGTCAGTTGATAACTTCGGGACATGAAATAGTTGACTTGGGCTATGACAATACTTCAGAACTGGAAGTTGTGCTGGATGCCGCCGAACAAAAGATTTTCCGCTTAACTCAAGAACGTCCCCAAGAGGGTCTAGTTCCCATTGCTGAAACTCTAGTTAATACTTTTAATACCATTGAAGAACTGCATCAGGAAACCGCTTTACCTGGTGTTCCCTCGGGTTATTATGACTTGGACGCTATGACTAGTGGTTTTAGCCGTTCTGATTTGATTATCATTGCTGGTAGACCATCAATGGGCAAATGTTTGGCAGCAGATGCGGAGTTAGTATGTGCAGACGGTAGTGTTAAAACTATTGCCGATATCTATCATAACCGCCAGGATTCTCTGCTAACTCTACAACCCAACTGGCGATTTACTTGGACACAGCCCGCTGCTTTTGTTGATGATGGAATAAAACCCGTTTATCGTGTCACGACTCGTTTAGGAAGAAGCATCAAAACTACCCTGTCCCATCCCTTTCTGACGATTAAAGGCTGGCGCAGCTTAGGAGTTCTACAGACAGGAGATAAAATTGCTGTTCCTCGTCAGGTTAAGGTATTTGGATCTGAGGTTATTTCTGAAGCTAAGGTCAAACTGCTAGCCTACTTAATTGGGGATGGATGTTTAACTAAAACTTGTCCTGAATTCACCAACAGTAATCTAATATTAAGACAAGATTTTACTAATGCTCTTGCTGATTTTATAGGACTAATCGCCACAGAGTCTAATTCTAATGGCAAAAGAACAACATCGATCAGAGTAAGTAAAGATCGAAGCTTTCTTCAGCAGCAAAGTCAAATATTTGCCATCAATTTAAAACAAGCTATAAGCAGCCGAGGTTTTTCACTCAATCGAATAGCATTATCCTTAGAAGTCAGTCCCTCATTAGTTGGATGTTGGACTAAGGGTAGTTGTGTTCCAGATTATGCAACAATCACTAAATTGTGCGATTTATTAGCATTGGAATTTGAGGATCTGGTTCCTCATGGTATGTCGGCGATCGCAAAAAGCAGTCCTAATGCTTTGACTTTATGGTTACAAGAATTAGGTTTGTGGGGCAAAAATGCTCATCAGAAAATTATTCCGACCTTTGTTTTTAAGCTTCAATCTAAATTAGTAGCTTTGTTTTTAAATCGACTGTTTGCTACCGATGGTTGGGCTACATTACTATCAAGCGGTCAGTCACAGCTTGGTTATGCTACGGCTAGTGAGAAGTTGGCAAGGCAAATCCAGCATTTACTATTACGGTTTGGCATTATTGCTGCTGTAAAACATCGTTTTGTTAAATATCAGAAGCAACAAAGGCAAATTTGGCAGTTGGATATTACTGATGCCAAATCAATTAAAACTTTTGTTGATGATATTGGTATTTTTGGTAAGGAGGAGGCAATGGAAACTGTTAGCCAAGCCATATCAAAAAGAAGGTATCAAACAAATTGTGATTTAATTCCCGTTGAAGTTTGGGAGGAATTAGCACAAGCGAAAGGAAGTAAATCTTGGCAATCTGTGGTAAAAGAGGCAGGAATAGAAGTTTATAGTAATATTCATGTGAATAAACGAGCTTTATCTAGAGAAAGATTATTCAAGCTAGCTTATGCTTTAGAAAATGTCTCTTTGCAGAATTTGGCGACAAGCGAAGTTTATTGGGATGAAATTGTCAGTATTGAATATATCGGCGAACAGCAGGTATATGACCTAACTATTTCTCAGACTCACAATTTTGTAGCTAATGACATTTGCGTCCACAACACCGCATTTTCCTTATGCGTAGCTTCCAACATTGCCCGAGATTCCAAATTACCGATCGCAGTTTTTAGTTTAGAAATGTCGCGGGAACAGCTTACCCAAAGGCTGCTATCAGGGGAGGCGCGGATTCCCAGTAACCGCTTGCGTTCAGGTAGAATTGCTCAAAATGAGTTTGGACAGCTAATTGACGGGGTGGAAAGACTCTCAGAATTACCCATCTATATCGACGATACCGCCAACCTGACAGTGATGCAAATGCGATCGCAAGTTCGCCGACTCCAAGCACAACAAAAAGATCCTTTGGGCTTAGTGATGATTGATTATCTACAGCTAATGGAAGGTGGCGATAATGATAACCGTGTCCAGCAGCTATCAAAAATGACCCGAAGCTTAAAGGGTTTGGCAAGAGAATTAAACGTGCCAATTATTGCTTTATCCCAGCTAAGTCGAGGGGTGGAACAACGAACCAATAAGCGTCCCATGCTATCTGATTTGAGAGAAAGTGGCAGTATTGAGCAAGATGCGGATTTAGTAATGATGATTTATCGCGATGAGTATTATAATCCCGATACTCCTGATCGCGGTATTACTGAGGTGAGTATTGTTAAACACCGTAACGGTCCTGTAGGAACGGTTAAATTATTATTTAATGCCGAATTAACTAGGTTTGAAAGTTTAGCAAAACCTGGTGGATATTAGTAAAACTGCACCTAAGAATATTTTTCATTCTATTGAACTGATTTTATGAAAAAGAGCAACTTTAGGCGTATTAGAATTTTCAGGCGATCATATATTTACAAAAGCTTCAAAGTAAAAAATACCAGAATCTATCTTGTATCAGCTAGTCTAGCTAAAATGCAGAAAAATCAAGCGATCGCGATTTACACAAAATTTTCACAGGCTATTATATTAGTTAATACAGATGTATATTTATGTTTAGATAAACATAAACCAGCTCTAAATCTCGATTTGAAGGTCCTGAAACTTCATCCAATAATATTCGTCTAGCAGATTTACTCAGCCATCTTTACGTTTTAATTCCCGTTTTAGATGACGATAAACATTATTGGGTAGGAGACAAAGAAATTGAAAAGCTCTTACGTCATGGTGAGGGATGGTTAAACACTCATCCTTATAAAGAACAAATTACCCAAAGATATCTCAAGCGTCGTTGGAGTTTAGCCAGAAAAGCATTATCACAATTAGCTGAAGAAGATGGTCGGGATCTTGAAGAAAAAGATTCAGTGCAAGATCGAGAAGAAGCAGCAATTGAGAAACCAATTAGCCTTAATCAGCAAAGATTGGAGTTAGTGGCACAAACTTTAAACGAGTATCGAGTAAAGCGAGTAATCGATCTAGGTTGTGGTGAGGCTAGATTATTAAAATATCTACTCCACAATAAATCTATCGAGCAAATTACTGGGGTCGATGTTTCTTATCGGGCCTTAGAAATAGCAAAAAAAAGACTTAAACTTGACGATTTACCTTTTCATCAACAAGATAAGATTCAACTTATTCAAGGTTCATTAACTTATCGAGATAAACGTTTTATTGGCTATGATGCAGCCACACTAATTGAAGTCATCGAACATTTAGATCCTAATCGTCTTAATACTTTAGTCAGAGTTGTCTTTGAATTTGCTCGACCCAAATTAGTTATTTTCACTACTCCCAATATTGAATACAACGTGCTTTTTCAATCATTACCCAATGACAAACTACGTCACCGAGATCATCGTTTTGAATGGACAAGACAAGAATTTCAGAATTGGGCAAACGATGTCGCTCAAAGGTTTAATTATCAAGCAACTTTTCAAGGTATTGGAGAACAAGATGAACAAGTTGGTACGCCAACCCAAATGGCAATATTTATCAATTGATAAAACAATCAGTCTGCTTATTTCTAAATTTATCTACGACTGGCAATAATCGTTTTAATTGGCAATATCAGCGAAGATTCCGCATCTTGTAATGCAATAAAACCATATTTGAGATAAAATTCTTTGGCAGACTCATCTATAGCATCTACTATGACAGCAAATAGACCCATTTCCCCACTGATACGGACTGCTTTAGATAAACCGTGCATTAACAAAACTTTTCCTAAGCCTTGACCCTGCATTTTTCGATCTACTGCCAATTGTCCAATTAACATTACAGGTGCGGGATATTTTGGCAATTTCTTCTTTAAAGAATCTGGAATATTGGTAAATTCTATACTTGAAGCACTAGTGCAATAGTAACCTGCAATTTCTTTACTATCTTCAACTGTTGCTACAAAAGTCATCGAATAACGTTTCTGCTGATTTTGCCAAGCATATTTTTTGAGATAATTATCGAGTTGTAAGTTTCTACTATCAAAAGTAGATCTATTAAAACTCTTGTCTAGAAGATTAATTACCCATTTCACTCTACTCATACTCTTGTTGAAACTCTTGCATTGCTTCGATCAAATCTTGCTTGGGTTGAGGCGGGTTGACTATTAAAGATAAGAATAAATCGCGATCGCGATCTGATAAAACTAACTTCTGATGTTTGGCGATATCTTCTTGGGCAATTTCCAGACAATTAGCCAGTAAATAAGCACTTAAACTAATACCTTTGATTGAAGCTGCTGTTTCTAATAGGTCTTTTTGTTCTTTACTTACTCTAAGATCGATGCGGTTGGTTTTTGATGCAGTCATGAAAATGTATCATCCGAAAATAACTACATATCTATTGTATCTGGGAATACTGGTAAAAGTACACACAAAACAAGGCGTTCGCTCTATTGCCGATGATAGGTTTGGATAATGCGATCGCAGTTTAAGATACTCTATATTTCTAACATTTATCTATAGTAAACATACATGTAAGTCAATTGTGAATGATATTGAGCAAAGACTTGAGAATAATTCATCAACTGAAAGAATAAATGCTCTTTTTGATGCTTTTGATTTGGGAATAAAAGGTATTGAATTAATAATACCTGCATTGCACGATCAAGATGGACAAGTGCAAGAAGCTGCGTTATTACTACTACACGATATAATTGAATGTTTTATCTATAAGTTAAATGATAAAGAGTATTAATGAAAATAACTTTCCCAGAACTATCGTTAATCGTTTTAATTGGTGCCTCTGGTGCAGGAAAATCCACCTTTGCCCATAAACATTTTAAATCCACCGAAATTCTCTCTTCAGATTATTTTCGGGGTGTAATATCCGATGACGAAACCGACCAAGCAGCCACTAAGGATGCTTTCGATGTCTTACATTACATTAGCGCCAAACGTTTAGCAGCAGGAAAGCTAACAGTAATAGATGCTACTAACGTACAGCCAGAAAGCAGAAAGACATTGATTGCTCTTGCCAAAAAATATCATTGTTTTGCCGTAGCAATTGTCTTCGATCTACCTGAGTCGGTATGTCACGAACGAAATAAACAACGTCCCAACAGACAGTTTGGTTCTCACGTAGTCAAGAATCACACTCGTAGTTTAAAGCGATCACTCAAAAATTTAAAACGAGAAGGTTTTAGATTTATTTATAAGCTGTCTTCTGTCGAAGAAATTGAAACGGTAGAAGTTGTCAAGCAGCCAATGTGGACAAACCGCAAACAAGAGCATGGACCTTTCGATATTATTGGCGATGTTCATGGTTGTTGTGATGAATTGGAAAAGTTATTAGAAAGACTAGAATATGTGGCGCAAGAAGATACAGATCGATCTAGCTTCTGGAATTTTCCCGTTTATCTTCATCCTCAAGGTCGTAAAGCAATATTTTTGGGGGATTTAGTCGATCGCGGGGAGAGAATCTTTGATACTCTTAAGCTAGTACACAATATGCTGAAAGCTAATTCTGCTCTTTGTATTCTAGGCAATCACGAAAATAAATTAATGCGAAAGCTAAACGGTAAGAACGTTAAGCTGAATCATGGTTTAGAACAAACCATGACAGAATTAGACACCATCACACTACAACAGCAGCAAGAAATTAATACCTGGTTAAAATCTCTCATCAGCCACTATGTTTTAGACGATGGTAAATTAGTGGTTGCTCATGCAGGATTAAGAGAAGAATTACAGGGTAGAGGTTCGGGTTATGTTCGTAACTTTGCTTTATATGGTGAAACTACAGGAGAAATAGATGAGTTTGGTTTTCCCGTGCGTTACCGTGGGCAAATGAATATCGAGGCAAAGCAACAGTAGTACACGGTCATGTTCCCGTACTAGAAGCTGAATGGCTGAATAACACAATTGATATCGATACAGGCTGCGTCTTTGGTGGCAAGCTGACTGCATTGCGCTATCCCGAACGAGAATTAGTTAGCGTAAATGCTGCTAAAACATACTGCGAACCAGTAAAATCCCTAGATGCCTCAACAAGTTCTAAAAGTATTCAACAGCAACAAGATGATATTTTAGATATTGAAGATGTAACGGGTAAAAGATTTCTTCATATGAGAAAGGTTCATGAATGCGTGTTTGGGGTATTGGCACTCGAAAGTGAACCTGTCGATCCAAGATTGTAACTATTTATATTTTCAATTTTATAAATCAATATGTTTAATAAGGTCTTAATTTACTAAAAAACCATATTAAATTTTTGCTATAAATCGTTTTATTAGCTATGGAAATCCGAAATAATATGTTGATTGTTTATTCAAGCTAAACTAAGATGAAGTAAAGAGTTAATAGGAACATTAAAAGTGTCAGATGATTTTGGTCAGTTAATTCGTCAAGCTAGAAAAGAACGCAAGTATTCTCAAAGAGAACTAGCTAAATTACTTAAGATTGACTTTACCTATCTTTCTAAACTAGAGAATAATCGAGCAGATTATGCCCCCAAAGAAGAAGTGATTCGCGGTTTGGCAAAGCATTTACAATTAAACGAAGAAGAGTTAATCTTTCTAGCGGGGAGAATCCCTCAGCAGGAGGAAGATTTACTCAAGCAGCATTACAAGGACATGCCCGTTTTATTCCGTAGAATGAGAGAAAACCCTGAATTTGCTCAAAGAGTATTTCGTGAAGCTTCCACTAATGACAATCAATAATTATTTGAGTTGCTTGTGAGTGTTTTTCGCCCGTTTCGCTTCATGTCTAAATTAGAGATTGAAGCTGCCGCTTTAGATGTATGGTTGCGGATGGAGCGATCGCAAAATCAATTACAGCTACCTATAGATGCCAGTCTCATTGCTGAATTTTTAGATCTTGACCTGGTGTGGGATAAAATTGCTGATGATGAACAAGGTGCGATCGCAGCACGCATTTTACCCTTAGAAAAACTAATTGAAATTAACGAAAATATTCCTCAGTTAAAAGGTGGTTTTGGTGAGTCAACTATTGCCCACGAAATTGGACACTGGGTCTTACATATTGATACTAAAAAGGTTGAGAGCTATATCAAACTCAAGAAAAAAGGAATAGAAGTTAAAGTACAACCTTTCCTTTGTCGTAGTAGTAATTTAGAAAAAATTGAATGGCAGGCGCAATATTTTGCAGGATGTTTGTTAATGCCTCAGCATATATTAATAAAATTAAAACAGGGTAGAGATTTGACTAAATGGCAACATCTTTATCAAATGACTGAAGAACTGGGTGTAACTATTTCTAACCTAACCACTCGTCTACAGGATCTGGGGTGGATTTGTCTTGATGCCGAGACGCGCAAAATCAATGTGAGGAATTAGAATCTGAAAAAAACAATACAGATATCTATACCCGAATATCAGGGTAAACGCAAGAAAATTTAAACCTCAGAAGCGTTAGACTCTAAAGGAATCAGAGCTGCGAGTATTTTCAGTAAAGACCTCTTATCCATGCTGGCTCGTCTCGCTTTTTGGCGAGTGCTGCGCTTGAAACTGGTTTCTTGATTGAGCAGATTGATACTCCACCGCTTCAGTAAAGCCATATTGAGGGGCGCATTGCTTGTACGGATACGACAGACATCTTCTCCAAAAGTCACATCCAATACCCAATGGAGTTGATTCTCAATCGACCAGTGCTGTCGGATTGCTTTACCTCATAAAATTAGACTTCAGTTTTATCCGCTAGTTAACTTATGTCCTTCAATTGTTACTTCATGTTCTCTTAAGCAACGTAACCAACCGTGAAGACGACGAATAGCATCTCTATTTTCAAGCAAGCCTGACTTTTGTTCTTTTTTAGTCAAGCGAACAAACTTTTTGTAACTAGGATAGTCAGGAGCAACTAAAGCATCTTTTTGATGCAGAATCAACGGGTTAGTCTCGTCAGAGATGTCGTGATAAGTAACAGACAAGTTGTGTAAATCAACCTCCATAGTTGCCTGTAAAGTAGGATGAGCTTGAGTATCAAACTCTGGATAAACCAAATAAGTTATTTTGGGCTTATTATAATAAAGCTTAACGATATTCGCGTTTTCTAAACGATAAAAATTGCGGCTGGCGCAACCTTCGTAAAGTCGCAATAAGGGCGGCAACTTTTCTAAGGCACTAATATGTACGGCGATCGCATTATTTAGTTGTTTCCCGATCTTACTGGCTCGACAAAGATTGGCGATTTTATTCATATCTCCCACATTAATCAGCAACAAATCGGCAATAGTGCAAGCCTGTTTATAACTGCCGAATAAGTCTTTAACATCAGCTTTTATTTCAGAAGCTAATTTTCTAATTGTGGGACGACCGCTAAATTTCCCTAATGCTAGATATACTAATAAATCTTGACGACGCTTTTCGGCAATGGCATCCCATTCACGACGATCTGTCGCCTGTAGTACTAGCTTGAAAGCTCGATGATAGCTCTTAAATTCGGCTTTAATGGCTGATTCAGAAGGCAACTCTCCTTTAATAGGTAATCGACCTCTGTGAGTATAAAAATCCATCAGAGGAGTTAATAGTTCTCGGTAATCCTCGAAATTTCTAACCTTAGCCTGAATTCTAGGAGTGCTAAGACGAGAATACAGCCGAGAAGCGCGGAAAAATTCAGCTTCAGCCTCGTGACGAAAAACAACATAAATACCTAAGCCAGCAGGAATAGACTCGACATTTAAAACCTGATTAATATATAGCTTTAACTCTTCTTGTTCATAGTACTTTTGAAATGTGTTGCGGTTAGTTATTACACCATCACCATAAGCCACGAGACCACGACGACGATCATCGACTAAAACTTGCGCTGACACAATTAGAACTTTACCCGCTAATTCCCATGCCTTAATTAAAGTTTGTCTGCGCTCTGCTATGTCTTCAATGACGTTAATTATGTAGCCTAGATTGACAATATCCGCCGCTTTGATCTTGCCATGAGGATTATAATAAGGGTCCCAACCAGAGCTCTCATAACCAAGATTGTCAATCTGTCTAGTATCTTCTCCATAACCACTACCATAGTCAAAAAAAGTGGTTCCTGGCTTAAACAAGCCAGCTTCCAAGGCAATTTTGACAGGGCGAGATAATTCAGTACGCTTTAAGGCTGCCTTGTGTCTTTCAATTAAGATAGTTTTTTTGCCTGCGACAGGTGAATCTATGGGACAAGCTACGTGATGACCGACTATTGATATTCCCTGCTGCAAAAGTAATCGAGTCCACTCTTGCAAGGTACCAATATGGCGAGAGTTATCCAATAAACCTAAAGTAACTTCTTCTTTAGTTAATTCAGCAAAAACATTATATAGAGGATAATCTGGACTAACAAAAGTTTCTTTGCGATGTAAAATCGGCGGGTTATGGGAATTATGGTATTGCCTGACTGAGACTCGTGCTTTCGCCAAATCCACTACTATGCTCTGATGTAATTGCGGGTGAGGATCTTGGTCAAAATCAGGATAATACAAATAGGAAATTTTGGGTTGATCCGTACCAAACTTGACGATAGTGGCATGGTCAAGATTATCTATTAATTTTCTGGCTTGATATTCATAATCTTGAAGAACAGGATCGAGATGAGCTAAAGCTTCGCTATGAACATATAAAGCATTGGGTAAATGTTTCCCCACAATGCTTTTTTTACAGTTAGTGACAATTTCGGAAAATTTTTCAAGAGTTACCATCATACAGTATCAGTCAATAATAATTAGTGATCAGTGAATTGGTGCTAATCTGACACATAATTTATAACCCTAATATTCTTAATATTTCAAAAATGAAACTTTATCATATTGGCTTTAGCCAGTCAGATTTTGGTTCAAATATACCTGAAACAGTTTTATTATCTGGAGAGCCAGAGCGATCGCAATATATCGCTCACACCTATTTACAAAATGTAATAAATTTATCAGAATACCGAGGACTTAATAGTTATCTAGGCAATTTAGCAAACGGGAAACCAATACTAGTGGCTACCAGCGGCATGGGAGCATCTTCAATGAGTATTGTTGTCAATGAACTAGTACAGGTGGGAATTAAACAATTTATTCGCATTGGTACTTGTGGTTCAATTCAGCCTTATATTCCAGTAGGTGATCTTGTTATATCTCAAGGAAGCTTATGTCGCCAAGGAGCAGCATTAGACATCGCTCCTGTGGAATATCCCGCGATCGCAGATCCGTTTTTAACGGTAGCTTTGGTTAAAGCGGCTCGTGCATTGAAAATCCCCCATCATCTAGGCATTACAGCTTCAGTAGATACTTTTTATGAAGGACAAGAAAGAATTGAATCTTCAGCTAACCTCCATCTTCAATCCTGGTTAACAGGAATTACCAATACTTATCGTCAGCTAAACATCCTCAACTATGAAATGGAAGTTGGTACTTTATTTAAAATGGCTGGAGTATATGGTTTTACTGCCGCCTGCGTCTGTGCTGTAGTAGCTCAACGCACCACTTCTGAGACAATAGTTATTAATGATAAGGATGCTACTGTTAAGCGGGCAATTGAAGTCGTGATTCAAACCGTTTCTAACTTATAAAATTTCTATTCCAATAGCTGCAACCCTAATACTAACTATCAGGCTGGTCAATTTTAGTACGAGTGGATAGTTTTTTGACCTGAGAGTTTTCTCCCAAGGAACGTTTTGCGACTACCTCTACTTCAACTTTCAGTCCTGGTTGGAGATATTGCGGGGGAATCGGCAGTTGCCCTAATTTTAAGCTAAATAAATTTCCATCTTGAGCGATCGCTTCTGGGGGAATTAACCCTTCATATTTGGTTTTATAATCAGTATCACTACCTAGACCCAAAAATCCCTTGTCTTCTGACGGTTCTCCAACAAGATACTTAATCGAAAAATCAGTAGCAATTATGTTAGACTTTTCTGCCTCATCAACTACTTCTAACTCTAGGTTTGAACCTTGACCAGACAAGCCCTCAATTTCTAAATCATCCACATCTTTGGTGCGTACAGCATTAAAGACAAACAATTCGGTAACCTTCTCCCGTTTAACCTTCTTCGTTTCTAACCATAAATCTTCAGGCAAGAAAATGTTGGCATCATTTGACCCTTTAAGACTCAATGTAATTTTTTGATCATCAAAGTTTTCTAATGGCTGGGGAGCATCCCAAACTAGCAGTACTGAATGTTCATATCGAGCAACAAGTTCTTTATATTTATCGGCAATAGCTGAGCCAGGGGCAAATAAAGCAGAGGCATTATCTTGATTACGCCAGATGTTTCGAGAAAGAGTAAATCCTCTACCTTTTAGTTCGCTGATAGGAGCAGTAACTTCAGGAAAGTCTGGAGATAGAGATTTGTCCAAATTAAGCAAGGTCAAAGTTCCCATCTTGCCATCTCTTCCTTTTCTTCCTGATCTACCTTTTCTTCCAGCATAACCATCAAGACACTGAAACTCTTCAGTTGTACAGCTATAGTTGGAGCTTCCAGGTTCTCCAAAACAGGTTTCTTCATTCCAGTAAGGGCGATCGCATTCACAACCTTCTCCTCCATCTCCTGCCAAACCTGGCGCACCTCCTTCTCCACCAGCGGCGATTACATAAATTTGCTTCAAATCCTCTTTATTAGTGGTATAAACCGTTAAAGATCCTCCATTGCCTCCAACCCCGCCATCTCCACCATCTCCACCATTGCCACCATCAGCACCTCGCAAATTCTTACCTACAGAATCTGTCGGCTGTTCGCAATTGACATCATCACCTGATTTTCCCTGCTCTCCCGCAGCACCATCACCTCCCGTCAAATCCAGAGTCATGGGCGAGCCATCGGCAAACACCGTCAAATTGTCACTATCACGTCCGTTGTTGCCTTTTTTTCCAGCATCACCATCGTCTCCACTATCACCCAGAGATTTAATATCGTCTGCTAGCACAGATGAACAAAGTAATGATTGAGAGATTGAAGTTGAGGTGACAAACTGTGGCAACACTAACATGATGATAAATAGTGACACCCTACTTAAAAATCGTACTCCCATAGTTTAGCTAACCATTTCGCTCTCATTTTCATATTTCTGTTTTCCGTGTATCGCATACTTTTAACGACTTGTCACTATAAAAGGACTATATTTGAACAAAACTTAAATATCATGTCAGCTTATTATCAGCAAATGTTAAGAAAAATTCAAACTTTGGGGGCTGTTTTTGTGAATTTAGAGCTGCATGCGAATTATTTATAATACATTGTGTATTGTAAAAGCTTTAATATATCTTAATTATAAAGGTCTAAAATGATTAGAATAATAATGAATCGTTGGTTAATTAGTCTGATTTTACTCTTCTTAATCCCAATCTGGGGGTTAGGAAGCACTGCGAATGTTGCATTTGCCGAACAATTGCCTAAGTCCTCCCAACTAGAGATTGCACAGGGAGAAAAAATTGCCAAAATGGCATTTCGTGCCTCAGAAAAAGGTGATTTTGCCAAAGCCGAAACTTATTGGACAACTCTAGTGGAAAGCTTTCCCAATAATCCTGCTGTTTGGAGTAATCGTGGAAATGTCCGTATTGGTCAATACAAGTTGGCAGAGGCAATTGCTGACTTTGATCGTTCAATTGAAATTGCACCAGAATATCCCGATGCGTATCTAAATCGTGGGATCGCCTATGAAGGGAAGAAACAGTGGGAGAAAGCGATCGCTGATTACAATCATGTTTTACAAATTAATCCTCAAGATCCCATAGCATTGAACAATAGAGGGAATGCCAAGGCAGGGCAGCAAAAATGGCAAGAGTCTTTAGAAGATTATCAATTAGCTGCCGATCTTGCTCCTACTTTCCCTATGGCAAGGGGAAATGCTTCTTTAATTCAATATCAAATTGGTAATCGCCCCCAAGCAGTTCGCAATATGCGTAATCTAGTACGTAAATATCCAATGTATTCCGACATGCGTGCGGCACTAGCTGCTGCTTTATGGGTTGAGGGAAAGCAAGGTGAAGCTGAAAGTAACTGGGTAGCAGCGATCGGTTTAGACAATCGCTATCAAGACCTTGATTGGATTAAAAATATCCGCCGTTGGCCTCCATCCATAACCCAAGCTTTGGAGAGATTTCTAAATCTTAATTAGTTAGCTAGATTAAACAGTACATTGTTAAACAATGTTAAACAATATTTTTACTCATCAATAATTTGCCTTGAAAATATGATGACTGATCAATCTAAACTAGAATCATTGTCTTTTCCTCAAGCGATCGCAGCCACACAATCCCTAATGGATCAAATACATGCTAATGAATTAAGCGAAGCTGAAGTTCAGCAAGCTGTTTCATCGATATTAAGCACTAAAAATGGAGGAAGGGGATTTTTTGTCTCTTACCTCACCAGCAATTTATCTCTGGCAGATAATCCTTCTCTGGGAATAATAAAAGGATTAGACAGTGCTATCGAATTATCGAGTGAACTTTTGGTCAAAAATTTAGCAATGTCATATGCAATGAGCATTAGCCATAATCGGCATAATGATTATGAAAGTAAGAAAGATTCTCTCAAAGTTTATCATCGCACTAGTAAGTTAATTCACAAAATTAACTCTGACCTGATCTGGCAAGAGCTGCAAAAACTACAAAGTACCCTTATGGGAGAAAGCAAAAAATATCAATCATTTTTGGAGCGCTGGAATTATGATGCTGAACAAAAACAAGCAATTAAGAAAGCAATTTACACTATGATTAATAGTAAAGCTTAAGTCAAACAGCGCTATCTCTAACGAAGATGATTTTTAATTGTAAATTAATAAATTAAAACTAATGCGAGTTGGTTTATACTAATTTAATTTTACTCAACAACAGTATCAACTTCAAATTTATATCCTACACCTCTTACTGTTTGAATAAAACACGGTTCGGTAGAATCGATTTCAATCTTTTTGCGAATTTGTCCAATATGGACATCTACAACTCTTTGATCTCCGACATAATCATAGTCCCAAACATTCTGAATCAACTCATCTCTCTTCCATACCCTTCCTGGGCGAGTAGCCAAAAAATGTAAGAGATCAAACTCCAGAGCTGTCAATGAAATCATCTTTTCATTGATTTTTACTTCTCGACGAACTGGGTCTATGATCATATTGCTAAACACTAAAGGTTGTTTTTCTGATGTCGTCACACTTCTCTGCCGTTTCAAAATTGCCTTAACTCGGTACTCTAGTTCTTGAAGATCGAAAGGTTTCGTTAAATAATCGTCCGCTCCCTTCATAAATCCTTCTTTCTTATCGGCAGCATCAGCTCTACTTGTCAGCATAAGAATAAATACATCTGTATGCCGTTGCATCTCCTCGCAAAGATTGTAACCTAATGCATCTGGTAAGTTAACATCTAGTATTACTAAATCAGGATTGAATTGTTCAAAAACAGTTAATGCACTTTGTCCATCAACAGCAGATTCAAGTAAATAGTTTTTTTGGCTAAGAAAACGAAATATCAGATTCCTAATAGCTGGATCATCATCTACCACTAGAATTTTTGCCAAAGCTGTATGCATAATTTTAATTTGTCAACTCAAAACACTAGGACAAGACATAGTTTAGAAAAATACTTAAATAAAATTTAAAGTTCAGATTCTTACTATTTAGCCTTTTAGATAATTATCGATGCATAACTGAATAATGCCAAGAACAAATATCAAATTGCTTTTTATTTTTTATGATTTGATGTAATTTGAGGCGAAAAAGTAAAAAAAAACCCATCTTGATTGAAGGAAAAAGATGAGTCCAAAGAACACACAACGTGGAGGGTAGAAAAAGACCAAAAAATTGATTGAAGAGAAGAAAAAAAGAACCTGGCACTGAGCTATTTTCCCGGGGGGCAACCCCCCAAGTATCTTCGCCGCAACAGCATTTCACAATCGAGTTCGGGATGGAATCGAAGTGGTTCCACTGCGCTAATAGCACCAGGAAGACTGGTAGAG